>CAYTTF010000019.1:0-26395 GCA_964440665.1 uncultured Myxococcales bacterium | reverse complement strand
GATCGCCGGTAACGAGCACGCCAGGTCGGGTGGTCCAGGTCATCGGGCCGGTCGTCGACGTCGAGTTCTCGGGCGGCGAGCTGCCCGAGATCAACACGGCGCTCCGGATCTCGAACCCTTCGATCAGCAGCGCCGCCGGGAACCTGGTGGTCGAGGTGGCGCAGCACCTGGGCGAGCGCAACGTGCGGTGCATCGCCATGGACACCACCGACGGTCTGGTTCGCGGCATGCCGGTCGAGAACACCGGCGCGCCGATCCAGGTCCCGGTGGGACGCGAGGTTCTGGGGCGCATCATGAACGTCATCGGTGAGCCGGTCGACGAGCGTGGGCCGATCACGGCGAGCAAGAAGTTTCCGATCCACCGGCCGGCGCCCAAGTTCGTCGACCAGTCGGTGCGCGTCGAGATGTTCGAGACCGGCATCAAGGTCATCGATCTGCTGGCCCCGTACCGCCGGGGCGGCAAAGTCGGTCTGTTCGGTGGCGCGGGCGTCGGCAAGACGGTCACGATGCTCGAGCTCATCAACAACGTGGCCAAGAAACACGGCGGCTTCTCGGTGTTCGGCGGCGTCGGCGAGCGCACCCGCGAGGGGCGCGATCTGTACAACGAGATGGCGGAGTCAAAGCTGTCCGACGGATCGTCGGTGCTCTCGAAGACCGCGCTGGTCTACGGGCAGATGAACGAGCCGCCGGGCGCGCGCGCGCGCGTCGCCCTGTCGGCGCTGACGGTGGCGGAGTTCTTCCGCGACGAGGAGGGGCAGGACGTGCTGCTCTTCATCGACAACATCTTCCGCTTCACCCAGGCCGGCTCCGAGGTCTCGGCGCTGCTCGGGCGCATCCCGTCGGCCGTCGGTTATCAGCCGACGCTGGCCACGGACATGGGCGAGCTGCAGGAGCGGATCACCTCGACCAGCAAGGGGTCGATCACCTCGGTACAGGCGATCTACGTGCCAGCCGATGACCTCACCGATCCGGCGCCGGCGACGGCCTTCGCCCACCTCGACGCGACGACGGTTCTGTCGCGCGCGATCTCGGAGCTGGGGATCTACCCGGCGGTCGATCCGCTCGATTCGACGTCGACCATGCTGTCGGCCGAGATCGTGGGCGCCGAGCACTACCAGGTGGCGCGCTCGGTGCAGAAGATCCTGCAGAAGTACAAGGAGCTGGTCGACATCATCGCGATCCTGGGGATGGACGAGCTGTCGGAGGACGACAAGCTGACGGTGTCGCGCGCCCGCAAGATCCAGAAGTTCCTGTCGCAGCCGTTCTTCGTGGCCGAGACCTTCACCGGCTCGCCGGGCAAGTACGTCGAGATCAAGGACACCGTGCGCAGCTTCAAGGAGATCGTCGACGGCAAGTGCGACGACATCCCCGAGCAGGCGTTCTACATGCAGGGCGGCCTCGACGACGTGCGGGCCCGCCACGAGCAGCTCAAGAAAGAATCGGGCGGCAACTAACATGGGAACCCTCAAAGGGTTCCCAACCCCTCCCGCGATGAGCTGCGGCCGGCGAAGCCGGCCTACGCTCGACGCGAGCACCCAATGAAGTTCTCGCTCACGACACCGCGCGGCGCGCTGGTCGACACCGACGTCCAGGAGATCACGGCGCCGGGCGAGATCGGCGAGATGGGGATCCTGCCGGGCCACGTGCCACTCATGTCCGCGCTCAAGCCGGGCGTGCTCACCTACCGCACGGCGGATCACGCCGGCGTGGTCGCGGTCGGACAGGGGTTCTTGCAGGTCGCGCCGCTGCCGGCCACCGGAGACGCCCACGCGCTCGATCGCGTGCTGGTCCTGGTCGACCAGGCGACGCCCGCCGGCGACGTCGATCGCCCCGCCGCCGAACGCGACCTGGCCGCCGCCGACCGCGAGCTCGGCGCCTGGAAAGGCGAGCTCGACGGCGCGTACGTCGCCCTCGTGATCCGCCGCGAGTGGGCCCAAGCCCGCGTCGATGCCGCCGCCCGCGTTCCTGGCGCGGCGCACTGAGTCCGTCGTCCCGGCTTGGCGTCGTGCCGGCCTTCTCGACCATCGCCGTGCATGCGGGCCGTCGCGGGATCCGCACCGGCGGGCTCCCGACGACGACGCGCCCCTTGAAACGTCTAGAACGTGAAGGTCGTGATCGTCGTGCCGTCGCCCTCGCCGCCGTTGTCGCCAGGATCGCTGGCGGCGAACGAGCCGGAGAAGGTTTGGAGAGGATGGCCGACGACCTCAACGGTCACCACGTAGTGGGCCGCCGCATTCTGGCAGTTCGACCAGTTGTCCACGCGTACGGTGTAGGTGCCCCGTGGGGCCTTGCCGGTCGGCCAGACCACGTGCTCGGCGTCTACGCCATCAATGGAGCATCCCGCGTTCGAGTCCAGGTCGAGGAGGTCGACGGCATCCGTCGGTGAGAACTCGTTGCCGTAATAGACCTCGTTGCCGTTGGGGTCCACCACGTGCAGGTCGAGATCGTTGTCGACGTCCCAGGTCAGTGCGACCTCGACGTCACCGGTGCCCACGATCATGACGGCGGTGGGCGTCGTCTGCGGTGCGCTGACGTCACCCGCCGCGTCGGCGACCTCGAAGATGATGACGAGCTGCACACTGGAACCAGCATCCTGCGTGGCCCCGATCTGCTGTGCGAACGACAGCAGCACATCGGCCACCGTACTGCCAGCGGGGATGGGGATCTCCCAGTAGCCGGTCTGCCCCTGCACGGAGACATATACGGTCACGATGTCGCTCGTGGCCGAGATCTCGAAATTCGTCGAGCCGCCATTGATCGCCATTCCGGTCGTCGGCACGGTGACGGTGATCGTTCCGTGCGGCGGCGGCAGCGAGCCGTCGTGAAAGGTCGCGGCGTCACCTCCGCCGCTCGCGCCGCTCAGGATCTGCTGCGCGTTCTTGCCGCCGCCGCTCGAGCCTCCGCAAGCCGCCACGGCGCTCAACACCACCATGCCGATCCACCAGCCTGTCGTTCGCATCCGCATCTAAGCCTCCCGCGATTGTGCCCTGTGCCAGGTCCAAATGGCGCCCGGCGACGATTTTATTGGAGTCGCGGATGGAAGGGAAGACCGTCTCGGGAGACTGTCTCGGGAGACCACCCGGCCGGGAAATCGCGCCGCGGCTTCCCGCCGCCGGTGCTCGCCGTTGCCGGGTTCGCCCTGTAGAGTGCGCGCGCCGTGTTTCGATTCTTCGTCACCTGTGCCCGCGGGATGGAAGGCGCTCTGCGCCGCGAGCTGGCCGACATGCGCATCGCGGGCGCCAAAGGGGATCGCGGCGGCGTGTGGTTCGAAGGGCCGCTGGACATGGGCATGCGCGTCTGTCTGCATTCGCGCGTCGCGGTGCGCGTGCTGGTCCGGCTCGGCACCTTCGACGCGGCCGATCAACAGAGCCTCTACGCGGGCACGCGCGCCATCCCCTGGCGCGACTGGCTGACCGCAACCAGCTCGTTTGCCGTCGACGCGAACATCCGCGACACGCCGGCGCTCACCCATTCGGGGTACGTGGCGCTCAAGGTCAAGGACGCCGTCGTCGACGCTCTTCGCAATGCGTTCGGCGCGCGGCCGGACGTCGATCCGAAGTCGCCGGACGTCTCGATCGTCCTGCATCTCGCCAAGGGCCAGGCGGGCATCTTTCTGGATCTGGCCGGCGAGTCGCTGCATCAGCGCGGCTACCGCGTCGCGATGGTCGACGCGCCCCTCAAGGAGACGCTGGCCGCGGCGGTGCTCCTGCTGGGCGGTGCGCACGCCGACGCGCCCTTCATCGACCCGATGGCGGGCTCCGGGACGCTGGCGATCGAGCACGTCCTGGCCGCCCGCGGGATCGCGCCCGGCCTCCGCCGCCGGTTCGGGTTCGAGCGCTGGCCCAGTCTTTCGCCCGAGACCCGCGCGGCTTGGAAGCGCCTGCGCGCCGAGGCCGACCAGTCGTTCCACGAAGTCGAGCATCGGCCGCTGCCGCCGGTCGTCTGCGCCGATATCGACGCCGCCGCGCTGGCGGCGGCGCGCAAGAACGCCGCCGCGGCGGGCGTCGACGACGCGATCACCTTCGAGCGCGCCGACGTCGCGGCGCTCGAGCACCGATGGCCGGTCGCGACGCTCGCCACCAATCCACCCTACGGCGAGCGCCTCCAGCCCGCCGATCTCGACGCGCTCTACACATCGATGGGCCGCGCGTTCGAACGCCTCGCCGGCTGGCGGGTGATCATTCTCTGCGGCAACCCGGCGCTCGAGCGCGCGATCCGGCGCAAGCCCACCGTCTTCCACCGCCTCTGGAACGGCCCGCTCGAGGTCCGGCTTCTGCGCTACGACATGAAGTGAGACGCGAACCATGAGCCTCGGCCGTCGCAAGGTCGGTCTCGACGATCCAGCGAGATGGGTCTTCAACCGAATGGCGGAGTTCTACGCGGCCCGACCCGCGTACCCGACCGTTCTGGTCGACGCGCTCGCAGAGCTGGCGGGTCCCCTCGGCAGCCGCATCGGCGATCTCGGCGCCGGGGTCGGTCACCTGGCGCTCCCGCTCGCCGAGCGGGGATTCGACGTGGTCGCGATCGAGCCAGCCCAGGCGATGCTGGATCGGCTGCGCGCGGCGGCGATCGGTCGGGGGGTCGCGCTGCGCGCCTTGCACGCGACCGCCGAGGCGTTGCCGCTGCCGCCGGCCTCCCTCGATTTGGTGCTGGTCGCCGACGCGCTTCACTTCTTGGACACGGAGCTCACCGCGCACCAGATCGCCCGCGTGCTCGCGCCGCGGGGCGCGCTGGCGCTGGTGACCTGCGGCTTTGCGCAGACGCCGTTCATGCGAGGCGTGGTTCGGCTGATGGAGGAGGCCGCCCCGCGCAGACCACGCCCGCTCACGCAGTCCATCGTTCACCTGTCCGCCTTGGCCGAAGTCCCGCTCACGAACGAACGGCGATTTCACGACGAGACGCCGATCGATCACGACACGCTCGAACTGATCTTGCGCTCGATCTCGTTCATCGGGCCGGCGATGAACGTCGCGCGCTTCGCCGCTCTGCGCGAGCGCGTCCACGCGCTGCCGGAGGCGCCGGTCTGGGCGCGAACCTTCGTCCTGCGATCCGGTCGCCGCATCTCGGGCTCGCGGATCGCGACGCGTCGGCGATCCGCGTAGACCTCCGCGGCTCCCTGATGGACGAATGAAAGCGCTGAGCAGATCCGCTCGAGTCGCCCGAAGAATCAAACAGGGTGCCGGCGCGGCCTGGGCTGCGGTATGAGGGGCACCACAATGCGTGTCGTCGGCGTCCGGTTGGGGCTGTCGCTGCTGGCGGCGGTTCTGCTTTTCTCGTCGGTGCCGACCTTCGGGCTCTGGCCGCTCATGTGGATCGCGGTGGTGCCGGAGCTACTGGTGGCGCTGGCCGCCTCGACGCCCAGGCGCGCCTTCCTCTACGGCTGGCTCACCGGCAGCGTTGCACACGCGGCGGCCTTCTACTGGATGGACGGCCTGCTCGAACGGTTCGGGCACATGGCGCCCATCGAATCGCTTCCGATCATGGCGCTGCTGATCGCGTACCAGGGCCTGGCGTTCGCGTTTTTTTCCTGGGGTGTGCGCCGCGCCTGGCAGCGGACCAGCTGGCCGCTGGCGCTGTTGGCGCCGCTGGTGATGGTCGCGATCGAGCTCTTGATGCCGCAGATATTTCCCTACTACCTCGCCATCTCGCAGGCGTTCGTGCCGGCGGTCATCCAGATCGCCGACGTCACCGGGCCGGTCGGCGTCACCGCGCTCCTGATGCTCACCGGGGGCGCGCTGGCGGACGTCGCGCGCGCGCCCCGGCCGCGGACCCGGGCGACCTGGCGGGGCGTCGCCGTCGCGGCCGCGCTGATCGTTTTCGATCTCGGCTACGGCGGGCTGCGCCTGCGGCAGGTCGACGCGCGGCGCGCGGCGGCGCCCAAGGTGAGGACCGGCCTCGTGCAGGCCAACGTTGGCGTGATCGAGAAGTGGGATCCGCAAGCTTTTGCCCAGCTCCTGGACCTGCACCAGCGCGCGTCGGCGGACCTGGCGCGGGCGGGCGCGGAGCTGATCGTCTGGCCCGAGTCGTCCTACCCCTACGCGCTTCCCCGCAAGTTCGCCCGCGAATTTCCGGCCAGCGATGGGCGGCGGGTGCGGCGCGGCTTCGAGACCCCGCTGCTGTTCGGCGCCGTCACGGTGGCCGCTGGCGGGGCGCGAACGGGCCGCGATCGCTACCCATACAACACCGCGCTCATGATGGACGCCGACGGCAACGCGACCGGCAGCTATGACAAGGTCTTCCTGATGATGTTCGGCGAGTACATCCCGTTTTACGACCGCATCCCCTGGTTCACCAAGATCTTCCCCGAGGCCTCGAACTTTAGCCGCGGCTCGGAGCCGGCCTCATTCCCGCTCCGGACGGCCGCGGGCGACTTCAAGCTCGGGCCGCTCATCTGCTACGAGGACATCTTGCCGGCCTTTGCACGCCGGGTGGGCAAGCTCGGGCCCAACGCCTTCGTCAACATCACCAACGACGCCTGGTTTGGCCGCACGGCCGAGCCGTATCAGCACCTGGCGCTGGCCGTCTTCCGCACCGTCGAGCATCGCCTGGAGATGGTTCGCGCGGTGAACACCGGCGTCAGCGCGCACATCGACGCCGCCGGCCGCGTTCGCGCGCAAACCGAATCCGTCGATCCCGACGACATTCCGCCGGCGCCCCCCAAGACTCTCCTGGTCGACCTGGCCATGTTGCCGGGCGGCGGGCTCTATCGGCACATCGGCGATCTCTTCGGCCTGCTCTGCCTCGCGCTTCTGATCGCCGGCCTCGCGAGAGGCCCAGGTCCCGAGCGCGCTACTGGTGGCGCAGGTAGAACATATATTTGAACTCCTGGCGCTCGCGCTTGAAGGTGGGGAAGTGGGCCTCCTTGGCGACCTCCAGCGTGCAGGTGCCGGTGGGCGTCCCCGCGAAAGTGGTGCCGACCTGGACCGACTGCACCGTGCCGTTGCCGCCGACGACATAGCTCAGGACCAGCGCGCCGGGGACGTGGAACTTCTGGTAGCAGTCGAATAGCTGCTGGCGAATCTTGGTCATCGCGTCGCCGATGTCGGACTTGGAGAGCTGGTCGGGTCGCATGTCCGACGTGGCGAGGCTGGGGTTCGGCTCAGGGGCCTTGCCGGCGCGGGCGCAAGCGGGGTCCTGGTGTCCCGGCGCGGGGCTATCCGCGAAGCCGGTCGAAGGCGGCTTCGAGACCAAGATTTCGCCCGTGCATCGGTTGTAGATGCGCGCGCCGACGAGCTTGAGCGCGATGCCCGGCGCCATGCCGATGGTGAACGCGGCGTTCTCCGCCTGGGGCTGAAAGAGAAACTCGGCCCGCAAGAAAGGCCGCTCCGTCTCGGCCCAGCGCTTGGCGGCGGCGAGGTCGTCGAAGGCGAAGGTGCTCTTCGAAAGCGGCACACCGGCGGCCAGCGTGGCCGCGCTCTTGTCGGGCGTTTTCAGCGTGACGTAGCGGGGCTCCCCGCGATCGCCGATCGGCAGCGGCTCGGTGCAGGCGATGCAGCCGGCCAGCGCGACATGGTAGCCCTTCACGGCGGCGTCGTAGCTCGAGACCTCGATGGCGGCCGGATCGTCCGACTGGGTGGCGAACGTCTTGTGCGGGAGCTCGCGGTGCAGGTAGGCCGTCGTGGCCCGGCAGCGTGCGCGATCGAGCTCGCGCATTTCGCCACCGCAGGAATCGATGAACGGCGCCAGCAGCGTCGCCACGTCCTGCGTCCTGCCGGCGCCGTGCGCCAGCGTCTCGTAGCTGTCGCCGGGGCCGACATCGGCCCGCGCGGGTGCGGCCGCGGGCGCGGACGACGCAAGCGCAAGCGCCAGCAACCCCATCCGACCCGACAGCCCTTGGCCACGCATTCGAGCGGGACTATAGATGACCGCGGGCCCCCCCTGCCAGTCCGTTGTGGTCGCCGCCTGGCCGGTGGCCGCCGGCTCGGGGCCTGGACCGCGGGTAGCCCTCGACCAGCCTCGCGAGACCGGCGTCGTCGGGGATCTCGGGATCTAGGGCGAAGATTCGGTTTTCGAACCAGCTCCCCGAGATGGCCTCGGGCAGACGGGCCAAAAGCGCGCTCTCCCGGTCGATGGCCCGCTGGAGCTGGAGCCGGCGCGCATCGCGATACTCGAGCAGCGCGGCCGGATCGGTGTCGCCGAGCGGCCGGTCGGATTCGGTGAGCTGCCGCCGGTGATCGGCCAGGATACCGGCGATCTCCCCACGCTCGGCGCGATCGGCGAATGCCAGGCTCGCGCCGACCAGGTGCAGATCCAGGCGCCCGAGGTTCTTCCCCTCGGACATCGCCTCCAGCATCCGCGCGCCGCCGACCTTCTCGGGCGCCTCCAGGTTGAGGCCGCTGTGGCCGAGCACGACCCAGTCGATGCCGTCCGTGGCGCCGACCAGCCTGCGGCTCTCGGCCGGCGCGCCGACGTGGACCAGTGCCACCACCACCGACGCGCCGCGGGCGCGCAGCGATCGCACCGCTTCGCGCGCGGCGTCCGCCGGATCGCGGGCCTCGATTCCGGCCGCGCGCCAGCCGGCGGCGTCGGTGGGCGACGGGGGGGCGCTAACCCCGAAGATGCCGACCCGCACCCCGGCGGCATCGACCAGGCGATCGGCCTCGAACAGCCGCTCTCCGCCCGGGCCGTAGAGGTTCGCCGACACGATCGGCAATCCCGTCGCCGCGGCCACCCGCCGCAACATCGGCAGCCCGAGGGCGAGGTCGCGCTCGCCCGGCGTGAACGCGGTGAGACCGCCCCGCGTGGCGGCCGTGGCGAGCAGTCGCGCGCGTCGTTCGGCATCGCCCGGTTTGCCCGCGTCCGCGTCGGGCGAGGGCCCGAAGAGATCGCCCGCGTCGACGAACAGCACCGCATCTGCCTCGGCGCGCGCGCGGGCAATCAGCGTGGCGCGCCGTGCGATCCCACCTTGCGGCAGCGTGCAGGCGCAGGGGGCATACGCCCCGAGCAGGTTCGAGGAATAGAGGAGGGCGATCTCGTTGCCGCGCTGGGGCGTCGTCGTCGGGACCGTTTTCGGCGCGGTCGCCGAGGCGGGGGCCGGTTTCCGACAAGCGCCCCCGGCAACGGCCGGCAGGACCAAGGCGGCCAGCATGAGGCGCAGGGGAGCTTTCGATGCTAGACCCATGCGCGTCTCCGAAAGGACACCATAGTATCTGACGACCGATGCGAAGCGAGAGCGACCAGGACCAACCGGACCGACCAGGTCCAGGGGACCTTCCAGACGAGGAGGGCGTGCTGCTCGAAGCCGGCGACGTCGGTTCCGATGACGCCAAGGTGGAAGCCGACGCCGACCTCGACGCCGACGAGGCGATGCCGCCTCCGCGCGCGGGCGCTCTGGCGCCGCTGCGCGATCCGCTGCAGCGGTTCTTGGCGGAGGCGCGGCGCTACCGGCGCCTGTCCGACGAAGAGGAGCGCGCTCTGGGCAGCGCCGTCCGCCTCCAGGGCGACATGGGCGCGGCACGCACGCTGGTGGTGCACAACCTCCGGCTGGTCATCGCGATCGCTTACCAGTACCGCCGCGCCTGGACCAACATCCTCGATCTATTCCAGGAAGGCAGCGTCGGTCTCATGGAGGCGGTCAAGCGCTGGGAGCCCACGCTCGGCCCGAAGTTCGGCACCTACGCCGCTTACTGGATCCGCGCCTACGTCCTGAAGTTCTTGCTCACGAACTCGCGCCTCATCCACGTCGGCAACACGCGGGCGGGGCGCAAGCTGTTCTTTCGCCTCGAGAAGGAGCGCCAGAGGCTGCTGGCGGCTGGCTTCGAACCGACGCCCAAGCTGCTGGCGGCCAAGCTCGACGTCACCGAGAAGGATCTGGACGAGGTCCGCCAGCACCTCGATTCGCGTGAGGTGTCGATCGATCCGACCGGCCCCGTCGACGGTGGCGGCGAGGGCGTCTACCCCCTGGCCGAGCGGCTCGCGTCCGGGGGCGTCTCCCCCGAGTCGGAGGCGGCCCGCGCCGAGCTGACCGACGCCTTGCAACGATTCATTGTTGGGTTCCGCGACGGCCTCAAGGATGCGCGCGAGCGGGCCGTCTGGCAGGAGCACCTCGCCACCGAGGAGCCCGTTGCGCTCGGCGAGCTCGGGACCCGCTTTGGCGTCTCCAAGCAGCGCATGGGGCAGATCGCCGATCAGCTCAAGCGGCGCTTCCGCACCGAGATCGTCGAGCAGCTCGGCCCGGATATCCGGACGGACTGGCTCGACTAGGGGCGCCCGCCCTGAGGGGCGCCCTACTTGGGTCCGGCGCCGCTCTACTTGGGTCCGGCGCCGCTCTACTTGGGTCCGGCGCCGCTCTACTTGGGTCCGGCGCCGCTCTGGACTTCGCTCTGCACGGCGCTGGCTAAGTCGAGCGAATAGGTGTAGCCCGGCGTGAAGACGGCGGTTCCCTTGTTGGCGGTCTGGCCGCTGGTGTTGGTGTAGATGTCTCCCTTGGACACCGCGATGCTGGCCGAGTTGGAGTAGTCGGTGGTGTCGATCGGATCCGAGACGCCGACGAAGACGTTGTTCTCGAGCAAGATGTTGCCGCTCACGCCGAGCGCCACGCAGTGGGAGTTGCCGGTCGAGGTGTAGAGGCTATTGAAGACGTGCACGTCGCCGAAGCGGACGCGCGGCATGCGCTCGACGACATGGTCGGCCCACCAGTCGTGGTGCCAGGTGACCCGCAGGTGGCCGGCGTCGCTGGTGTCGCTGTCCGAGGCGCCGATCAGGTTCGAGAAGTGATGGACTTCGCCGGTGTAGCCGGAGACGCGGCTGGTCGAGTAGTGGAGCTTGGTCCAGGAGACCGTCACACAGTCGCTCTGGTTGGTGATGTCCAGGTTGCCATCGGACCCGTCGGAGATGTCGAGGTGGTCGATCCAAATGTGGTGGCTCTGGTGATCGACCGTGATGGCGTCGGCGCCGTCCTGGCAGTCGCCGTTCGCAGCCACGTCCGAGCAGTTGTACCCGACCACGGTCAGGTTCTGGATGATGACGTTCGCCGAGCCGTTCATCTCGATGTGCCCGGTGACCTTGGCGCCCGACAGACCGATGATCGTCTTGTTGGATCCGATCGTCAGATCGCCGCTCAGCGACCCGGAGACCTGAATCACCCGCGCGGTCGTTCCGCTGGCGTTCGAGTTGAACGAGCTTGCCGAGGTGACCATCACCGGGGTCCCGTTTCCGCCGCCGGTGGTGGTGGAGACGCCGCTGACCGTACAGCCCGCGGCCGCCCATCCAATGACGCTGTTGTTGCTGTTGCTTCCGGCGGCGCCTGTGGTTCCGGCCGCACCGCTCGTACCCGCCTTACCGGTGGTTCCGGCCACGCCGGTGGTTCCGGCCGCGCCGGTGGTTCCGGCCTTGCCGCTGGTCCCGGCGGCGCCCGTCGTCCCGGCGGCGCCTGTGGCTCCCGCCTTGCCACCGGTCCCGGCCGCGCCTGAGGTACCCGCCGTTCCGGCTCTACCGCCGGTACCCGCCGCTCCATTCGTGCCGGCGGCGCCGTTCGTGCCGGCGGCGCCGTTCGTGCCTGCGGCACCGTTCGTGCCGGCGGCGCCGTTCGTGCCCGCAGGGCCCGTCGACGACGTGCCTCCCGCACCCATGGTGCCGGCCGCGCCATTGGTGCCACCGCTCCCGGTTTCGCCGGTGCCCGTATCAGATTGGGCGCACGACACGATCGTGACCACGAGGGCGAGGGCCAGACAATGGGGCAATAGCCGGGAGGACGAAGACAAAGCACGCAGACCCATCGATGCCTCCTTGGGGTTGATGGCAGGGTGTTCTCTCCCGTCCAAAACGGCTCTCGGGCCCCCGCCGACGGGCGCAGACGCGCTAAGGGGCGGTCTTTTGCGCGACGACGAAGCGGGCGAGGTCGTCGATCTCGGCGGGCGTCAGCTTCGTGTCGAACTTGGGCATCTTGTTCTTCTCGCCGAAGAGACGGCCATGGCCGGCGTCCTTGATGACCTCGGTGACCCAGGCCAACGTTCCGCGCCCCTTCAGGTTGGGGCCGGTATTTTCGCTCTCGGCGTCGAAATCGTGGCAGCTGTCGCAGTCCTTTTGCGGGACCAGATCGTGTCCAAGCGCGGCGCGCGCGGCGTCGGCGTCGGGTGCCCCCGTCTCGACGTAGACCATCTCGACCAGCGCATCCATTTCCTCGGGCGTCCCCACCACCGGCTTCATTCCCTTCTCCAGCTTGGCGGGACCCATGTAGAGCGGTCCGTCGGGATTCTCCAGAAAACCCCGGATCCAGGCCCGCGAATCGTACCCCTTGAGGTCCGGGGCCTTGTCGCCGCCGGTTCCGGAAAGTGCGTGGCAACCGGCGCAGCGCTCCGCCCAGATCTCGCGGGCGCGGTTGAGCGGATCGTTGCGGAAGACGGCCAGCCCGCCCTCCGGACCAATCCCCTCGAGCGCGAGCCTCCGGGCGCTCTCGCCCTTTGATTTCTCTTCGGCGCGCGCCTTGATGAAGGCCGGATCGTGGGCATCCTTGGCCAGCGTGATCGTCGACAGAGCGGCCAGCGCCACCAGGCCGAGGCCGGTCGCGATCATCACGCGCGGACGATCGGCGGGCCGGTTGCTCCGTCCGCGGTCGGCAAACGGCAGCGCCAGCAGCAGCGTCGTGACGATGCCCGGGACGACCATCGTGGCCACGATCTCGAGCGGCCCTTCGAAGTACATGCGGAGCTGATAGAGCGGCAGCGCATACCATTCGGGACGGGCGACGTAGCTGGAGGTCGGATCCGCGGGCGACTCGAGCAGCGCTCCGTGGCGGGCCACGACCACGAACGTCACCGCCAGGAGCACGAAGGTGCCGAGGCTGGCGTTGCGCACAGCCTGATACGGCCAGGCCGGGACCGTCCGCGAGGCTATCTGTTCGGCCGAAAGTGACCACTTCGGCGTCGGCCCCTGCTTTCGATAGAGATAGATGTGCAGGACCACGAAGGCGGCGAAGGCCGCCGGCAGCAGCAACGCGTGAACCGCGTAGGCGTGCGTGATCGTCAAGTTGCCGAACGCGGCGCCGCCCTGGATGATCCGCTGGACCGCGCCGCCCACCACCGGCGCGCTGCCGGCGATGGTCGCCTCGACCAGCTTGGCCCAGTAGCCCTTTTGGTCGTACGGCAGGAGGTAGCCCGACAGGGCGAACATCGCGGTCAGGCCGAAGAGGGCGAGGCCGACGATCCAGTTGAGCTCGCGCGGCCGCCGGTAGGCGCCGAAGACCAAGACTTGCAGCAGGTGCAGACCGGCCACCACGATCAACGCCGACGAGCCGAAGCTGTGGAGCCCGCGCACGAACCAGCCGACCGGAAGCTGATCCTGGATGTAGGCGACCGACGCCCAGGCGCTGGTCACCGACGGGGCGTAGAAGAGCGCCAGGAAGACTCCGGTGACAGCTTCGAGCACGAAGAGACCGGCGGCGACCGAGCCCAGGGCGTGCCAGAGGCTGGCACCCCCCGGCATCTGCCCGCCCAGGATCGCGGACCCGATCCCTGCCAGACCCAGGCGCTCTTCGAGCCAGGCGCGTCTACTGGCAGCCCTTGGCGACTCGGAGGGCGGCGGGGCCGGCGCCGGGCTGACGCTCATCCAATCGGCTCCTTCTTGGGCGTGCCGCTGCGGAAGCGCTGGTAGCGGACCAGCAGGTCATGACCATCGGCGCGAACATCGAGCTCGTCGAGCCCGCGCGGCGATGGTCCGCTCAGACAGCGCCCCTCGAGATCGAACGACGAGGCGTGACAGGGGCAGTCGAAATTGCCGGTCTTCTCGTTCCAGTCGACGCCGCAGCCGAGATGGGGGCAGACGGTGGAGAACGCGCGGACCGGTGCGCTCTCGGTCGATCGAACCAGCCAGCAGGACCCCAGCGTGACGTGATCGATGCGCAGCCAGGCGTCGTCGCGCTGGCCGACCGCGGTCACCCGCACCGGTTTCCCCGACTTGACATCGTGATCGCTCGCGACGCGCAGAGGTTGCTCCGCGCCGCGGATCGTGGCGCGCTCGAGCGGCCCGGCCAGAAAGCCGAGGCCGGGAATGACCGCAAGGGCGCCGGCCACGGCGCCAAGCGCGGCGGTCAGCGTAGCGAGAAAGGTGCGCCGCGCTTCGGTGGGGGGCTCTGCCATCGCCAGGTGGACGAAAAGCTTGCCTGTCTTGGGTGTGGCAGGTCAAGGCGAGTTACCGCCGCGAAGACATGCTAATTACCGGTCATGTCGGACGAAACATTCGTTGAAGAGCGTGAATTCACGCTTCGTGTGGAGGTCCGCTGCGCATTTCCGGAAGGCTACGAAGGCGAGGGCGACGGCTACGCCTGGTGGGCCGAGGTCGAACCGGCCGCCGCCGAGATCGTCCGCGCCGCCGCCGCGATCCTGGCCCGCCGATCCGGCTGGCGCGTGCGCCCCACCAACCGCGGCCGCCCCGCCTCCGAGGAAGTCACCCTCGTCGTAGAACGCGGGCCATAAAAAAACGGCCAGCCCGATGGGCTGGCCGTTCTACGGACGAATGAGTTGGGCTTATGCCTGTTTGCGAACGTTCGCAGCCTGCAGCCCTTTCGGCCCCTCCGTGATGTCGAACTCGACCTCCTGCCCCTCGCTCAACGAGCGGAAGCCCTCCGACACGATCGCCGTGTGATGGACGAATACGTCCGGCCCATCTTCACGAGCAATGAACCCGAACCCCTTCGCGTCGTTGAACCACTTCACCTTGCCGGTTGCCATCTGCTGCCCTCCTACGAACGTTGATATCGATGCTGTCTCGTTTTCGCTGTCTCGTTTTCCGCGGCTTTCCGTGGAATTTTGGGGACGAGAGTACGAGTGTTACAAATAGTGTCAAGGGTGATCGGTGGTCGCGAGCGCTTCGCAAAAGGCGCGCACCGCGGCCGCCGGATCGGGCGCAGACATCACGGCGCGGATGGAGGCCACGCCGCGCGCGCCCGCGGCCAAAACCTCGCCGACGGTCTCGGGTCCGATCCCGCCGATCGCGACCAACGGCAGCCCGACGCCCGCGGCAGCAGAGAGCGCGGCGGCGCCAAGCGGTGGCCCGTAGCGGCGCTTGGACGGCGTGTCGTAGATCGGGCCGAAGACCGCGAAGGCGTTGGATCGCAGATGCGGGCGAAGGTCGTCGATGCCGTGTGCGGAGATGGCGACGCCGAGGCCAGGGCCCATGGCGCGCGCGTCGGCCGCCGACAGCGCCTCGCCCCCGAGATGCACGCCGTCGGCGCCCACGGCGAGCGCGACGTCGATCCGATCGTTGACGTAGAGCCGCACGCCGGCGTCGGCGGTCTCGGCCCGCAGCGCGCGGGCGAGCTCGATGAGCGCGCGGCCGGAGAGATCTTTTTCGCGAAGCTGCACGGCCACCGCGCGCGGCGCGACGCCGGTGCCCGCAATTCCAGCCAGGGCCCGCCGGATGACCGCGGCCAGCGGCCGTCCGCCGGTCGCGTGCCGGTCGGTCACGAGATAGAGGCGGGGGACGTGGGACGTGGGTTCAGTCAATCAAGCCGTCGAGCGGGGACGAGGCGGTCGCGTAGAGCTTGCGCGGGATCCGCCCGGCGCGGAAGGCGAGCCGCCCGGCCACGACGGCGTCGCGCATCGCTTCGGCCATCATCAAGGGATCGCGCGCGCCGGCGATGGCGGTGTTCATGAGCACGCCCGCGCAGCCGAGCTCCATCGCCACCGCGGCGTCCGAGGCGGTGCCGACGCCGGCGTCGACGATGATCGGAACCTTGGCGTGCTCGAGGATGATCCGCAGGTTGTACGGGTTGCGGATGCCGAGCCCCGATCCGATCGGCGCCGCCAGCGGCATGACGGCCGCGCAGCCGGCGTCTTCCAGCTTTCGGGCCAGGATCGGATCGTCCATGCAATAGGGGAGTACCGTGAATCCCTCCTTGACCAGCACGCGCGCGGC
Organism: uncultured Myxococcales bacterium; assembly: GCA_964440665.1. Lineage (GTDB taxonomy): Bacteria > Myxococcota_A > Polyangia > Fen-1088 > Fen-1088 > JADGRB01. The sequence continues at coordinate 10,543 of CAYTTF010000019.1, read as the reverse complement.
CTCCAGCGTCGCGGGCCCGTCGGGGAAGAGCGTGCGCTCGTCGCCGATGACCTCCAGCTTCACCAGGTCGGCGATGCCGAGCTCGCGCGCCAGGCGGCAGGTGCGGATCGCCTCCTCGGCGGTGTAGCAGCCGGCCGTGTTCGGCAGGATGGTCTGGCGGGTGCGATCGATGGTGTCCAGCACGTTGGGCTTGCCGGGGGTCAGATCCACCCGACGCAGCGCCACAGTGACGATCTCCGCGCCCGACAGCCGGATCGCCTCGCGCCCCTCCTCGAGCGTCCGGTATTTCCCCGTGCCGACCAGCAGCCGCGATTTGAACTTCCGTCCCCCGATGACCAGAAAGTCGCCGTCGTCCGATCGCGCCGCCGGCAAGTCACCCGAGCCCCCGCCCGAGCCCCCGCCAATAAAAGCGACGATCTCGATGCGGTCGCCGTCCGCGAGGGTCGCGTCGCTCCAGGTGCGGCGGGGGATCACGTCCTGGTTGCGCTCCACCGCCACCCGCGCCGGGTCGACCCCCATGGCCGCGAGCAGCGCCGACACGGTGGTGCCGGGCGTCGCGGTTCGAATCTCCCCGTTGACCGTGAGGCGCAGCTCGTCCATCTGTGGTAGCGAATCATAACCCGAAGCCGCCCATGCGTTGCCCCTTCTGCTCCGCGATTGAAGACAAGGTCGTGGACACCCGTCCGTCCGACAACGAGCAGGTGATCCGCCGCCGCCGCGAGTGCGCCGCCTGCGCCCGGCGCTTCACCACCTACGAGCGGGTCGACGAGGTGTTGCCGCTGGTCATCAAGAAGGATGCGCGGCGCGAGCCCTTCGATCGCGCCAAGATCCTGAGCGGTCTCAAGAAGGCCTGTTCCAAGCGACCGGTGCCGGTCGAGGCCCTGGAGGCGGCGGCCGACAAGATCGAGCGCGCGCTGGAGGCGGGGGAGAAGGAGATCCCCTCGTCGCGCATCGGGGATGCGGTGATGGCGGCGTTGCGCGATATCGACGAGGTGGCGTATGTCCGCTTCGCGTCGGTCTATCGGTCGTTCCGCGACGTCAACGAGCTCATGAGCGAGCTGCAGAGCCTGGTCGACAACCGGGGCCGCAAGTGAAGCCGTTCCCTTTCTCGGCGGCCGACCGGCGTTTCATGGAGCGCGCGCTGGCGCTGGCCGAGCGCGGGCGGGGGACGACCAATCCAAACCCGGTGGTTGGCGCGGTGATCGTGCGGGGCGGCCGCATCGTCGCCGAGGGGTTTCACCGCCGAGCCGGTCAGGCGCACGCCGAGGTGAACGCGCTCGGGGCTCTGCGCGGTGGCGCGCGCGGCACCACGCTCTACGTGACTCTCGAGCCTTGCAACCACACCGGACGGACGGGGCCCTGCACCGAGGCGATCCTGGCGGCGCGGCCGGTGCGGGTGGTCGTCGGTTGTCGGGATCCGAATCCGATCGTCGACGGGCGCGGCATCGCCCGCCTGCGCCGCGCGGGCCTGCGGGTCGACGTGGGTTGCCTGGAAGACGAATGTCGCGCGGCCATCGCCGGCTACGCCATCTGGGTGCGCGAGCACCGGCCTCTCGTGACCCTGAAAGCGGCGGCGACCCTGGACGGCTTCATCGCCGAGACGGCGCCGCGTCGTCGGCGGGCTCCGGTCTGGATCACCGGCGAACAGGCGCGCCGCGCGGCCCACCAGATGCGCGCCGCTCACGACGCGATCCTGGTCGGCGCGGGGACGGTGCGCGCCGACGATCCGCAGCTGACCGTCCGCCTGCCGGGCGGCAGAGCCGCCCTTGCGCCCTTGCGCGTGGTGCTGGCTGGCCGGCGCAGTCTGCCGAAACGGGCGCGCGTCCTCGACGGAGCCGCACCGACGCTGACCATCCGGGATCCGAGTGGAAGGGTGGCCCTCAAGCCCGCCCTCGAGGTCCTGGCCGCCCGCGGAATCCAGTCGTTGCTGGTCGAAGGGGGCGCGGCGATCCACGGCGCCTTCATTGCGGCGGGGCTGGTTGACCGGGTGGCGCTGTTCCTGGCGCCCAAGCTCATGGGTGGCGGCTTGCCGGTGGCGTCCGGCGCGAATCTGCCCGTGGCGCGGGCGTTGCCGCTCGGCCCGATCTCGGTCCGGTTCCTGGGACCGGATCTCCTGCTGACCGCCGGGGTAAACCGGCGCTGATGTTATAATCGCGTCGTTTTCCATGTTTACCGGCATCGTCGAAGGCGAGGGAACGGTCGAGTCGATCGGGCGGGCGGAGCCCGCTGTCGCGGGGCGGCAGGCCGAGGCCGAGGCGACGGTCGTGCGACTGGTGGTCAAGACGGCGCTCGACATCGCGGCCTTGCCGATCGGCGCCAGCATCGCGGTGAACGGTGTTTGTCTCACGATCGTCGATCGCGCGGCCGGGCGTTTCGCGGCCGATCTGGGTCCCGAGACGTTGATGCTGACCACGCTGGGCGCGCTCGAGCCCGGCCACGGCGTTCACCTCGAACGCCCGCTACGCCTCGGTGATCCGCTGGGTGGTCACCTGGTGGCCGGTCACGTCGACGCGATCGGCACCGTCGCCGCGCAGAGCATGAAGGGGCGGGCCCTGGATCTGGAGATCTCGGTGCCGGCGCCGGTGGCGCGGGTGCTGGCGCCCAAGGGCTCGATCGCCGTCGACGGCGTGAGCCTGACCATCAACGCGATCGCCGACTTCGGCGAGGGCGCGATCTTCTCCGTCACGCTCATCCCCCACACCTTGGGTTCGACCCACCTCGGCAAAAAAGGGGTCGGGTCGCACGTGAACATCGAAGCCGATCTGATCGCCAAGCACATCGAGCGTCTGGTGGCGACGCACCTCAGCTCCGGCGGGGCCACGGGCGGGGATCGATCCTCCGCGATGACGCCGGCCCGCCCCCTGTCGATCGAGACGCTGCGGAGGTATGGTTTTGTCCGCTGATTCCGGCGTCGCCGCGCTCGAACGCCAGACCGCCGTCACGCGCGCCATCGACGCGGTTCGCGCCGGGCGGATGGTGATCCTGGTCGACGACGAGGATCGCGAGAACGAGGGTGATCTCGCGATGGCGGCCGACCTGGTCACGCCCGACGCCATCAACTTCATGGCGCGCGAGGGGCGGGGGCTCATCTGCCTGTCGCTCACCGAGGAAAAAGTCGCCGCGCTCGGCCTGCCGATGATGGCGATCGACAACCAGTCGCGCCACCACACGGCGTTCACGGTCAGCATCGACGCGCGCCGCGGGACCACCACCGGCATCTCGGCGCGCGAGCGGGCCGAGACGATCCGGGTGGCGGTCGCACGCGATGCGGGCCCCGACGATCTGGTGGTTCCCGGGCACATCTTCCCGCTGCGCGCGCGACGCGGCGGCGTCTTGGTCCGCTCCGGACAGACCGAAGGCTCGGTCGACCTGGCGCGCCTGGCCGGACGCGAGCCGGCCGGCGTCATTTGCGAGATCATGCGCGAGGACGGCGAGATGGCGCGCATGCCGGACCTGGTCGAATTTTCGGAGAAGCACGACCTGCCGATCATCAAGATCGCCGACTTGATCGAATATCGCCTGGCGCGCGAGATGCTGGTGCGCCCGGTCGCCGAGGCGAAGATACGGCCGCGCCTCGGTGGCGTGACCAGCGAGTTTCGTGCCTCCGTCTACGCCACGGATGTCGAGGACACGGAATACCTGGCGCTGGTGTTGGGCGAGATCACGCCGGACCAGCCGCTCTTGGTGCGCGTCCAAACCGCCAGCGTGCTGCGCGACGTGCTCGGCGCCTCGCCGGTGCAGGACGATCACCCGGCGACGGTCCCGCTGCGCATGATCGAAGAGGCGGGCGCCGGGATCCTGCTCTATGTATTTCCACGCGGCCGCGCCAGCCTGCTCACCGATTTTCGGTCGATGTTCGCCGCCCCCGCGGCGTCCGCGACGCAGGCGGAGCCCTCCGCCGGCGGGCCTGCGAGCGGCCGGGCTCCGAGACTCACAGACTTTGGTCTGGGGGCGCAGGTGCTGGCGCACCTGGGCGCGCGGCACATTCGTCTGCTCACCAACCACCCGCGGCGCATCGTTGGTCTCGGCGGCTACGGCATCGAGGTGGTCGAGTGCGTCCCCATCCGGCCGTCGGGGCGGGTGGTCGCCTTCCGCAACGCGGGCGGCGGCGGTCAGGAGCGCGCGTGAGCCGGCCGGAGACCAAGGCGTCCTCCTACGGGGCCGCGGGAACGGGGCTGGCCCACGAAGGGGCGCTCAAGGCGAACGGGCGCCGGTTCGCGCTCTGCGCCTCGCGGTTCAACGACGCCATCGTCGAAAAGCTGATCGACGGCGCGCGCGCGGCTCTGCGCCAGGCCGGAGCCGCCGATGAAGACGTGGAGCTCTTTCGTTGTCCGGGCGCGATGGAGCTGCCCGGCTTGGCCCGCCGGGTGGCCGAGAGCGCCCGCTTCGAGGGCATCGTCTGCCTGGGCGCGGTGATCCGCGGCGGCACCCCGCACTTCGATCTGGTGGTCAACGAGGCGGCGCGCGGCATCGGGGCGCTCTCGGCGGAAGGGCGCATCGCCGTGGCCTTCGGGGTCCTCGCGTGCGACACCATCGAGCAGGCGATCGAACGGTCGGGCCCCGAGTCCGGCAACCGCGGCTTCGACGCGGCGATGGTCGCGGTCGAGATGGCCGATCTGTACGCCGGGACCGGGGGCGCCGCCGTCCGGCTGGCGCCCGGGGTGACGCCCGATATTCCGCGTCGCACGAAGTGACGTGATGGCTGGCCCGCGTCGCAGATCGCGCGAAATCGCGCTGCAGATCCTGCATCAGATGGACGTGGGGGGCGACCCCGACACCGACGTGTCCCGCCTGATCGCGCACTACTTCGAGCACCTGGCCCCCTCGGGCGCGCCCGCGGCGGACGAGGACGACGAGCTTGCCGGACCGGCCCCCGCCATCGACCGGGCTCTCATCGAAGAGCTGGTACGGGGCGTCTCCGACCACCACGCCGAGCTCGACGAGCTGCTCACCGGTCTGTCGCGCAACTGGCGCGTCGAGCGGATGGGGATCGTCGAGCGCAACGTCATCCGGATCGCGCTCTACGAGCTCAAGTACGCGGAGAACGTTCCGGTCGCCGTGATCCTCAACGAGGCCGTCGAGCTTGCCAAACGCTACGGGGCCGCGGAAGGCGGCGCCTTTGTCAACGGCCTCCTCGACCGCGCGGCCGCCGAGCTCCCCAATCGCCGCTGAATCTGCGTTCTGAAAAGGGCGCTTTGCGAAGCAAAGCGCAACCAAGCGCCCACGACGTTCGTTGTTCGGCCACCTCTTGCCGCGCGCGGAGCGAGCCGACGCTTCGAAAATGAGCAAAAATTTGCCGTCCGCGCGGCCCGGGCGGAGCATGGCACCGTGGGGCCCAGTCTCGACGTCGGGATCCAGCAGTTCCTCGACCATCTTCGGGTCGAGCGCGAGCTGACGCCGGCCACCGTCGAGGCCTACGGGCGGGACCTGGCGGGGTTCTCGCATTTCGCCGCCGGCCGCACCATCGCCGCCGCCGACACCGTCCGTTCGATCGACGTGCTGGATTTTCTGGTGCACCTCACCGAGCGCAAGCTTTCGCCGCGCTCGCAGGCCCGCCGTCTGATCGCGCTCCGCCAGATGTTCAAGTTCTTCAAGGGTGAGCGGATCATCGCCGTGGATCCGACCGAGGACGTCGACCTGCCGCGCTTCGGGCGCAAGCTCCCCGACTATCTGACGGTCGACGAGATCGATCGTCTGATCACGGCGCCCGATCGGCGGACGCCGCGCGGTGCCCGCGACGCGGCGATGATCGAGACGCTCTATGCGACCGGGCTGCGCGTCTCCGAGCTGGTGAAGTTGCGGCTACGCGACGTGAACTTCGACGCCGGCTATCTGATGACGCTGGGCAAGGGACGCAAGGAGCGCCTGGTCCCCGTCGGTGAGGTGGCGCTGGCCGCAATCCGCGACTACGTCGAGGGCGCGCGCGTGATCGAAGCGGGACCGCGTGGGCTCGACACGCTGTTCCTCACCCACCACGGCCGCGCCATGACCCGTCAGGGGTTCTGGAAGCTGCTCGGCCGCTACGCCGTCGCCGCCGGCATCCGCAAGCGGATCTCGCCGCACAAGCTGCGGCATTCCTTCGCCACCCACCTGGTCGAACGCGGCGCCGACCTGCGCGCCGTGCAGGCCATGCTCGGCCACGCCGACATCGGGACGACCGAGATCTACACCCACGTCTCCCGCAGCCACCTCCGCTCGGTCTACAACCGCTTTCACCCCCGCGCGTAGGCGACCGATCGGCCGTGGCTCGTCGCGTTGACAGCGCGGCGGGCGCCGCCCATGCTCACGCCCCGGAGGAAACATGGACGTGCGAGTGACGCGGGTGCAGGAGATTCTCGAGCTGCGGCGGGTGCCCATCAAGATTGGGTTCCTCGACGCGCCCCCGGCGGCGCTGCCGCGCTGGTCGGGTGGGCCGGTCGCCGCCGGCTGCGTCTTCTGGGACCGCGCGATGGAAGGGAAGAGCTTTTACACGCTGCCCGCCGACCATTGGAATTGCGCCATCGGCAGCCACACCCACAAGATCAGCCTGCCCGCGGAGCGGGCGGGCGAGCTCGGCGCGACGGTCGGTTTCATGGTCGAGACGCGCTACCTGGATCCCGCCGAGGTGCCGGGGATCCCGACGCTCGACCAGGCGCCGGGCGCGGTCGCCTACGCGCCCGCTTCGAGCGATGCTTTCAAGGCGGACGTTGTGCTGATGGCGGCGACGCCGCTGCAGCTGACACTGGTGTACGAGGCGGCGCTCAAGGCGGGGATCTCGAAGGGCGCCGCCGAGGCGACCAGCCGGCCGAGCTGTGCGATCTTGCCCGCGTCGGCCAAGACCGAGATCATCGCGCTGTCGTTCGGCTGCCGCGGGAACCGCGCCTATACCAAGCTGGGCGACGATGAAATGTACGTCTCCGTGCCCGGGTCCAAGTGGGACGAGTTTGTCGATCGCTTGATCGAAGTTCAGCGCTCGAACCTGACGATGGGGAACTACTACCAAGCCCAGAACGCCAAGTTCGCGTCGCCAAAATAGGCGTCGGTGTCTTCCTCCGGGAGCGCGGCAGCGGTCCGCTGGAGACGCAAGGGGCAGGACCGGCGTCCATGACCAGCTCCGTGCTTTCCGCCGAGGCGGTCCGTGCCGCCGGGCGCGCGGCGCAGTTCAGTCTGGTCGGGCTGGCACCCGCGGCGCCGCTCGATCCGGCTCCGCTCGAGCGCTGGCTGGCGGCCGGATACGCGGCCGACATGACCTGGATGGCGCGGCGGCAACCCGAGCGCCTCGACCCGGGCGTGGTGCTGCCGGGCGCGCGCACGGTGATCGCGCTCGCGATCGCTTACCACCGACCGGCCTCGGAGCGCGCGCCCGTGGCCCGCTACGCGCGCGGGCGCGACTACCACTACGCCCACCGGGATCGGATGCGCGCCCTGCGCAAGCGCCTCCTGGCGCTCGATCCGACGCTCCAGACCTACGCCTCCGTCGATACCGGGGTGGTCATGGAGAAAGCCTGGGCGGAGCGGGCGGGGCTCGGCTGGATCGGCAAGAACGGCTGTCTCATCAACCCCAAGCTCGGCTCCTGGCTCACGCTGTCGGTGATGTTCGTCGACCGGGCCGTCGACGGCTACGACGCGCCCCACGAGCGCCGCTGTGGCGATTGCGCGCTCTGCCTCGACGCCTGCCCGACGGGGGCGTTCGCGGCGCCTGGCGTGGTCGACGCGCGCCGCTGCATCGCCTATCAGAGCATCGAAAATCAGGGGGCGGTCCCGACGGAGCTGCGGGCGGGCTTCGCGGGCCGGATCTTCGGCTGCGATGTCTGTCAGGAGGTCTGCCCCTGGAACTTCCGACAGGTTCCCGAGGGGGACGCCCGGTTCGCGCCGCGTCCGCTGTCGGCGCTGTCGCCCGCCGAGGTCGCGGCGCTCAGTCCCGACGATTTCGATCGCTTGGCCTCCGGCATGGCGCTGGCCCGCGCCCGATACGACGGCCTCCGTCGGAACGCCCTCTACGCCATCGGCAGCGCGCGGGACCGGGGCGCGCGCGCGGTGGTGGAGCGCCTGCTGGACGATCCGGCCCCGGTGATTAAAGAAGCGGCAGCCTGGGCCAAGGCGCGGCTCGGCGACTTGTGACCCACGCAGAGTGCGCTACGATCGGCGCCGGAACCGGGATGGCCAAACCGCGAGACGACAGGGACGACAAGGACGGCATCGGAACCCTCATCCGGCCGGTGGCCGAGCGGGACACCCTCACCCAAAAGAAGGTCGAGCGTCCGCCGCTTTACGAGGTCATCCTTCATAACGACGACTACACGACGCAGGAGTTCGTGGTCTATGTCCTCATGAAGTACTTTCAACACGACGGGGTGACGGCTCGAAAGATCATGCTGCACGTTCACACCAAAGGGGTCGGCGTGGCCGGCATCTTCCCGTTCGAGATCGCCGAGACCAAGGCGCACCAGGTGGTACAGTTCGCGCGCGAGCATGAGATGCCGCTGCAGGCGTCGTTGCGGAAGAGCCAGGAGCCATGACGATGCTCACCCCGGAGCTCGAAGCTGCCATCCGGCAGGCGCTCGACGATGCGACCCGACGCGGCCACGAATTCTCGGGGCTCGAGCACCTGCTGCTGGCGTTGCTGAAAGACGAGAAGACGGCCGAGGTCGTCAAGCACTGCGGTGGGTCGGTCACCCGGCTGCACGGCAAGCTGGAAGCGTTCCTGGAGACGGAGATCAAGCCGTTGCCGGAGGAGGATCGCGAGCGGGCTCAGCCGACGCTGGCCTTCGCGCGGGTCATTCAGCGCGCCGTCAACCACGTGCTCGGCGCCGGGAAGGCCCAGGCCAACGGCCCCAACGTCCTGGTCGCGCTCTTCGCGGAGCCGGAATCGCACGCGGTCGCGTTCCTCAAGGACGAGGGGATCGGGCGGCTCGATGTGGTCAGCTACATCTCGCACGGCATCTCCAAGCTGCTGCCCGCGAAAACCGGCGTGCCCGGCGACGGAGAATCCGGGCCCGGCGACGAGGACGCCGAGGAGGCGCCCGCCGATCCGCTGGCCGCTTTCGCCGTCAATCTGAACGAGCGCGCGCGGGCCGGCGAGATCGATCCGCTGATCGGCCGCGGACCGCAAATCGAACGGGCGCTGCACGTGCTGGCCCGCCGCCGCAAGAACAACCCGCTCTTCGTGGGCGACGCCGGCGTCGGCAAGACCGCCATCGTCGAGGGGTTGGCGCGGCGGATCGAGCTCGGAGAGGCGCCCCCCGCGCTGGCCGGCGCGACCATCTACGCGCTCGACATGGGCGCGATGGTGGCCGGCACCCGCTACCGGGGCGACTTCGAGGAGCGGTTCAAGGCGGTGCTCAAGGCGCTGTCCGAGAAAGAGAACGCCATCGTCTTCATCGACGAGCTGCACACCATCGTGGGCGCGGGCGCGGCCTCGGGCGGCGCCATGGACGCGTCGAACCTGATCAAGCCGGCGCTCGCCAACGGCAAGCTCCGCTGCATCGGCACCACCACCCACAAGGAATACCGCAGCTACATCGAGAAGGACCGCGCGCTGGCCCGGCGGTTTCAGGCGATCGAGGTCGAGGAGCCGTCGATCGAGGAGACCATCAAGGTGCTCACCGGTCTGCGCGCGCGCTACGAAGAGTTCCACGGCGTCGCCTACACCGACAAGTCGCTGCGCGCGGCCGCCGAGCTGTCGTCCCGCTACCTCAACGACCGGCGTCTGCCCGACAAGGCCATCGACCTCATGGACGAGGCGGGCGCCGCGGCCAAGCTCAAGCGTGGCCCGAGGGGACAAAAGGGCCCAGACGGCAAGGACGGCAAGGACGGCAAAGACGGCAAGGACGGCAAGATCGCCGGCGCCCGGCGGCGGGTCCGCAGCCGCGACATCGAGAAGGTGCTCTCGACGATGGCGCGAATTCCGCCCCGCCAGGTGGGGACCGACGACCGCGACCGGCTGGCCAACCTCGAGGCGGAGCTCAAGGCGAAGATCTACGGCCAGGATCCGGCGGTCGAGCGGGTCGCGCAGGCGATCAAGATGAACCGCGCCGGGCTGGGTCTGCCGGAGCGGCCGATCGGGTGCTTCCTCTTCGCGGGCCCGACGGGGGTCGGCAAGACCGAGCTGGCCAAGCAGCTCGCCGAGACGCTGGGCGTGCAGTTCCTGCGCTTCGACATGTCCGAGTACATGGAGCGGCACACCGTCTCGCGCCTGATCGGGGCCCCGCCCGGCTACGTCGGGTTCGATCAGGGCGGCCTCCTCACCGACGCGATTCACCAGAGCCCCCACGCGGTGCTGCTGCTCGACGAGATCGAGAAGGCCCACCCGGACCTGTTCAACCTGCTGCTCCAGGTGATGGACCACGGCTCGCTCACCGACAACAACGGGCGCAAGTCCGACTTCCGCCACGTGGTGCTGATCATGACCAGCAACGTCGGCGCCCGCGAGCTGTCGCGACGGATGCCGGGCTTCGGCACCGGCGGCGACGAGCGGTTTGGCGACACCGACGAGGCATTCAAGCGGATGTTCTCGCCCGAGTTCCGCAACCGCCTGGACGCCAAGGTCGACTTCGCGCCGCTC
>CAYTTF010000018.1:2610-26969 GCA_964440665.1 uncultured Myxococcales bacterium | reverse complement strand
GCAGGCGCGCGTACACGGCGCCGAGCACGCCGAACTGCGCGAGCACCGCCGGCTTGGGATCGACGTTGGCGCCCATGTCCAGCAGCGCGCATTCCCCGGCCCGGGTCGGAAACGTCGTCACGATGGCCGGGCGTTCGACGCCCGGAAGCCGACCGAGCACGAACATCCCACAGGCCATCATCGCGCCGGAGTTGCCGGCCGAGACCACCGCGTCGGCCTCGCCCGCCTTCACCAGATCGAAGCAGACCCGCATCGAGGATTTCTTCTTCTGTTTGACCGCCATCGACGGCGCGTCGTGCATGGTGATCACGTCCGGCGCGTGGCGCACCACGATCGGCTCACGCTTGGCGCCGACCGCGTCGAGCTCGGCGCGGAGGAGCGTCTCGTCGCCGACCAGGATCACCTCCATGCCGCGCGCGCGCACGGCGGCCACGACACCCTCCACCTCTACGCGAGGTGCGGCGTCGGACCCCATGGCGTCGACGGCAATACGCGGCATGATCGCGGGACCTCAGCGACCTCGGTCGCCGCGATCCGATGCCGATGGCCGGCGCGTCACGCTTGCTCTTCTTCTTTGGGCTCGATCACCAGCCGGTCCTTGTAGTAGCCGCAACCCGCGCACATCCGGTGCGTCAGCTTCGGCTCGCCGCAGCGGGGGCAGGGAACGTAGTTCGGCACCGGCAACTTCATGACCTGCGCGCGTCGGATCGCGGATCGGGATTTGGACTGTCTTCGCTTCGGAACGGCCATCGTACGTACCTTTCTAGTGTTGGGTTGGCAGCTTGATCTTGGCGAGCGCCGCGAGACGCACGGAGGGCGCGGCTTCGGTCTGGCAACCGCAGGCGACGAGGTTGCGATTGCCGCCGCACACGCGGCAAAGACCCAGGCAATCACCTTTGCAGAGGGGATTGATTGGAATCGCCAGCAGAATCTCGTCGCGGACTTCGTCCCCGACATCGATCTCGCCGCCCTGGAAAGTGACCAGGTCCGGATCCTCGTCGTCGTCCGCATCGTCGGCGTCGGCCGAAACGAACGTCACCGCCAGCGGCAGGTGGAGTGCGAGGCGTGCCGGTTCCAGACAACGGGCACAGGTCGTCTCCATCTGGCCACGCAGGTCGGCCCGCAGAAGGTAATCGTCGCCGGTCTTGTCGAGCCGGCCCCGCAACGTCAGGCCCGACGGACCGGGACGCGCCTCGAGATCGGGACAAGCGGCGGCCACCCAATCCGCCGTCACGGTCACGTTTACCGGCAGCCCCTCGGTGCCGATCTCATTGATCTTAAAGCGCATTGTTGACGAAAGCCACCGACCGGGTGGCGGAGGGTGAGTTACTATAGGAGGCACGCCCCCGGAGTCAAGCCTGGCGCTAAACCGCTACTTACTCGCGCTGCCCGCGGCGGCGCCGCCGCCGAAGAGGAGCAAGGACTTGAGGTCCTGGTCGTTGAAGCTGAGCTGGGCGCCGAGGAAATAGTCGAAGCCGCCGCCGGCGCCGGCTTTCGCGCGCGTGTAGTTCAAGACGTCGTCGGCGCCGCCCACCACGAAGAAGGTCTTGTTCCAGACATCCCACGACAAAGTGCCCTTCACGCGGGGATACTGACCGACGTTCGAGGCCGCGAAGTTGAAGACATCCACCGACAACGTGAGGCGATCGTCGAGCATGAACAGATCGCCGCCGAAACCTCCGGTCGACTCCTTGATGCCGAAACGCCCGGCCACCGGACCCACTCGCTTGCCCAGCATGAGCGAGAATCGAAGCTGGTTGGTGGTCGTCACCGTGGTCTCTGAGCTGCTGCCCGTCAGCGAGCTGTTGGTGACGGTGCGGGCGGTGCTCGAGTAGCCCCGCGGATCCTCGATGAGCTCGATCAAATAGAACTTGTCGGGGCGGGGCATCAACTGAACCGAGAGGTAGTTCTTCACCCCTTTCGAGATGAAGTTGTACTCGGTGCGCAGCCCAACGATGGTCTGGAGCTTGGTGATGCTGCGGACGAAGCCGCTGGCGTCCTCGGTGATGTTCTCGATGTTGTTGGCGATGGTGTCGTCGGTGAGCAGCTTGCCGGCCGTCCCCTCGCCCTTCTCCAGACGGCTGGTGACGCTCTCCATGTTCTTCATGGTCTTGTCGAGGTTGTCGAGCGTCGACTGCAGGCGATCGATCGATCCCTGAACCTTGGTGCCGGTGCCCGCCACCTGACCCTGGGTCGTGCCGATAAGGGATTTGATCGACTCGGTGATCTCGCGGACGTTCTTGATCGATTCCTTGACGTCGCCCGCCTCGGTGCTGGTCACGCCTTCGACGTTGGCGGCAATCGTGTCGACGCGCGTGAGGAGGCGACCGAGCGTATCGGCGTTGCTCTCGATCAGCTTGTTGATGTTCTCGGCGATATCCGTGACGGTGCCGGAGGTCAGCTTGTGCACGTCGTCCAAGATGTCGTGCAGGATCGGCAGCAGCGTCCCGATGTCCGCCATGATGTCGCCGAGCGCGGTCGGCTCGCGCACGTTGAGGATCTGATCCCCGTCCTTGAGCTGGCGCATGGCCTTCGGCTGGCCCTTCACCTCGGCGAAGGGGGTGCCCGGATCGATCTCCAGGTAGTACTCGCCGAGCAGCGAGGCCGATTTCTTGGAGACTACCGCATTTTCGTACATCGCGATGCCGGGCAACATCTTGATCGTGACCCGGGCGCGGGCGGTGACGGGATCCAGCTCGCGCTTGTCGATCTCACCGACCGAGATGCCGGCGGTCTGCACCCGCGACTTCTCGAACAGGCCAGAGGCGTCGTGGAACAGCCCCCAGACCTTGATGCCCTTCGACCCGGAGGTGTGCTCGCTGGTCGACCGGATCAGGAAATAGCTGATCGCCGCCACGATCACCACCAGCAACCCGACGGTCACCGACGCCCAGCTGCGCCTCACGGATGCGCACCCGGCTTGGCCGCCGCCACGCCCGAGGTCTCGACGAACTCACGCAGCTCGGGCAACTGGCTGGTCAGCACCTCCTCCGAAGTGCCGCTGACGATGATCTTGCCGCCCGCCAGCATCGAGATCCGGTCGCCGATCCGGAAGGTCGAGGCCATATCGTGCGAGATCACCACCGAGGTGACGCCGAAGTCGTCCGCGGTGCGAGTGATCATCTCGTCGACGTTCTTGGCGGCCACCGGATCGAGCCCGGTAGTCGGCTCGTCGTAGAGTAAGATCTCCGGCCGATCGATGAGCGCACGGGCCAGGCCCACGCGCTTGCGCTGGCCGCCCGAGAGCTGGGGCGGAAACTTCTCCTCGATGCCGGTCACGCCGGCCAGATCGAGGCGTTTTAGGAGATCGCGGACCCGCGCCATGATCTCGTCGTTCGACAGGTGATAGCGTTCGATCAGAGGGAACGCGATGTTTTCGACCACGTTCATCGAATCAAACAGTGCCGCATACTGGAACACCATCCCGAACTTCCGGCGCAGCTTTCCCATCTGCTGGGTGCCGAGGGGCACGATGTCTTCCCCGTCGACCCAGATCTGGCCGGCGTCCGGTTTGAGCAGCCCCATGAGGTGCTTCATCAGCACCGATTTCCCCTGCCCGGACCCGCCGATGACGATGTTGGTCCGCCCCCGTTCGATGTCGAGGTCGACACCGCGCAAGACGTGCTGGGGACCGAAGGTCTTCTGCAGCCCGCGCACGCGGATCTGCCAGCGCTCGTCGCGCTTGGTGAAGTCGCCCGGTCCGCCGGACGGCGCGGCCAAGGCGGGAGCGGGGGCGCGCGGCGCGTTCACGATTTATAGGGCCAAAGGATGTGGAAGATGTCGATCAGGAAATAGTCGGACACCAGAACCGAGACCGAGCCTGCAACCACGGCCTGTGTCGTGGCAAGCCCCACTTCCTTGGCGCCCCCGCGCACGTTGAAACCTTGAAAGCACGCGGCGACCGACAAGGTCACGCCGAAGACCGCAGATTTGACCGCACCGATGATGTAGTCCTTGGGGTCGGTCCAGTAGGTGAACTGTTCGATGAATTGCCCGAGGTCGATGTGCTCGAGGAAGATCGCGTAGAGGTAAGCGCCGAACAGACCCACGATGTTGAAGACCATGGTCATGATCGGCATCATCAAGACGGTGGCGACCACGCGCGGCGTGATCAGGTACTGAACCGGATCGACCGCGAACGTGGTGAGCGCATCGATCTGCTCGGTGATGCGCATCGAGCCGAGCTCGGTCGCCATCCCCGACCCGGCGCGCGCCGCGATCATGAGTGCCGTGAAGACGGGCGCCAGCTCCTGCGCCAGCGAGAGCCCGACGGTCGCGCCCACGAAGCGCTCTTGGTTGAAGATCCGGAGCGCGGCGATCGCCTGCTGGGCGGAGACTGCGCCCGAAAAGAATCCGACCAGGACGATGATGGTCAGCGACCCCACGCCGACGAATTCCATCTGCTCGAGAAACAGCCGCAGGCGAAACGGCTTTCGAAACAGGGCCGCCAGCGCCAGCCCCAGCAAGACGGCATGATCGCCGATATAGGAGAAGATCCCGCGCACCGGCGAGAGCGCGGCGTCGATCAGCGCGGCGCCAACGCCGAGCCGGGGCTCGGACGGGCCCTCGACGGATGCGGTGCTCATGGGTTGGCCGTGGGATTGGGCGTCGGGCCGATCGGCGTGACGGCTGCATCGCGCAGGACGCGCGGCACCCGCTTCGAGATGCCGCACAGGATCTCGTAGCTCACGGTCCCGGCCCAGCCCGCGAGGTCGTCGACGGTGATGGCCTCCGTCCCGTCGCGCCCGATCAACGTCACCGCGCCGCCGAGCGCCCCCTCCGGCAGATCGGTCACGTCGATCATCAACATGTCCATGCAGACGGCGCCGATGATCGGAACCCGGCGGCCCCCCAGCAGCACGCCGGCGTCGCGGACGTGGCGCGGATAACCGTCGGCGTAGCCGATCGGCAGGGTGGCCACCCGAGACGGACGTGACGCCCGCCAGAGCTCGCCGTAGCTCACCGCGGTTCCCGCCGCGATCTGGTGCACGGCCATGACCCGCGTCCTCAGGGAGAGCGCGCCCTCCAGGCCGGGCAGCGGCACCGTTTCCGATGGCATCGCGCCATAGAGTGCCAGGCCGGGCCTGACCGCGTCGAGGCGTGCGTGCGGAAAACGCACGGCGGCGGCGCTGTTGGCCGCGTGTTTGACCAGATCCTGGAAGCCTGCCTGCCCCACCCGTGCGACAGAGGCCTCGAACCGACGGAGGGCTTCTTCGGTCGTTCGTGGGTCCGGGACGTCGGCCGACGCGAAGTGCGTGCAGAGCCCCGCCAGCCGCAGCGACGGCAGATCGCGGAAACGGGTCAGCGTCGCGTCCAGATCGGCGACCGAGATTCCGAGACGGCTCATCCCCGTATCGACCTTGATGTGCACATCGGCCTGGCGGCCCCGCCGAGCGGCGGCCACGGCGAACCTGTCCAGATCCCCTCGGTCGTAGACCACCGGGGTCAACCTCTCGGCCAAAACGTCGTCCTGGTGCCGGCTGTAGTAGGCGCCGAGCACCAGGATGGGTGCGCGAATTCCGGCCGCGCGCAACTCGAGACCCTCCTCGACCAAGGAGACGGCCAGCGCGTTGCACAGCGGTTCGAGCGCCCGGGCCACCGGCACCGCGCCGTGTCCGTACGCGTCCGCCTTGACGACCCCGAAGATCGCCACCTCCCGCCCGATCGCCTGCCGGAAGCGCAGCAGGTTTCGCCGGACGGCGCCGAGATCGATCTCGGCCACCGTCGGACGGATGGAGGTGCGAATGTCGACTTCGGCAAAGGGGACGAAGGTCCCCTCGGCCGCCGCTCCGGCGACTTTGGGTTGGCTGGCCAAGCCCTGCAAAGTTTCGCCCGCACATGCCACAGCGTCAATGATTCCGCGGGAGATAGTCCGATCCTCCCAGCGACCGGTCGCCGCCTGGCCCTTTACGCGGTGTTTTCGACCAGCTGCTTGCTGACCAGCAGGGATCGGCCACGCGGCGTGAGCAGCCCCTGCCGGACCAGCTCCGAGACCGTGCGGGAGACCGTCTCGCGGCAGGCGCCGATCTGGTTGGCCAGCTCCTGTTGCGTCGGTCGATTCCGGATGAGGAGCCCTTCGGGACCCGGCGTCCCATCCTGCCGGCCGATCGCGACCAATCTAGATACGACACGCTCCTGAACCCCCGCCAGCGCCAGGCCGGTCGCCAGCTGTTTCGAGCGCTCCAAGCGCGCGACCAGCTCGGCCCCGAGGGCCAGCGTCAGCTCGGGCTCCGCCCGCAGGCACGAGAGAAACGCCTCGCGTGGAATCAGCAACAACGTCGATGCCTCGACCGCCTCCCAGTCGTTGGCCAGGAGCGTCTCGGGGGCCAGCGCCCCGTCGGCGATCAGATCCCCGGCCCGGAACATCTCCACCGAAATCTCTCGACCGTTCACCGCGCGGCAGACGGCCCGGATCTTCCCGCGAACGACCAGGATTGCCGCCTCGAGGCGTCCGCCCTGCGCCGCGATGGTGGCGCCACGATTCAGGGCGCGCAGGCTCGCATCACGCGCGAGCGCCCGCAGTGCTTCGGCGGGGGCGCGCTGGAGCTGGGGGCACGCCTTGAGCGCCTCCAGGCCAGGTACCTCGACCGGCAAGGCCGGCCTCATCAACTTACCGTAGGAATCGAAATCGAGTGTTGCGGTTGCGATGGCCATGCACGCCTCCTTGGGCTTCGGTCCGGAAGCCTTCGCAACGGCAGTGCCAACGCCAGTGACCTGAAATCCCTGCGGATTTTCGGAATACGGCCGAGCAGACCGGGTGTGACGTGGCGCTCACGCCACACCGGCCGTGAAAAACCGGGCCTTTTTGAGTCTTACCCCCGAGCTCAGCCCATACGTTTCCGAACGGGCTGGGTCGGGTCGGAGCGGGTACGCCTCAGGCTGCCTTCTTGGCCTTCTGCTTCTGGGCGCGCCGGGCCTCGCGATGCTTCTTGATTTCGGCTTTCGGCAAATCCTTATGCTTCGAGCAGACCATTCCGAACACCGGGGCCGCCCGATTGGAGCAGCCGGGCACCGGACAGAGCTGGATGGGACCCTTGCGGCGCTTGCGACCCGTGTGGCGGGCGACCGCCGCTTTCGCCTGACCGGCGCCCCGCAGCGCTCCAGCCGACGCGTGGCCCCCGAATGCGTTCAGCACCGCCGCACGCGCGCGCGACACCGTGTCCTGCTCGATCAATGACGACAAACTATCGACGAACTGTTGTACGACACCTTGAATATCGGACCTCTTTGGCATCATCTCCCCCTTTGTTGCGGCGCACACTAGCCCCGAACGATCGTGGGTGCAACGCAAAAGGCTTGATTCCAGGCCTGTGCGTGTCAAAACCGACCGCACATGAGTCGTTTTCTAACGTTCATTGTGGCCGCGCTCTGCCTGCTTGCCGGAATTCATTACTACCTGTGGGCGCGCTTGATCCGGGATCCAGAGGTAGCCGCGCCGTGGAGCACCATCGCCACCTGGTTTTTGGTTCTGCTCGCGGCCAGCATTCCCGCGGCTCTGGTGCTCGGCCGCGGCCATCCGGGAGTTCGGCAGGCCCTGGGTTGGCCCGCCTATATCTGGATGGGTGTCATGTTTCTGTCCTTCATTTCCCTTCTGTCAACGGACCTCGCCCGCTTATTGATGGCGCTCGGCCGACGGATGGTCGGGGCGACGGCCATCGATCCCGATTTCCCCGCGCGCCGCACCTTTCTGGCGCGCGGCATCGCCTCGGGTGTGGCGCTGGCCGTTTCAGGATCGGCGGTGGCCGCAATCCGCTCGGCCCGTGGACCCATAGGCGTCCGCAGCGTGCGCGTACGGCTCGATCGGCTCCCACGTGCCCAAGACGGGTTCAGGATTGCCCAGATCACCGACGTGCATGTCGGGGCCACCATTGGCCGAGCCTTCGTCGAAGACATTGTGCGCAGAACGAATGCGCTCGGGCCCGACCTGGTGGCAATCACCGGAGATCTCGTTGACGGAAGCGTCAGCGAGCTCGGCCATTTGGTCGAACCGCTCGCGAACTTGCGCGCCCGCCACGGTGTATTTTTCGTTACCGGCAATCACGAATATTTCTCAGATGCGGTCGGCTGGCTGAACGAGTTGCCCCGGCTCGGCATTCGCGTATTGCGAAACGAGCGGATCTCGATTGGTAATGGGGCGTCCAGCTTCGATCTGGCCGGTATTGACGATCGCTCGGCCGTCCATTACGGCGGTCTGGATACGCGGCAGGCACTGACCCAGGCTCTCACCGGCCGCGATCCCCAGCGCGAGCTGGTCCTTCTGGCGCATCAGCCGCGCATGCTCTTCGACGCGGACCCCTTCAATGTCGGGTTGCAGCTCTCCGGCCACACCCACGGCGGCCAGGTCTGGCCGTTTGGATATCTCGTCAAGCTCCAGCAGCCATTCATCGCCGGCCTCCACCGACGCGGCGATTCGCAGATCTACGTGAGCCGGGGGACCGGATATTGGGGACCGCCCATGCGCCTCGGCGCCCCACCCGAGATCAGCGAGATTCACCTGGAGAGCGGACGAGACGCCTAGCTTATTTGACGGTCACGAATCGAGTGCCGTTGGCGCCCCGGACACGGAGCAGGTGGCCGTTCCGCGGGCCGCCACGAAGTGCCGCGATGGCTTCGTCGGCCGAAGCGACCGGCCGGCGGTCCACTTCGACGATCGCGTCCCCGGGCCGCAGGCCCGCCTTCTCGGCGGGGCTGCCCGCCAGCACGTCGGTGACGACCGCCCCCTTGGTGCCGCGCTCCATGCCCAGCGATGCGGCGACATCGGGGGTCAGCGTTTGCAGCGCCATCCCGATCTTCCCCTGCCCCTCCCCCGGACCACTCTCGGCGCTCTGGCGCGCGTCCTCGTCGGGAAGCTCGCCAAGCGCAACTTGAGTTTGAGCCGTACGACCGTCGCGGACGTAATGCAGCAGGACCCTGGCGCCGATGGTCTGATTGGACACGTAGTCGACCACATCGCCCGCGCCCGCGATCTTCCGCTCGTTGACCTCGGTGATGACGTCGCCCGGCCGCATGCCGGCCTTCCCGGCGGGACCACCCGGCGTGAGCTCCGCAACGAACGCCCCGTTCGGCGGCACGGTCCTGCCGAGCTTGGTCTTCTGCGCGTCGTCGAGATCCTTGACGTCGGTGAGCATCAGGCCGAGGTACGGGTAGCGCACGCGCCCATCCTTGACCAGCCCTTGCGCCACGTGTCGGACCTCGTTGATCGGGATCGCAAATCCGTATGCGCCACCGGCGCCAACCTGGATGAGCGTGTTGACGCCGACCACCTCGCCTTCGAGGTTGACCAGCGGTCCTCCCGAGTTGCCGGGATTGATCTTGGCGTCGGTCTGGATGTAGCCGCGCACCCGCTTGCCGGACATCTGCACGTGCCGCCCGGGTCGACCCTTGCCGCTGACGATTCCAGCGGTGACGGTCTGCTCGAGACCGAGCGGGCTACCGATGGCGACCACCCACTCGCCGACGTCGAGCCGGTCCGAGTCGCCGAGGCGCGCCACCACCAGATTGGACGGCGGGTGCTCGAGCCGCACGACCGCCACGTCGGTTTGCACGTCCTTGCCGACCACATGCGCCGGGTACTCCTTGCCGTCGTTCATCGTGACCGTCACCTTGGTCGCGCCCTGGACGACGTGGCGGTTGGTGATCACGTCGCCGTTGGTGTCGATGATGAAGCCGGAGCCGACCCCATGCTGAGGCCCCGGCTCCGGCATGCCACCGCCGCCCCCGGGACCGAACTGGAAGAAGTGGCGAAAGAACGGAGGCACCTCGTTGCCGCCCTCGCCGTCGTCGCCGTCGTCGTTCGGCATGCGGCCGTGCGGGGCCCCGCCCCGCGGCGAGCCGACCTCGACCTCGATCCGGACCACCGACGATCCGAGCGCCTTGGCCACGTTCGAAAACGCGTGCGACAGCGCGCGCGCCTCGCTGGGGACCTCGGTCTTGGGCGTCACGGCCGCGCCGGCGGCGGTCGCGGTCGCAACCAGTCGAGACGGCGTGCGGCCGGCCAGACCGAGGGCCGCGCCGAACACGGCGACGGTTAGAAGGACGCGCAATTGAGTCCGGATCATGTCGTTCCTTTGTATCGAGTTGGAGGGGCTGTCAAGTCGGCCGGGATGCCCGCGTCGGTCGCATTTTTGGGGATCGCACTGGATAACCGGCGGCGCACCGTGAAAAATTCCAGCTTCGGCCACCCATGAATCTGATTCGCCGCTTGCGCGAGGCGCCCGTCACCGTCGGCCTCATCGCCGTGAACCTGCTGGTCTACCTGATTATGGTCGCGGCTTCGCGGCGGGTCTTGACCTTCGATGAAACATCGCTGATCGCGGCCGGCGCTTCGGGGTCCAACCTCGACCAGCCACACTGGCGCTGGCTGACGGCCGCGTTCGTGCACGTCGGTTTGCTCCACATCGTCATGAACCTGTGGGTCCTGGCCCAGATCGGCGTGATCTCCGAGCGCGCGCTGGGGCGGGGCCTTCTCGCCGCGACTTACGTGGTGACCGGCATCCTTGGCAACGTGCTGTCGAATGGTCTCGCGGCGCACAGCGCACAGCAACAGATCTCGGCTGGAGGCTTGGGCGCCATACAGCAACAGATCTCTGCCGGGGCCTCCGGCGCGATCATGGGGCTCATCGGCATGGCGACGACGTTCGCCTGGCGTTCAGGACAACGCGCCGTGGCGCGCTCGCTGGCGTTCAACATTCTCCTGGTGCTTGGCGTGGGGCTGTCGCTCTCTGCGGGTGGCGTCGCGCTGGTCGACAACGCGGCGCACATCGGGGGCCTCATCGCCGGTGCGGTGGTCGGTCTGGTTCGAGTCCAGGTTCGGCGCCCGGCCCCACGGTGGTTGGATTTGACGCTCATCACCGCCTCGATCGCGCTCACGGCGGCAGCCTTCGCGGTGGTGCAATTCTCGGGGACCTAGAGTTCTTGCGGGCCTAAAGACGGCCTCCGTGCCGTCCGACACTTGAGAGCCCTGCGGGATCGTGAACGGGACGCCCACGCTCTGCGTGGAGGGCGACGCCTGTCCCAACCTCACCGCGGCCAATCCGACCAGCGTGTGCGCCAGTCCCGCGGAAGACGGCGCCGCATGCGGCACCGCGGCCCCCGGTCACAACTGTACCCCGCCCGCGACCTGCCAGATGACCCTCTGCCGACTTCCCAGCGCCGACAGCTGTCAGTGACCGGGCTGTCCGGCGGGCGAAATCGCCCTTAGATTGATCGCATGGCGATCGAGACGGTCAACCCCGCGACCGGCCAGCGGGTACGGACTTTCGAAGCGGACAGCGCCGCGGCGATCGAGGCGAAGCTCGCCCGCGCCGCGGCCGCATTCGACGATTGGAGCCGTCGGCCGGTCGTCGAACGGGCGTCGGTGGTGGGACGCGCCGCCGGGATCCTGGAGGCCGAGCGACAGACCTTCGGTCGTCTGATGACGCTGGAGATGGGGAAGCTCATCGGCGCCGCCGAGCAGGAAGCCGAAAAATGCTCGGGCGGCTGCCGCTACTACGCGGAGCACGGCGAGGAATTCCTGCGCCCCGAGCTGGTCGCAGAGTCGCCGGGCGGCCGCGACGAGATCGCCTTCCAGCCGCTCGGCGCGGTGCTGGCGGTGATGCCCTGGAACTTTCCCTTCTGGCAGGTGATCCGCTTCGCGGCGCCGGCGCTGGTGGCGGGCAATGTCGGTCTGCTCAAGCACGCCTCGAACGTCCCGCAGTGCGCGCTGGCGATCGAGGATCTGTTCCGGCGCGCCGGCGCCCCCGACGGGGTGTTCCAGACGCTGCTCATCGGATCCGATCGCGTCGGTGCGCTCATCGCGGACGATCGGGTCGCCGCGGTGACGGTGACCGGCAGCGAGGCGGCCGGGCGGAGCATCGCCGCCGCGGCCGGCGGACAACTCAAAAAGAGCGTCCTCGAGCTGGGCGGCAGCGATCCGTTCCTGGTGCTGGGGAGCGCCGATCTCGATCGGGCGGTCGCCATCGCGGTCAAGGCGCGCATCGTGAACAGCGGCCAGTCCTGCATCGCCGCCAAGCGTTTCATCGTGGTGGACGCGATCTACGATCGCTTCGCGAAGCGGTTCACGGCGGCGATGGAGGCGCTGGCGGTTGGCGATCCCATGGACCCCAAGACCGAGATCGGACCGCTGGCGACGTCGGCGATTCTCGACGAGGTGGCGGCTCAGGTCGAACGCTCGGTGGCGGAGGGCGCGCGGGTCCTCACCGGCGGGCGCCGCGTCTCCGGTCCCGGCAACTTCTATCTGCCGACGGTGCTGGCGAACGTGCCGCCGGCGGCGCCCGCCGCCTGCCAGGAGGTCTTCGGTCCGGTCGCCGCGCTTTTCCGGGTCGCCGACACCGACGCGGCGATCGCGCAGGCCAACGCCACGCACTTTGGCCTGGGCGCCGCGGCCTTCACGCGTGACCGCGCCGAGGCCCGGCGGCTGGCGCGGGACCTCCAGGCCGGCAGCGTGTTCATCAACGGAATGGTCGCCTCCGACGCCCGCTTCCCCTTCGGGGGCATCAAACGCTCGGGCTATGGACGCGAGCTCGGCCGCTTCGGCCTACGCGAATTCGTCAACATCAAGACCATCCGGATGACGGAGCTCCCGACCGATCCGTCTCGCGCAGGGACGGCCGATCAGCTCGGCTCTTGATGTTCGAGGCGATCGAGCCGGGCGAGCGCCGGGGCGCGCCAGGCGGTGATGGCCGTGACGACGATGGTGACCAGGCCGCCCGCCACCACCGACGGGACCGCGCCGAGCAGCCTCGCCGCGGCGCCGGATTCGAAGGCGCCGATCTCGTTCGACGAGCCGATGAAGATCTGGTTGACCGCCGAGATGCGCCCCAGCATCCCCGAGGGGGCCAGCACCTGCATGAGCGTGCCGCGGAAATAGACGCTGAGCATGTCGGCGGCGCCGCTGGCCGCCAGCATTGCCAACGAGAGCCAGAACCAGCGCGACAGGCCGAACGCGATGGTGAAGACGCCGAACAACCCGACGGCGGTCAGGAACGTACGTCCCACCCGCCCCGGCGGCGGGCGCAGCGCCAGGATTCCCGACATCAGAACCGCCCCCACCGCGGGCGCGGCGCGCAGAGCGCCCAGCCCCTGCGGGCCGACGTGCAGGATCTCCTGCGCGAAGATCGGCAGGATCGCGACGGCGCCCCCGAACAGCACCGCCAGCAGATCCAGCGTTATCGCGCCCATGAAGATCGGCCGCGTCCAGAGGAATGCCAGCCCGGCGCGAACGCTTTCGACCAGCGTCTCGGATCGCACGACCGCTGGGCGCGGCGCGACCCGAATGTTCACGACGGTCACCACCGAGGTCGCCATCAGCGCCGCGGCGATCGCGTAGGACGCGGTGGCGCCCAGCCAGGCGTAGAAGATGCCCCCCAGTGCCGGGCCGCTGACCGCCGCCACCTGCCAGATGCCCGTGCGCCAGGCGACCGCGCTCGGGTAGAGCGGACGCGGTACCAGGTCGGCCCCCAGCGCGTTGCGCGCGGGCAGCAGGAAGCTGCGCGCGCCGCCGCAGATCACGATCACGCCGTAGATCGCCCAGCGGATCCCGGGGCCGGAATGGCCGCGCGCGATGAAAAAGGTGCTCGCCACCGCGAGCGCGACCGAGCAGGCGCAGAGCACGAGCAGCGCGAAGAGCGCGACCCGCCGGCGATCGAGCACGTCGGCCAGATGCCCGGCATAGAGCGCGAATGCGATGAACGGCACCGCTTCGGCCAACCCGACCATCCCCAGCGCCAGCGGATCACGCGTGATGGCGTACATCTGCCAGGCGACGACCAATCCCTGAATTTGCGCCCCCATCGCCATGGTCAGGATGCTGGCGACGAACCAACGGAAGCTGGCGATTCGGAGCGGCGCGTAGGGATCGTGGGGAGCGGGGACTGTGGCGGCGGGGGCGTGAGACATCCGGCCCTAGATTACGGTACAAAGTCGATCCCCACATCCAACCTGAGGACCGCGTGACACTCGGAAAAGACTTTCGCTTGCCGTCGGACATCCGACCGAAGAGCTACGACGCCGATCTGCGGATCGACATGGCGGAGGGACGCTTCGAGGGCCTGCTGACCCTCAATCTGGCTCTGGCGGCTGCGCGCCGGGAGATCGTGCTTCATGCGGTCGACTTGGAAATCAGGTCGGCCGAAATTAGCGCGACCACGCCCAGCGCGACCACTCACAGCGCGACCACGCCCGCCGCGACTACGCCCCGATCGGCGGTCAAGCTCGTCGGTCCCCCCGGCATCGATCCCATCAGCCAGACCGTCACGCTGACCTTCGACGAGGAGCTGCCCGCCGGCCCGGCCAAGCTGGTGATAGCCTACCGGGGCGCGTTCAGCCCGGGGCTCCGGGGCCTCTATCGGGCCGGCCCGCTGGCGGTCACTCAGTTCGAGGCCGCCGACGCGCGCCGCCTCTTCCCCTGCTTCGACGAGCCCGCTTTCAAGGCGGTCTGGCGGCTCTCGGTCGGCGGTGTGCCCGACGGCGCGGTCGCGCTCGGAAACGGCGTCGCCACCCGCGACGAGCCCGACGGACGCGGTGCCAGGCGCGTCACCTTCGCGCCGACACCCCCGCTGTCTTCGTATCTGGTCGCGCTGATCGTCGGCCCGATCGTGCCGAGCGCGGTGGCCCAGGTCCGGGAGGTCCCGATCTGCACCTGGACGACCGCCGACAAACGTCACCTGGCGGTCTTCGCGCAAGAGACGGCCTCGGCGGTGCTGCCGCGCCTCGAGGACTATTTCGGTCTCCCCTACCCGTTCGGCAAGCTGGACCAGATCGGCGTCCCCGACTTCGAGGCCGGCGCGATGGAGAACGCCGGCGCGATCACCTTCCGCGAAGTGGCGCTGCTGGCCGATCCCGCCACCGCGCCGCTGGCGGTGCAGAAGCGGGTCGCCGAGGTGATCACCCACGAGCTGGCCCACCAGTGGTTCGGGAACCTCGTCACCATGGAATGGTGGGACGATCTGTGGCTCAACGAGGCGTTCGCGACTTGGATGGCCTACAAGATCGTCGACGACTGGCGCCCGTCCTGGCGAATCTGGATGGACTTCGAAGGCGGCAAGGGGGTCGCGCTGGCCCTGGACGCGCTGGTCTCCGCCCACCCGATCCGCGCCGAGATAAAGAACGCCGAAGAGGCGGGCGAATCCTTCGACGCCATCACCTACGAAAAGGGCGGCTCGGTTCTGCGCATGCTCGAAGGGTTCCTGGGCGCGGATCATTTCCGCGACGGCATCCGCCTCTACATGCGCCGGCACCGCGAGGCGAACGCGACGGCCGACGATCTGTGGGGCGCGCTCGAGGAGGCGTCCGGTCAGCCGATCGTCGAGATGGCGAACGGATGGATCCGGCAGACGGGCTATCCGGTCATCGGCCTGTCGATCAAAAGCGGCACGACTGGCGGCCCACCGGTGGTTGAGCTCCGCCAGCGCCGCTTCTTCGCCGAGGGCGGCGCCGCCGCGCGCGCCGCGGCCGCGCACTGGCTGGTACCGATCGTATTGCGCTTTCGCGATGCGGTCGGCGTCAAGGAGCAGACGATCCTCCTCGCGACGGAGTCGGCGCGAGTCCCGATCGCCGCCGAGGGTCCCGTGTCCTGGTGCATCGGCAACGCCGATGCGCGCGGCTTCTACCGCACCGCCTACGACGCCGACGCCCTCCTGCGGCTCTTGCCGTGCGTGGGCGAGCTGCGACCGGCAGAGCGGGTCGTTCTCATTTCGGACGCCTGGGCGCTGGTGCGGGCCGGCGAGGCGCCGATCGAGCAGTTCCTCGATCTGGTGGCCAGCCTGCGCGACGAGCTCGACCACGTCGTGCTCGACGAGCTGGTGGGGCGGCTCTCGGTCATCGAGCACCGCTTCCTGGCGGACGCCGATCGCGGGCGCTTCGGCGCGTTCGTCACCGATCTGTTCGGCGCGCGGGCGGCGGCCCTCGGCTGGGCGTCCGAGACGGGTGGCGCCGAAGACGACGAGAAGCGCCTGCGCCGTTCGGTCCTGCTGCGCGCGCTGGTGCTCCTGGCGCGGGCGCCCGATGCGGTTCGGGAGGCCCAGGCGCGACTGCCGTCGGCCGCTGGTCCGTCGCGCCTCGATCCCAATTTGCTCGACATCGTGGTCACCGCCGCCGCGCGCGGCGCCGACGAGAAGCTGTTCGAGGAGCTGCGGGCGCGCGCGCGCACCGACGCGGATCCGGCCACCAAACGTCGCTACCTGCACGCGCTGGCGCGGGTCGAGGCACCCGCGCTCAGCGCCCGCGCGATCGAGCTGGCCCTGGGGGACGACGTCCCGATGCAGGATTTCTCGTCGTACCTCGCGACGCTGCTCGGCAATCGGGCCACCCGCGAGGGCGCGTTCCGCCTGATTCGCGATCGCTGGACGGAGACGCGGGCCAAGGGCGACTCCCCGATGATCCTGCGCCGGTTGGTCGAGGGGCTCGCCGCGCTTCCCGAGCGGCGGCATCTCGACGAGGTGCGCGCGTTCCTGGAGGCGCATCCCATCGATGGCGCGACGCAGGCGACCGCGCAGACCCTGGAACGAATGCAGATGGATGCCGCGCTTCGCGATAGGATCCTGGCCCCCATCGGTGTCTGGATGAAGAGATTCACCGATGGGGTACTCTCGCGGCCCGCGCATACCGCAAAGACCCCATGAGCCCCTTTCCCCATCCGCCGCCGAATCGCCCCTCGGCGCGCCCGCCGCGCGCCGAGGCGGGCGTCGGGAGACCGGGCGGCCTCCTCGTCGCGGCGCTCAGCGCGGCGGTCGTTTTTGGGATCGGGCACCGCCTCTTGCCCCGCCACGCGGCGGAGGCACCACCCCTGCCCTCGCCGGCGCCAGCCCCACCACCGATGCCACCGTCGGTGCCGACCCCGCCTTCGAAGATCGCCGACGCCGCGCCGTCGACCCCTGCCGACGGCAGCAGCCGCGACGGGCAGGGGGGCGCCGGCGAAAACCGCGACGTCGCGGCTTCGCGTCCCGACTTCGCGCAGAGTCGGGCCCAGGCCGCGGCCGAGGACGAGGACCAAGCCGCGCGCGCCGCGCCCAGCGTGCGCAAGCCAGCCGACAGCGATCAGGAAGAGCGCCCCGCCGACAAAGACCTGGCGCGCAACGCCTGGCGGCGCAACCGCCCCGACGTGAGCACCGACGGCACCAAGTCCGCGATCCTGATCCCAATCAAGGGCTCGATCGCGGGTGCCGGCTTCAGCGTGACCAACCGGCCGCATGCCGTGATCGTGACGCTCCCGAAAGCCGCGTCGCTGATCACCATGCGGCTCTACCGCGTCAGCCGGGACGGCTTCCGGCTGCTCTGGATCAACCAGGCCGAAAAGGACGCCGATCCGAAAGACGGAACGTCGCTCAAGATCGGTCTTGGCGATCTCGGCGATCCGCTGGTCGAGATCAAGGACGACTTCGTCCGGGTCACGGTCCGCCGTTCGACCGGGGGTGCCCCCGCGCCCGAGCAGGCACCCACGCCCGAGCATGCGCCCACACCCGCCGCCAAAGGAGCGTCCGCGCCCGCCACCGTTCCGAAGGGAGCACCGCTGCCCGAGCACGCCGCTCCTCCGGCTCCGAAGGGGCCACCCGCGCCCGAGCACGCGCCGGCGTCCGAACACCCCGCCGCGCCCGAGCACCCGGCGGCACCCGAGCACCCCGCCGCGCCCGAGCACGCCGCCGGGGCCGAGCACGCCGCACCCAAGACGCTCGCGCGCCCCGACGCCGAGTAGTCGGAACCCCGGCAGGGCCGTGCCTCCCGCGTTTAGCTGGCGCCGTGACCGTGCAGCCAGCCTTCCACCTCGGCGAGCTTGGCCTTGACCACCGCCTTCGCGTAACCCTCGCGCGCCTCCTCGGCCAGGACGCGCGCCCGACTGCGATCTCGGCCCGCTTCCCATAGCGCGCGCGCCAGCGCGAAACGCGTTTCGGCGCGGCGCGACGGATCGGTCTCCTGGGCCTCGCGGATCTTGAAGGCGCGCTCGAGCGGCACGATCGCGCTCGACGGATCCCCTTCCGAAAGGTAGCTGACGCCGATGCCGGTCAGCGCGTAGGCGAGGATTCGGTTGTCGAGGCCGAGCTCGCGTTCCCAGATGATGCGGGCCCGTTCGAACGACGCGCGCCCGTCGTGGTAGCGGCCGAGCGCGTTCAGGATCTCGCCGCGGTTCATGAGCTGGGTGGCGAGATCCGGGTGATCGGGGCCCAGGCCATTCTCGAGAATCTCGATCGATCGATCGACGTGGGCCAGCGCCTCCTGATTGCGCCCGAGCGCGGTGAGCACCACCGCCACGTTCCCCTCCGAGACGCCGACATCGGGATGGTCGCGCCCGAGCGCCTGCTCTTTGAGAGTGAGTCCCTCCTGCTGCGCGCGCAGCGCCGCCTCGCGTTCGCCCTGGATCTCGAAGATGCCGCCCAGGTTATTGAGCAACCAGGCGTGGAGGAGCTCGTGTCCACCGAGTCGCTGCAGCACGGCGTCGCCGGTCTTGGCCCAACGCTGTGCCTCGACATAGCGCCCCTCCTGGTAACCGATCACCCACACCAGGAACAGCGCCGCTTCGGCGCGAACCTCGTCGTGTCGGGAGGCGTCCGCCGCGAAGTACGACTCGACCAGCGCCTGCTCCGCCAGGTGCGAGTCGTTCGACTTGGAGTACATGGTCCCCATCAGCGCCAGTGTTTCGGCGACCAGCGGCTGATAGCCGAGCGCGCGTGCCGCGGCGACCAGTCCGGGCGCGCTCTTGAGCCCTTCGCGATAGCGCCCGGCGTCGTAGAGCGCCTTGAGCCCCGCCAGCTGGTGCCGCAGATCGGCGACCCGGGCCCTCGTCGCCGGGTCCTCCGGCGGGCGCACGACCGAGCGCAAGAGCGGCACGTCGGCGCAACGATCGAGCGAGCGCAGGTTGTTGGCTGCGCTGACCGCGTTCTCGACCACCTCACCGTTCGCCTGGCCGAACACGTCGGTGAGCGCGCGCAGGCCTCCCAGTCGCTCCTGCAAGCAGGACATCCGCAGATCGAGCACCTCCGAAGACTGCTCGCCGCGCACCTGCGTCGACTCACAGGCCTCGCGGTACATGTTCGCCCAGCTCTGCGCGTAGCCGGTCAAGATGCGGCTGACCGTCGCGTAGACGTCGCTCGCATAGGTCTTGCCGGTGTGCAGGAAGGCCGCGTGGATCTCCCCCTGTCGCAGCGACTCGGTCTCGCCGGCGACCGGCAGATCCCAGATCCCGCCCAGATGCGCCGGTCCCGCGCCGCAAATCGATCGATGGTTCGCCAGGCTCTGGCGCACGCCGAGACCGAGCGCCAGCGGGATGAGCGCGACCGCGACGATCGCCATCGCGCGGTTGCGCGCGGCGCGCGGGTTCTTGCCCAGCGCCTCGATCAGATCGTGCATCGTCGGATAGCGCTCTGCCGCCTGCGGGCGCAACCCCCGCAGCAAGACCTTGCGGACCCACAGCGGCACCTTCGAGCTCTGCGGCGCCTCCTTGACGTGCCCCTGCACGACGGCCGTGGTGAGCGCGAACATGGTGTTGCCCGAGAACGGCCGCTCGCCATAGAGCGCCTCGTACAGCGCCACGCAGAAGCTGAACTGATCCGTGCGCGCATCGGTCGACGTGCCGAGGAACTGCTCGGGCGCCATGTACGCGGGGGTCCCCATCATCGCGCCGGTGCGCGTGAGCTGCATCTCGAACATCACGGAGGTCGCTTGCATGTCGACCGGGCCCGTCGGCGCCGGGGCGCTGCTCGCCCCGGTGTTGAGCAGCACGGTGGTCATCGGGTCTGTCACGCGCATCGGCAGCGGGTCGGTCACCACCACAGGAATTCGCACCGCCGGTGTCACCCCCTCGGCGGTGGCGGGTTTCTCGGACACCTGCCGCGCCAGCCCGAAGTCCATGACCCGCACCTCGCCGTCCCGCCCGACCATCACGTTGTCCGGTTTGAAGTCGCGGTGAACCAGCCCCTTGTCGTGCGCCGCGGTCAGGCCTTTGCCCGCGGCTCGGAAGACCTTGAGAATTTCCTGCCAGCTGCGCGGCTGCGACTGCAGCCAGTAGGTGACGGTGTTCCCCTCGACGAACTCCATCGCGATGAACACCTGATCCCGGAAGGTGCCGACGTCGTAGACGACGACCACGTTCGGGTGGGACAGGCGCGCGATGGCTTGCGCCTCACGCAGGGTCCGCTGACGTCCTTCCGTCAGCGAGACGCCGTTGCCGGGCTTGACCCGCAGCAGCTTGACCGCGACTTTTCTATCTAGCTCGGGATCGTAGGCGGCGTAGACCTCTCCCATGCCGCCGCGGCCGACCAATCCGAGCACGACGTACCGTCCAATCGTCGCCCCGCGCGCGAGAGTCGCTTGACCGTGATCGGCGGGTGGGGGGCCGTTGGCTTGGGAGGTAGATGCCATTTTTGAGGTTGCCGGGCCTGCTACATCGACCGATCGCGCCCAAAGTCTTAGGCAAGATTTGAGCCGGAGTCGGTGGAATGTGCCTCCCGGCTCGCCAAGCAGCCCCAGTTGGTGATAGTAGTCAGAGGTATCCGCCCGTGACGCCGCTGCATTTGGACCTCCCGCTCACCGTCTCTCCAGCGATCGTTTCGCCCACCCGACGCCTTGTCGAAGCCAAGCTGGCGCCGGCGTTGGACGACGAAGACGCTGTCTTTCGGGTCGCGATGACGGCCCACGAGCTGCTGGAAAACGCGGCCAAGTACGCCTCGGACGGCAAGGCCCGCCTGGAGGTGGATGTCTCGCCCCGCGGCGACGACGCGATCGTGCGCGTGGTGGTGACGAACAATTCGACGCAGGAGCACATCGACCACCTCGGGACTTGCTACGCGGAGATGAACGCCGAAGCCGACGCGATGGCCCACTATTTCGCCCTCATGCGCCGCAACGCCAAGGCCGGCTCGCTCTCCCGTCTGGGCCTGGCACGGGTGCGGGCAGAGGGGGAGATGGATATCGAGGTCGATATCAAGGGCGAAGAGGTGAAGATCGTCGCCTCCGGTATCGTCGTTCGCTGACCAGAACGGGCCTCGGGCCGTAGCTACGCCTCCTGACTACACGGACCCACATCGTAGGGCGGCGTCGGTGAAAAGGCGCTTGTCAAACCCAGCGGGTGCCCGATAATAGCAGGCTGTATCACCCCCCACGTGGAGGTCGCATCGATGCGGTCCAGGTTTGTCGTTTGTGCCGCCCTCGCCGGAATCGGTTTGCTCGGAGTCTGGTCCCCCGCGCGCGCCGCCGATCCGAAGGCCAAGTCCGGTGAAAAGTCCGGGAAGAAAAAGTCCGCTGACGGGCTCAGCGACGACAAGGTGATCAGCAAGCAGCTGCAGTGGGAAGACTCCGTGATGGGGCCGGACGACAAGCGCGGCGAGCTCGACAAGATCGCGCGTGCGCAGGCGATCAACAAAGCGGCCTCCGAGAAGGCCGCGCGCGACAAGGAAAAGGCCGAGGCCGCCGCCGCGAAGGAGCCGCCCGCGCCACCGAAGGCGCAGACGAGCAAACGGGGCGGCGAAGTGGCGTTGCCGTCGTTGCCCGACGAGGATTCTGGTAAGGGCAGCAAGGGCAAAACCAGCGAGATCTCGCCCAAGCTGGAGACGAGCGCGGCCGCCGCGCCGCCGCCGCCGGTCAAACACGGCGACGACAAGTTCATCGACAAGCTGCTCAAGGACGAACCGTCCAAGAAGAAGAAGACGTCGGCCACCGACGACAAGGCTCTCAACGATCTCTTGGCGACCGAGAAACCTGCCAAGCCGGCGGCGAAGGGCAAGGGCAAGCGGGCCGACGACGTCGACTCGTTGCTCGACTCGGCGGACAAGGCACCGCCGATGCCGGAGACCAAGGTCAAACACGAAACGCCCGAGTGGGCCAAGCCCGAGATCCAGTCGACGCCCCAGCCGGCCCCCATTGCGGTGCGCCCGCAGCCCAAGCGCGACGATGGAATCATCCACGTCGTGCAAGGCGCAGCCCCGGCCGGCGGCCGCCCCGCGCCAGCGCCGGCGCCGGCCCGCACGACCGCGGGGACCCGCCCGGCGGCCTTCGCGACCCGCACGCCCTCGGCGCCGTCAGCGCGCCGGCAGCAGACGCCCGCCCGTCCGGCGAGCTGGAACGATCCGTTCGCCGACGGACCGAAGAAGACGGTCGCCGCCCGCGAGACCCGCGGCTCGATCGACGACGATGACGACGACGTGGCGCCCGCGCCGTCGCGCCGTCGCGCCTCCGCGCCGCCCCCGCCTCCGGTCGCCAAGACCGAGCCGAGCCGAGCCGCCCGCGGCAGCGCGCGCGCCAACGACAATGATTGGAGCGACCCGTTCAAGGACTCGCCCAAGGCGACGACCACGCGACGGGCGGCCCCGGCCGCCAAGCCTGCCGAGGCGCCGGCGCACCGAGGGGCGTGGAAGGATCCGTTCACCGAGAAGACCAGCGCCCCGTCCAAGTCTGCCCACGCCGCGGTCGCGATGCGGGAGCCCCGCAAGGGTGAATCCACCAAGTGGGAAGCCGCCAACAAGAAGAGCGCGCCCACAGCCGACGAGACCCCCGCCGCGCCGAGCACCCACGGCCGCTGGGGCATCCTCAAGAAACGCGCGCATTAGCCGCTAGCTTTCGAACGCGGCTGCCGTCGCCGGCGCTGGCCTAGACTCTGCGCTCGGGCTCGGCGAAGCTGATGCTGATGGCCAGTCACTCACGGGCGTTCGGGGGCCACGACCCGCATCGGGCGCTCGCGCGGTTGCTGATCTCGCTGGGGTTGGGCCTGGCCACGGCGGTGGCTATCCCCGCACGTTTCGGTTCGGCCTTGCGCGCGATAGCCGCCTGGGATGTGTCGGCGACGGTGATGGGATCGCTGGCCTGGTTGCTCATCCTGCGCAACGGCATCGAGGAAGCCCGCCGCCACGCCGCGGAGGACGATCCCGGCCGGCGCGCCGTCGGCGGTCTGATCATTCTCGCCAGCGGATTTTCGCTGCTGGCGACGGCGGTGGTGCTGAGACAGGCGCGCGCCTTCCACCCCGAAACGCGTGACCTGTTTGTCGCCCTGTGCGCGCTGGCGGTGGTCAGCGCCTGGGTGCTCACGCACACGGCCTACACGCTCCGCTACGCGCACCTGTACTACCGGGACGACGACGAAGGGGAAGGCGGTCTGGTGTTTCCGGGGGAAACGCCACCCGCCTACCTGGAGTTCGCCTACTTCGCCTTCACCATCGGCATGTGCTTTCAGGTCTCCGATGTCGCCGTGTCGAGCCGCCAGATCCGCCGCGCGGTGCTCGGGCACAGCTTGCTCTCGTTCCTCTACAACACGGCAATCCTGGCGACCGCCGTGAACCTGGCGGTCGGCGTCTTCAACTGACGTCGCCCGAGCTGGGCCCTTCTAGTTGGGCTTGTCGATGATGATGTCGCAGGGGAAGTTGAACTTGATGTCCGTGGTCGCCGGAGCGCGCAGCTTGTCGCACCAGGAACCGAAGAGCTGAAGCTCGGTCGGGCTGGTCATATCCCAGCCGTTGGCGTTGCCGGTATCGAGCGGGATCGTGTCGTGGCTGCTCGTCCCGTCGATTAGATAGACGATGGCCTCACTGAGCTTGTTCACGTCGACCTGAATCTTGGCGGCCGAGAGATCGAACGTGCAGCTCCGGACGCCCGCGAGCGCCCTGGAGATCTGCGCAACCAGCATATCCGTGTCGACGGCGCTGGGGGTGAAGACCGGCGCCGTGCCGCCGGTCGCGGCGTAGGTGGCGAGCGGCATCAAGTTGGCGCGACCGGCCGCTGTCCACAGGCTCATCCACGAATCGGCGCCGCCATTGGTCTGGCCGTTGCACTGGTAGAAGACGTCCGCCACTGTCGCCGCGCCGGCGCCCACCGGAATCGCGACCGGCTGTCCCACCCCGGCGTTCGCGAAGTTCTGCAGCACCGACGTCGAGATGTTGCTGACCGAGGTCGGCAACCCAATGACCAGTGTCCCGATGCTCGGCGTGGCGTTGAACATGTCCTGAATCATGTACGTCACGGCGTCGGCCGGACAGAGCGCGTTGCCGTCGTCGCAGAAGTCGGTCTCGCTGTCGCTCACGATCATCATGTACTTCTGACCGGTGCCGGTGTCGGCCTGGAGCGCGGCCTTGACCATCGGGATCGCCTCGACGGCGGGCGTATCGGCCTTCGCGCCGAGGGGTTGAAGCGCGCCCCATCCGTCGTAAGCGGTCTTGATGGCGGCCGAGTTGTTGAGGGCGATCGGCACCGACTGGTAGTTGAGCGCGCACGCGCCGCTGCTGTGATCACCGACGAACGAGCCCAGCCCGAACCGCACCTGGCCTTCGAGCTGCGCAACGACCTGCTCGACCGCCGGTCGCAGCTTGACGAACGTCGTCGTGCCCGGATCGAACTCGCTGCCCGAGCGATCCACCAAGATGAACACCGTGGGGTTGAGGGCCGCG
>CAYTTF010000018.1:0-2510 GCA_964440665.1 uncultured Myxococcales bacterium | reverse complement strand
GAACTCGCTGCCCGAGCGATCCACCAAGATGAACACCGTGGGGTTGAGGGCCGCGAACTTCACGTCGGACTGCTGGCAGGCTGCCGCGTCCGGGTTGGCGCCGCCCGTGCCCGTGAGGACGACCGCGCCGGTGCCTCCCTGTCCGGTCCCGCTGGTGGTGCCCGCCGTGCCGCCGCTGCCGGTGTTGGCGGTCCCGGCGTGTCCCCCGCTCCCGGTCCCGGTCGCCTTGACGCCGGCCGTGCAGGCCGCGCCGCCGATCACGGTGAAGACTGCGAAACCGGACACCAGCGCGCGCGCCCGTCGAGGACAAGCAAGAGGATAAGCAAAGTGATTCACGGAGAACCCCCTGGAAAGGGCTTAGTTTATCACGACACGGGACCCAAAGCTGCGCCGCGCTCGCGAACCAGGGCCCGTGCGTCTATGTCACGCGCGCGGGTAGCACGACCATCGTCGCGCCGGCCCAATAGAGGCGTTTTTGGATCGCCAACGCGGTCTCGTTGTGCAGAAGCCTCTGGTACCAGCGCTCGCGCTCGAACACCACCTTGCCACCGAAGAAGGTGACCACCGAGAACTCCTTCATGACCCCCAGGCAGAGG
The DNA here is from genome assembly GCA_964440665.1 of uncultured Myxococcales bacterium. Taxonomy (GTDB): domain Bacteria; phylum Myxococcota_A; class Polyangia; order Fen-1088; family Fen-1088; genus JADGRB01. Next base: position 1,914 of record CAYTTF010000018.1, on the reverse strand, counting down.
CGCTCCGCCTCCTCCACCGCATCGGTTCCGATCGCGAACCGGACCGCCGCCGGCACGCCGAGCTCGGCGGCCACCGAGAGGTATTTCTGCAGCATCGCGCGCGTCGATTCCTCGAGCGCGCCGACCGCGTCGGCCCCTTTGAACCCACCCGAGTCGATCACGCCCACCGAGATGAACACCAGATTCTTGAAGTGGTTCGGGAAGGCCCGAAAGATGTTGAGCACGGTGTGGATGCCGATGCCGCCGAAGCTCGGCACCAGCACCGCCGCCGTCGGCGCTTTCCGGTCGTCGATGTCGATCGGCGCCGCGGCGTGCGCGCCGATGTGGCGCACGTCCTGGTAGAGCTGCGCCAGCTTCATCCGGACCTGGCGGTAGTGGGCGCGAATCACGAAGCAGAGCGCGATGACGAGGCCCGTAACGCCCAGCGTGATCCAGCCGCCCTCACGAAACTTCTCGAACACCGTGATGACCAGGATCGTCGCGCAAAGCACGAAGCCGCTCGAGAACAGCAGCGCCTTGCGGTGCCAGTGCGCGCCCTTCTGCCGCACCTGCCAGGTGTGGCGCATCATCCCGAACATCGACAGCGAGAAGGTCAGGAAGACGTTGATGCTGTACATGACCACCAGCTGCCCGACGTCGCCGTGGGTATAGAGCAACGCCGCCAGCGAGGTAGCGCCCATGAGCACGATGCCGTTGTGGGTGGTCAGGCGATCGGAGAGCGCCGCGAACCGGCGCGGCACCCAGGAGTCGACCGCCATGTTGGCGAGCACCCGCGGGCCGTCGATGAAGCCGGCCTGCGCCGCCACCACCAGCAGGATCGATTCCGAGAACAGCGTCACGATCACCAGCGTGCGGCCGAGAGGCATGTGAGCGGTCACCCGCTCGGAGAGCACCGCGTTCATCGTCTTGCCCTGCTCCGGGGTCACGTGCCAGAGCAAGTAGCAAACCAGCAACCCCGCCGCGGTGAACGCCAGCGAGGTGGCCATGTAGACCATGGTTCGCTTGGCCGTCTGCACGCGCGGCTCGCGCATGATCGGCAGGCCGTTCGACACCGCCTCGATGCCGGTATAAGTGCCGCCGCCGAGAGAGTACGCGTGGATGAAGAGCAGAATCATCCCGCCGATGCCCAACGTCCCGAGGCCCTTGTGAAAGCCGGTGCCCACCTCGATCGCGGTGGCCGGCAGCGCGGGGGCGCGCATCAGGATGCCGCCCACGATGAGCGCCAGGTGGGTGAACACGAAGAGCAGAAAGACTGGGGCCAGCGCGATCGCCGATTCACGGGCGCCGCGTAGGTTGAGCGTGGTGAGGCCGAAGATGAAGAATATCTCCACCGGCAGCTTCATTCCGCTCCAGCCCAGCGGCAGAAAACTGAACATGGCGTCGCCCGCCGCCGCAACGGAGACCGTGATGGTCAGGACGTAGTCGACCAGCAACGCGCAGCCCGACGCCACGCCGGCGCCTTTGCCGAGGAGCTTGGTGGCGACCACGTAGCCGCCGCCGCCGTGCGGGAACTCCTCGATGATCCCCCGGTAGGCCGCCGAGATGATGAACACCGTCAGCGCCGTCATCGCCGCCAGCCCGATCGCCAGATAGATGTGCGAACCGAGGTTTCGGAACGCCTCCTCCGGACCGTAAGCCGAGGACGAGAGGCCGTCGGCGCCGAGGCCGACCCAGGCCAGAAACGGAATCAGAGAAATGTGGTGAAAGATTCGTTTGTCGTGCAGATCGCGCGGTTTGCCGAAGACGATTCGCCGAACGCGTAACCCGAGAGGTTCTTCGTCGTCGGCCGAAGATCCTCCCCGAGAGGGCGCCGCAGCGGGGGCGGAAGCGGCGCCGGTGGGACTTTCAGGTTCAGGGTCCGAGCCGATGCTGTCTTGTGGCATGCCGTGGGTCTACGCCAGCTCAGCCGGCAAA
>CAYTTF010000017.1:0-27380 GCA_964440665.1 uncultured Myxococcales bacterium | reverse complement strand
CGGACGACTTGGTGCCGCGCCCAATGATGAACTGGTCCTTGTCGATCCGGTATTTCTGATTGTCGAAAACCAGATAGAGCGGCAGCGTGGCCGCCGCCGACGCCCCGTCCGAAGATGGCAGCTGTGAGCCGAAGGAAGCTCCCGACGTCGATCCGCCCGGCGGGTGCGGCGGGGGCGTGGAAGGCCCCGGGTGGAACATGGCGCCGAAACCTCCGGTCGGCTCCGGAACCGGACGGGTGAAACGCGAACGGCTCGGCGCGGGCGGCGGCGGGGGCGGCGCCGCCGGGGCGCGCGGTCGCGGCGCGGGCGGCGGCGTCACCTGGCCCTCCGTGGAGGCGGAGTTGATGCCGGTCTGGTAGCCGGAGAGCTGCGCGAAGGCCTCGAGCGCGTCCGCGATGACGTCGTCGATCTCCTTCTCTTGATCCTCGGCCATGCGGCGGAACGTGACCCAGAGCGCATCGTTGCACTGGAACTGGCGCAGGCTCTTTCGTCCGTGCAGCGCCATGTCAGGACTTCTTTCTCACGGCCTCGGCCGCGTGGGCGGCCTCCTTGCCCACGGTGTCGCCGGCGGGGAATCCCTTCACGGGCGAGCTGTCACCCGCCAGCTTGTCCAGCGCGGGCGCATCCGGCGCGCGCCCGATCTGCTCGAGCGCCATCACCGCCGTCATGCGCGCGAGCGGCACCCGCGAGGAGAGCGCGGCGACCAGCGCCGGGCGCGCGGAGGCCCCGATCTTCTCGATCAGCTTCACCAGCAGATCGTCCACGTCGACCTTCTTGTAGGCGGCGCTGGCCGGAAACGCCTCCAGCGCCGGGACGATGCCCTCGGCCTTGCGCGCGGCCAGCACCGACTCGAAGGCCCGGTAGCGGACAATCTCTTCCTTGTCCGACGAGATGATGCCGAGCAGGCCCTTTTCAGCCTCGAGCCCGCCGATCGTCTCGACCACCCCGAACATCTCGTCGCGGACGGCCTTGTCGGCCTTGGGATCGGCCGCGATCTTGATTGCGAACGGCAGCACCGTCGGATCGCGCCGCTCGCCGAGCGCGCGCGTCGCCAGCAGCGCCCGATCCTTGTCGCTCCCGGCGATCTCGGCCTCGAGCTCCTTCACCGCGATCGGACCGCCCAGGCCGCCCAGCGCCTTGTAGAAGCTCTCCGGGTGTTGCTTGTCGGTCGCCTTGATCTTCGCCGCGCGGGCCACCAGCGCCGCCGCGCCCTTGTCGCGCGCACCGTCGTCGCCCACCTTGGCCAGCAGCTCGGCCGCCTGAAAATAGGGGACCTCGGGATCGGCGAGCACCCGCACCAGCATCGCGCCCGAATCGGTGCCGATCGCGGTCAGCATCTTGTCCAGCGAATGCTGCCCCTGGCGAAGCTTCCCCGTCTTCAGATCCGCCTCCAGCGCCGGCAGCAGCGCGGCGTCGATCCGCTTCTGATCGTCGGGCGGCGCTCCCTTGCGCAGCGAGAAGAGCGCGTCGCGATAAGCCAGCGACTTCTCCGGCGCCGGATCCTTCATCGCGACCTCGTAGGCCGGTTCGAGCGTCTTGCAGATCTCGGCCCGATCGTCGGCGGGCGTCGCGGCCAGGATGCTGTCGACCTCTTCCGAGCGGCCGAGGTCCACCAGCGCGACCGCCGACTCGCCCCGCAGCCGCGGCGCGACGCCGTGATCGGCCAGCGCCTCGTGCAGCCGCTCCGGCCCTTTCTCGGTGGTCTTCCACAGAACGATGTTCTCGGACGAGGGGCGGCTGCAAGCGCCCGCCCCCAGCAACGCGGACACGATCCCAAAGCCGCAGACCTGCGCGATGCGCGGTCCTGTTTTGAGCCCCAGCCGCGTCGCCGTAAGGGCCATCAAGCCGGATGTTAGCCACGTGCGGATCGGACCGTCAAGGCATTGCCGCTCCCGGAACCTTCAGATAACGTCGCGTCACCTCATGTGTTTCAGGGAGCACCGTGGGCGGACGGACCGCGCGCGGGCGGTGGCCGCGCTGCTGGTGGCCGCCGCAATCCTCCCGATCATGCTGGTCACGCGGCTTACATGGGCGTCTCCGCTCGACGATCCGTTCGTGGGCGGGATGTCGTTCAGCGGACCGACCTCCGGCAACCTGGCGGCGATTTACTGGAACCCGGCGGCGCTGGGTCTGGCGCGCGGACTGCAGATCATGGTGGCGGGAACAGGGCGAATGTCGTCGGTCGCGGTGACGCGCGCGGGGGGCGCGGGCTCGGCAGAGGCGCGCGATCTGAGACAACCGTTTCAATGGCCGCCCGGGCCGGGAAGCTATTTCGCGATCAGCTCCGGTGGCGAGCGCGTCGCGCTCGGCTTCGCGGCGTACATGCCCTACCTCGAACAGATCCATTTCCCGGTCTCCCCGACCGGCGCCGAGCCGACCCGCTACCAGGTGCTGAGCATGGATCTGCGCAACCTGGCCCTGGTCCCCGCGCTGGCGATCCGATTCGGCGACAACCTCCGGATCGGGCTCGCGCCCGGGATCCAGTTCTCGACGGGCAGCTTGAGCTTCGCCGAGGACACCGCCCTCGACGGGGGTACGATGGGGCTGACGAGCGACTGCGGCGGAATGCCCTGCGGCGCGGAGAACCCGGCCGCGGCCGCCGGCTACAACATCGCCTCCGGTCAGGGGATCGAAAACTCGAAGGTCACCCTGACCCTGGGCGGCGGCGTCTACTACCGCCTGCGCAACCTCGAGATGGGGCTCTCCTACCAGAGCCGCCCGCTCGGCAGCACCATCGCGGGCGTGGAGATCGCGGGCGGACAGTCGTCGGTCACCCTCCCCCCGAACAAGGGCGGCGGGCCGCTGACCTGCGCCGGCGGACAGTCGAGCCGCTGCGTCTTCGGCGACATCTCCTACCGGCTTCCCGACGTCTTCATAGGTGGCATCACCTGGCATCTGCGTCCCGGTCTCGAGTTGACCGTCATGGAGCGCTGGGTCTGGATGCACGTCCACGACCGGATCGACGTTCGGCTGATCGGCCCCACGCTGGAGGCGGCCGGGCTTCCCGAGCACATCGTCCTTTATCGTGGGTTTCACGACGTCTTCGACACGCGCGCGCGAATCGCCTACTGGTGGCGCGAGCGCGTGCACCTGGGCGGCGAGCTGCGGGTCGAGACCAGCGCCGTCGACTCGAGCGCGGTCAACGCCGCCGCGGTCGACGGATTCAAGGTCGAGCCGGTCGCTTTGATCGAGCTGCGGCTGAACCGCAGATTCTGGCTCGGCGCCGGATACGGCCTTACCATCATGCCCGCCGTGACCGTCACCAATTCCCTCTTCGACCCGAAAGAGGCCACCGCCTGCGCAAACAGCGGAGGCAACGGCGATCTCAACGCCTGCCAGGCGCGCCTCGACGGGCGCGCGCGACCGACGGCCAACGGCACGTACACCAGCTTCGTGCAGGACTTCGGCCTCACCTTGAACGCGAAGTTCTGATGCTGGACGCGGCGCTCCCGACGGCGGCGATCTCGGCTCTCGCGCTGCTGGCCTGCGCGGCGACCCCCGGACGTCGGGGCGTGGCGGGCGCCGCGACGGGGGCCCAGGGCGGAATCAAGCTCGCGCCGGGGGCGGCCGGCCCGGGCGCGCCGCCGACCGAGATCGCGCACGCCTCGCTGGGGACGCTCACGGCGACCAAGTGGCGGCTCGACAACGGGCTTGAGGTGGTGCTGCTTCCCGATCCGTCCGCGACCAGCATCAGCTACATGACCTGGTTTCGCGTCGGCTCGCGCAACGAGGATGTCGCGAGCGGCGAGTCGGGCCTGGCCCACCTGTTCGAGCACCTGATGTTCACGCAGACCAAGACCACCGCCGCCAATGAGTTCGACCGCGCGATGGAAGAGGTGGGCGGCAGCTCGAACGCGATGACCTACTACGACTTCACCGCCTACATGGACGATCTGCCGCCCACCGAGCTGGCGGTGGCGGCGCGCCTCGAGGCCGATCGGATGGTCAACCTCGATCTGCGCAAGCGACAGGTCGAGACCGAGCGCGACGTGGTCGCCGAGGAACGGCTGGCGTCGGTCGAGGACAGCGTCGACGGGATCCTCGAAGAGGTGATGTACCAGCAGGCGTTCAAGACCCACCCCTACCGCTGGCCGGTCATCGGCTCGATGAAGGACATCAAGGCCATCACGCAGGCGAAGGCGGTGGCGTTCTATCGAAAGTTTTACGCCCCAGGGAACGCCGTCCTGGTGATCACTGGAAAGATCGACGCGACCGCCGCGCTAGACCTGGTGGTGACCGCGTACGGGTCTATCCAGCCCGGACCGGCGTTGCCGCCCGACGACGTCAAGCCGGAGCGCGCACCGGCGACGGAGGTGCGGACGACGCTGACCCGCCCCGTCCCCGCCGACCGCCTGGTGCTGGCGTTCCCCGCGCCGGCGCTGGGCGCCGCCGACCGGGCCGCCTACGAGATCGCGAACGAGCTGCTGGCCGGCGGACCATCGGCGCGCCTCACTCAGAAGCTGGTGGTCGACACGCAGTGGGCCTCGTCGGTGCACGGCGACGTCGCGCCTACCCGCGATCCGGGGCTCTACGCGATCTGGGTCCAGATGGTCAAAGGGCACACCGCCGAGGAAGCGGAACGGATCATCGTCGCGGCCGCCGCGGAGCTGGCGGCCCATCCGGTGAGCGCGGCCGAGCTGGGCAAGGCGGCGGCGCGCCTCGAGAGCGCGTTCTGGCAGCAGCTCGGGTCCAGCCACGGGCGCGCCGAAGCGCTGGGCGAGTTCGAGATCGGGGCGGGCGATTTTCGCCGGCTGTTCGCGCGCGGCACCGAGTACGCGCAGGTGACGGCGGCGGACGTCCAGCGCGTCGCCGCCACCTACCTGTCCACCGGCGCCCGTTCTGTGGTGATCGCGCGGCCCGGCGCCGGGGGCGGTCCATGAGCGGCGTCGGCGCGGTGCTGTCCGCGGCCCTGGTGGTCGGCGCGGCGCCGGTCGCCGCGGCGGCGAGCGGCGTGGCGCCTTCGAGCGGGGCGGCGCCTTCGGGCGCGGCGCCTTCGGGCGCGCCGCCATCGGGCGGCGTCCAGCGGCGGCCCGGACCCGGCGGCTCGCTGCTCATCGTCGAGAGCAACCACAGCGTGCCGCTGGTTCATGTGGTGGTAGCGTCGCGTTCGGGCTCGGCGTCCGATCCGCGCCATCGCGAAGGCCTCACCAACCTGGCGGCCGAATGGGCCCGTCACGGTGCCGGCGGCCGCTCGCGCACCGAGATGGACGAGGCGCTCGACACCCTCGGCGCGACCCTCGAGGTGCATACCGAGCCCGACAGCACGCGCTTCGAGGGCGAGGTGCTGGCGCGCAACCTCCAAGCCTATCTCGCCATCGTGGGGGACATGCTGATCCGTCCGACTTTCTCGCCCGCCGAGCTCACGCGCACGCGGCACGAGATCGAAGGGCAGATCGACGAGCTTCGCAACGACGACCGCGCCCTCTGCGCGCGCTTCTTCACCCGCAACCTCTACGGCGAGCACCCGTATGGCCACGCGCCCGAGGGGCTCAAATCGGCGCTCGACGCCGCCAGCGCCGCAGAGGTCGCCGCGCATTTTCACCGAAACTTCGGTGGGCGAAACCTGATCTTCGCGTTTTCGGGCGACGTCGACGCGGCGGCGCTCGACGCCGTGCTGGCCCATTCGTTCCACGGCCTCGCCGACGGTGCGGCGCCGCCGCCGAATGCGCTGGAGCTGCGCGAGCCAGTGCCGCCCAAGGGGTGGCGGATCGAGCTGGTCGACAAGCCCGACCGCCAGCAGACGCAGCTGATGTTCGGCCACCCGGCGCTGCGCGCCTCGGATCGCGACTATCTTCCGCTCTCGATCGGGCTGGCGGCGTTCGGCGGACGGGCCATGAACGCCACGCTGATGGACGAGGTACGCCGCAAGCGCGGCCTCGCCTATGGCGCCTACCTGATCCTCGACGAGCGGCGCGGGGTCGGTGCCGCCACCGGCTGGGTGTTTTCGGGCACCGACAAGACGGTGGCCACCCTCAAGCTGGTGCTCAAGCTCTACGTGTCGTTCATGGAAAAGGGACTGTCGTCGACCGAGGTGGCTTTCTTTCAGCGCTTTCTCATCGGATCGCACGCCTCCGAGATGGACGTCCCCGAGCACCGCCTGGCCGCCCGCGTGGGCGCCGAGATCGCGGGGCTGCCGCCCGACTTCGTCGACAGCACCCCGGCGCGCCTCGGCGCCATCCCGGCCGCCGAGGTCAACGCCGCGATCAAGCGACACGTGCACGCCCGCGATCTGGCCATCACCATGGTGGCGACCGCGCCCGTCATGAAGAAGCTGCTCCTCTCCGCCAAGCTCCAGGAGAGCGCCATCGACGTCGTGCCTTACGACGCGTACTGAAGCATTCACCCTCGCGACGTCTTCCTGATACCCTCCCCGACCGTGGGCGAGGACACCAAGGCGCAGAAGACGATGGTGGGAAGCGCGGCCGCCGCGGGGACGGCGGAAGGGAATAGGCGGGTCCTCGCCAAGGGCAAGTACCTCACCCTCGTCGACGATCGCGGCTGGGAGTACGTGACCCGAACGGGCGTCACCGGGATCGTGGTGATCGTCGCCGTCACAGACGACGAAAAATTACTGCTGGTCGAGCAGTACCGGCCGGCGGTTCGGAAGCGGGTCATCGAGCTGCCCGCCGGCCTGGTCGGCGACGGCGACGCGCACGCGGGCGAAACCCTGCACAGCGCCGCCGTGCGCGAGCTCGCGGAAGAGACCGGCTTCGCGGCCCGCGAGATGGAGCTGCTCGCCGAAGGGCCGATCGCGGTCGGTATCAGCGACGAAACGATCTCGTTCTTCCAGGCGCGCGGGCTCACCCGCATCGGACCCGGCGGCGGCGACGCCACCGAGGAGATCACCGTCCACCAGGTCCGGCTCTCCCGTCTGCGCCCCTTTCTGGCGACCTGCGCGGCGGGCGGCCTGGCCGTCGATCCAAAGATCTACGCCGGCCTCTATCTCGTCGACGGGGCGGTGCGCACGTGACGGCCCGGCCTCCGGTCGGCGTGCCGCAAGGGCCACTCGGTTTCATCGCGCGCGCATCGTCGCCCGGAACCGCGACCTGGGAGTATCAGGTCAGGCCCGAGCACTTCAACCCGCACGGCGTCCTGCACGGCGGCGTCGTGATGGCGCTGCTCGACACCGCGATGGGGCATGCGGTCGCGGAGCTGGTCGCGCCCGAAGGCGCTTTCAACGCCGCGGCCGAGATGAGCGTGAGGTTCCTCGAGCCCATTCGATCGGGCACGATCACGGCGCGCGCCGAGGTTCGCAAGTGCGGCAAGCGCCTGGCCGTCGTCGAGGCGGAGGCCACGGACGAGCAGGGACTGACGCTGGCCGTCGCAACGGCGACGCACGCGATCCTCAGGAAGAAGAAAGAATCGCCCGCGCCCGCCCCGGATCATTCGTGATGACGCCGTCGACCGCCATCTCGCGGCAAGCGCCGAGCGCGGCGGGATCGTCGACGGTCCAGACCGAGACCATGTACCCCCGGCGCTTCCAGGCCGCCACCCGCTTCGGGCAGCAGAGCACCAGCTCGGGGTGAAGCGCGAAGGGCCGCAGCCAGGGCGCCAGCCAAGCGCGACGCAGCGGCAGCGGCGACCCGCTCTCGAACAGCAGCGCCGCGGGGACGGCCGGGGCGCGCCGCATCCAGCTGCGTACGGCCCACGGGTTGAATGAGGAGACCAGGACGCGCCCACCTGCCCCCGCCCGATCCACCACCCGGGCCACCGCCTCGACCAGCGCGGCGATGGCGGGCAGGCCGATCTTGGCGGCCTTGAGCTCGACGTTGACCAGCATCTGTGGCCCGCACGCCTCCAGCGCCTCCTCCAGCGTCGGGATGCGCGTCCCGGCCGGGAGCTCGACGTCGCGGAGAACGGCGTAGGGGGTGTCGGCGATGCGATCCGGCCGGTCACCGAGACGCACGAGATCGTCGTCGTGAAAGACCATCACTTCGCCCGTCGCGCACAGAAGGACGTCCAGCTCCACGCCGTCGGCGCCGTCGCTGCGGGCTCGCCGGAAGGCGGCGACCGTATTTTCGGTCTCGAGCGCGCTCGCCCCGCGGTGACCGAGGATGAGCGGCCCCTCCCCAGGACGACGCGGCTGCCACACGGCAAAAGCCTAACATTGTGGTGGCGGACCGGTGGTCCCAAAGGCCTGTCGCGGCCGGCCGCGTCCTCGTCGGGCAAAGCTCGCCTCCACGGACCCGAAGAACTAAACTAAGGATCCATGGCTCCTGGTGCGTCTCGGATGGTGGTCGGTGTTTGCGCTCTGGCGCTCGCGACGGCGGCGCTCGGCTGCGCCCACGGCGGCGCCCCCGCGCCCGCCGGTCCCGGCCGAACACTGGCCACGGCGGCCGCCCGAATTGGCGGGATCGCCTACGAGGACGACTTCCTGGAGGCACGGCTGGTGCTCCAGGCGCTGCCGCTGAGCGCACCCGAGCGCGCGCCGCTGCGGGCGAAGTTGCTGCACTATTTGCTCGATCCGGTGCTGACGCTCAAGGTCGACGACGTCCGTCGGCAGACGCGTGAGCTGGAGAGCGACGATCTCTACGACACCGTGTTCGAGTCGTTTCGCGACGCGCTGGGACTCTTCGACCCGGCCGAGATCTCGAGCGCCCCGGCGCGGGTGACGCCAGATGAGGCGCGCCTGCTGCGCCCGGCCGCGGAGCTGGTGCTCGGCCTCTACTCTCCCCGCGGTGGCGACCAGCAGGTGACGCTCGCGCTGGCCGCGCTGGCGACGCTCGCCCCCGACGCGCACGCGGGCCAGGAGTGGTGTAGCCGTCTCGACCAGGTGGTCGGCTGGACCGACGAGGAGAGCACGTTCGACGAAGGGGGCAGCATGCGCAAGGCTTCGAGCGCCATCGACGCGCTCGAGAGCGCGCTCGGGGATTGGCCAGCTCCCCCGGTGGTTTCGCGCCTGGACGCGCTCTATGTCGCCCGGCAGACACGCTTCGCCTCGGCGCTTCACCACCCACCGTCGGGTGATTCGGCCCGCCGCGCGCTCGGCGAGCTCCTCCTCGCGCACGGCGACGAAATGCAGCGCGCGGTCACCAGCATGGCCGGCGCCTACCTGCGGGCCGGCCGTCTCGCCGACGCGGCTTCGCGGACCGCGCGCATGGCGGGCGAGGACGGCGACGATCCCGAATTGCGCGGCCTCCTGGTGGCGGCGGCCAAGCCCGACGCGGCACCCGCCGACACGCTGACGCTGGCACGTCGCTTCCTGCCGCGGGTCGACTTCCTGGGCGGCACCGCCACCGACGCGCCCGATCCGGTGGTCGCCCTGCGCGTGCTCGAGGCGGGTCTGCACCACCATCCCGCCGACGCCGATCTGCTGGTCCTATCGGGTCACGTCGCACGCCTGCTGTCGTCGTACTTCCTGGCGATCTTGCGCCTCGAGCAGGCCGAGGCCGTCCTGGCGGGGAACCCGGCGCAGCGCGAGCTTCTGGGGCGGATCTCCGCGGAGCTCATCGAGCTGGGGTTCGTGCGCCTGCGGCTGCGCCTCGATCCGGAGCGCGACGCGCCCGCCTACGCCGAGGCCGACGATCTCCGGCGGCGGTTCGTCGAGACCAAGCAACGCTTCGCCGGGACCGAGCTCAAAGTGCGCGACTCGGACATCGATTTCGAGCTGGCGCGCAGCTACGTGAACGCCGGCCTCATCGATCGCGCCGAGCCCCTGTTCTTGCGGGCACGCGACGAGGGGGAACCGACCGCCGAGGTCACGATCGAGCTGGCCAACCTGGCGCTCAAGCGCGGGGACCCGGCGCGCGCGGGCCAGATCGTGCGCGAAGGAATCGACGTCTTGCGCGGCAAGGGCACCACCCAGGACACGATCGGCTCGGTGGCCGGCCGGGCCCGGCTCGATCGCCTGCTCGGCGACACCTGCGACGCCGGGGGCGACCGCGAAGGTGCGGCGACCGCCTGGCGGGGATCCCTGATCGGCTGGGAGCGGCTCATGATCGAGCACCTGCGCCGCAAGAACATCCCGGAGTCGGCCGAGGCGACGGTCGAGGTCGGTCGCCTGCTCTACCTGCTGGGCCGCCGCGCCGAGGCGCTGCAGAGATTCGACGACGCCATCGAAGAAGACGGGGATCGCGATCAGTCGTACATCGACATCGTCGCGTTCCTCGTGCAGGCCGGCGAGACCGACGCGGCGGTCGGCGTCTATCATCGCGCGCTGGCGCGCCCGGGCCGCGCGATCTCCGAGTACGTCAAGGTCTACACCTCGCTGTGGGTCCTCGATCTCTCCCGCCGCACGACCAAGGTCGCCGATCCGAAGGCGGAGGCGTACCTGCGCACGCTGGACCAGCGCCACGGCGAGCTGCGCCCGCACCGCGGCGCGCCCTGGTACCACCTGCTCGGCCGCTACGCCGTCGGCAAGGTTTCCTACGAACAGGTTCTCGCCGCCGCCGACACGGCCGGCAAGCGGGCCGAGATCTATTTTTACGAGGCGATGCGGCGCCTCGGCGACGGCAAGCCCGACGACGCGCACCAGCTCTGGCAGAAGGTCATCGAGACGCGCATGTTCTCGTTCTTCGAGTTCGACATGGCCTCCCGCTACCTGCGCGTCGGCGCCCCCAACGCCCCCACCACGGGCGGCGCGTCCTCGTCAGAAACTATCTAGCTCCCATTTGCGGACCAGGGCGCGGGGATCACCGCCCGCGGCGTTGAAGTCGTCCAGCAGATCCGCCGCCGGGGCCCGGCCCGCCTCGGCGCGCGCGCGCAGCGGCTCCAGCAACGGGCGATCGTCGGCGCCACCCGGTCGCTGCGCCAACCCGGCGTCCGCGATCCGGCACAGCTCGACCGCCAGATCGCGCACCGTGCGTCCACCGAAGCGCGCGCTCAAACCCGAGCGCGGGACCTCGCGCCGCAAGGTCTCGCGCTCGGCGAACGAACGTTCGGCCACCAGCGCATAAGCCGCCGCGCGCGCCGTGGGGTCCTCGAGGATGCCCCGCCACAAGGCACCCAGCCCCCGGGCCATGGGCATCGGTCCCGCGTCCGCGCCCCGGACCTCGACGTAGCGTTTGAGTCGCACCTCGGGAAACAGCGTCGAAAGGTGGACCTCCCAGTCGCCGATCGTGGCGGGTGACCCCTGCCAGCCCTCGGCCATGAAGCGGCGGAACGGCATCCCCAGCACCGGTTGGTAGACGCCCGCCCGGACGACGAAGAACATCGGCACGTCCAGGGCCCACTCGACGTAATCGCGAAACGCGAAGTCCGGCTCGAAGGCGAAGGGCAGCAGGCCGCAGCGGTTGGCGTCGGTCTCGAGCCAGACGGCGGCGCGGTAGCTCTGGAACGGGCTCGGCCGCCCCTCGACGATCGGCGACGCGGCGAAGAGCGCCGTGACAATCGAGGTGACGCCGTAGGCGGTCCGGATCTTGTCGGCCGCGTCCGCTTCACTCTCGTAGTCGAAGTTCGCCTGGACCGTCGCGGTCATCTTCATCATGGCGTGGGCCAGGCGGCTCTCCCGCCCGAAGCTCGGAAAAAAGCTGCGCATGACGGCGTAGCGGCGCTTGGGCAACCAATCGACGTCATCCAGCCCCCCGAACGGGCGGGCGCCCACCCCGATGAACCGGACGCCGAGATCCCGGGCCACGGTCGCGACCTCGCGAACGTGCGCGTCGAGGACCACTCGACAGGCGGCCGCGGTGCCGAGCGCACCGCCCGACAGCTCCAGCTGGCCTCCGGGTTCCAAGGTGATCCGATCGCCCCCGCGCTCGAGGGCGATCGTGCGACCGTCCTCGCGGGCGGCGGTAAAGCCCCCGGCCTCGAGCCGCGCCACGATCTCGGCGATGCCGCGCGGCCCGTCGTACGGAACCGGACGGCCGTCCTCGGTGACGGCGATCTTCTCCTGCTCGATGCCGATCCTGAATTCCGCCGTGGACTTGGCGCCCGACCGAAAGTAGGCGACCAGGTCGGAAGCGGTCAAGGGTGCCCCAGGCGTGGGCGCGGCGGTGGTGCTGACGGATTGGGGGGGCAAAGGGAGGCGAAGGCTAGCCACCGCCCGGCCGATCGTCAATGCGCTTTGCGACGACGGCAGGACCATCGGGCGCCCGGACGACTCGAACGGCGGCGGGGTCTGGAAAGCACTTACTTGAACCGATTTCCAGGCGCGCCTAACCTGTGCTGATTTAGGTGCTGATCCCGATCCCGCCGTATACTGGGCTCCGTACCCCTTCCCCTCGAATCCTTATGATGCAGCCGTCAAGTCTTCTCCTCGTGGATGCGGATACGCGCAGCCTCGAGACCTTGACGTTCGGCTTCGAGCGCGAAGGGTGCAAGGTCTCCGGCACCTCCGATCCGCGCCGGGCCGCGCAGCTCGCCCGGACGGCTGCCCCGGAGCTTGCCGTGGTGGCCCTGCGTGCGGGAGACGGGTCGGCGCTCGAGCTGATCGGCGGGCTGCGGAGCGCCGCCGCCAAGGATCTGCCGGTCGTGGCCCTGGGGCCGCCGGCGCTGAAGGCCGACGCGCTGGCCGCCGGCGCCGCCGCCTTCCTTCCGTTGCCGATCTTTCTGCGCGACGTGATCAGCGTGGGGCGGCTCAGCGCGCTCGAAAGCAAGACCGGCCGAAAAGCCAAAGCCGACCCGAAGGCCGACAAGAAGACGGGCGTCTCCGAGGGGCCCGACGAGATCCAGATGATGCTGTCGGAGTACTTCGGCCTCTTCTATCTCCTGCGGGCGATGGCGGCCTCAGAGCGCTCAGGCGTCCTGGTGTTGACCCGCGGAAACCGGCGCGCCGAGCTGCGGGTCCACGGCGGGGCGGTGGTTTCGGCCAACGTCGGCGCGATCCAGGGGTTGCCGGCGCTGCACCACGTACTGCTCTGGGAAGAGGCCGCGCTCTCCCTCTCGCGGGGTCGGGTTCCCCAGCGCAGCCAGCTGCATCTGTCGGCGCAGGAGGTCCTCGACGAGTGCGAACGTTTCTTGCGGGACTTCGCCCACGCCGTGCGCGATCTCGGCGCACCCCGCACGCTCTACGTACCTGCCGCCGATCCGGAATCCGCGTTGCCCGGCCTCCAACCGAGCCAGGTAACGCCCCTGCTGCGGCTGTTCGACGGACACCGCGTGCTCTCCGACGTGATCGAGGAGAGCCCGTTTCGCATCTTCGACACGGTCCGGATGATTCGCCGGCTGCGCGACGGCGGCGCGCTCGCCGCGCGGCCCGATGGATTGGTCCACGAGCCGGGCCAGAGGCGCTCGTCGAGCCAGCACCCCGCGTTGTCCTCGATGCCGCCGGTCCGCAACGGATCGCAGAAGTCGATGTTCGCAGAATGGGCGATGGTTCCCGACCAGCGTGGCGTAGTCGGGAATCGGCGCAGCACCAGCCGACCGATGCGGCCCATCGGGCTGGGCGCACCCGCTCCGATGCCCGTGCGGTCTGCGACGCCGATTCCCCTCACCACCCGGAAAGGCTCGTCGACGGCAGGCGAGATTCCGGCCATCAAACGGAAATTGACGCCAGCCCGGGCGACCGACCTCGCGGTCGCCCCGACCGTACAGATGCGGCTCGACGCCACGGGGATGCCGCTCTCGGCGCCGCTGGCCCCGGCCGATGGGGGGGCACCCGGGGCGTTCGGCGCCCAGAAGACACCGCCACCGATTCGCGCACGGGGCGAAAGTGGCCGTCATGCCCCACTCGGCGACGCGCCCCCGCCCCGGGCCGGTCGCACCGGAAGCGGCCGCTACGCCCCTCTCGGTTACGCGCCCCCACCCCAGGCCGATCGCAGCGGAAGCGGCCGCCACGCGCCCCTCGGCGACGCACCCCCACCCCAGGCCGATCGCAGCGGAAGCGGCCGCCACGCGCCCCTCG
This sequence comes from uncultured Myxococcales bacterium, assembly GCA_964440665.1. GTDB lineage: Bacteria > Myxococcota_A > Polyangia > Fen-1088 > Fen-1088 > JADGRB01. The sequence continues at coordinate 13,597 of CAYTTF010000017.1, read as the reverse complement.
GCGACGCGCCCACGCCCAGAGCCGATCGCGGCGGCAGCGGCCGTCATGCCGTACTCGACGGCGGCCCCTCGCCGAGAGCCGAGCTGACCCCGCGGCCGCACCGGATCACCGGGGGAGCGCAGGGGAGCGCGCCGGACGCCTTCGACGCCATCGAAGCCGATTTCTTTGCCCGCGAGGCGGACCTGTACAAACGCGAGGCGCTCGAGACCTTCGACGATCTCGACCCCGTCGGCGGATTGCCGCGCAGCCCGGGCCAACGTCCTCGCAAGAAATAGCTCGGGTCAGCTCTGCCAGAGGAGGTCGACGCGGCCGATGGGACTGGCGATCCGCAGCGTGATGGACCCCGACTTGACCCCGGAAAATTCGACGCCCTCGGTGGGCATCGTGAACCGGATGCTGTAGCTCTTGGAAAACGGCGTCTTGTCGGGAAAGAAGTCGCGCTCGTACGCGTCGGGGAGCTTTTCGACATGGATCCGATCCGACGGGATCTCGCGTCCCAGCGCGTCCACCAAGGAGACGCGCCAGGCGGAGCTCGCCTTGTCGAGATCGTTCCAGGTGTAGTCGGCGCTCTGCGCGATGACGTGAAATTCGTAGGCCTGGTGGTAAGCGTCCCGCTGCGCCTGTCGCAGCGTCGTGCGATCGGCGTCGGAGAGGCTGTAAACCGAGGCATATCGCTCGATGTACGCCTCGCGAAAATCCCAGCTCTTGAAGGTGGCCCAGACCTCGATCGCCTTGTCCACGTCGTGCTGGGCGTAGTCGTGCCGCGTCCAGCGCTGGTAGACGCTGCGGTACTCCTTGGGAAGGTAGTCGCGCGCCGTCTCGGAGAAGTCCACCCGCACCTGCTGCTGGGTGGCGCAGCCCACCAGCACGGATGCGAGCAAGGTCCGGCAGACGTGCGCGCGCCCCTTCGAACCGATCATCCGGATCATCGAACGAAGTCTCTGCGCCGGAACAGCGTCACCAGCGGCGCTTCTTTCTCGAGCGTCTCGCGTCCGCCCTCTTCCCGATCGACCAGGCCCAGAATGATCGCGACCTCGAGACCATGCTCGCGCGCGCGGGCGATGGCCTTGAGCGCCGAGCCGCCCGTCGTCACCACGTCCTCGAGGATGGCGACCGGCATGCCCGGGCGCAGCGACTTCGCCCCTTCGATCCAGGCCGCGGTGCCGTGCCCCTTGGCCTCCTTGCGCACGTAGAACGCGGGCAGGGGGCGGCCGGCGATGAAGCTCAACGTCGACACCGCGGAGGCCAAGGGATCGGCCCCCATGGTCACGCCGCCGATCGCCTCCACCTCCGGTGCCCGCTCGGCCAGGATTCGCCCAAAGAGGCTGCCCACCAGGAAGTGGCCTTCGGCGGTCAGCACGGTCTGCTTGCAGTCGATGTAGAAGGTACTCTTCTGCCCCGACGCCAGCGTGACCTCACGCTCTTCGTAGGAAAGCCGCGTGAGCAGCGCGAGCAGCCGCCGCCGGTTCTCCTCGAAGAGATCCGTCCCGATCGACATGGCGGTCGTGGCTCTCAGAGCCCTTCGAGCGGGTTGTCGCTGATCTCGTGCTTGCCCGGCGACTTGATCTTGTTGACGCCGGTCGTTTCCTTGTCGCTGCGGCTGGACGAACTGTGGGACTTGCTGTGCACCACCGCCGCCGCCTGGGCCTTCTGGGCCGCGGCCTCGGCTCGAATCCGTTGCCGCTCGCCTTCGTCCTTGGCGTTGGCGAGCTTGTCCTTCATCTCTTGCTCGATAGCCGTCATCTTGGCATCGAATTCGGCCTTGGCTTTTCTCGCCTCGGCCCTCGCCGCCTCGAGCGCCGCCTGCTGCGCGGCCAGCTCGCTCTGGTGCTGCGTGTACATCTTGTAGCCGAAGGCACCGCCGACGGCGACCAGCACCAACACCGCGATCACCACCGCCTTGACCGGTGAGCTGCGGGCCTTGGCCTGCACCTCGAGGCGCATGCGCTCCTCGTGGATCCGCATCTCACCCTCGACGCGCGCCCGGCGCTCGGCCTCTTGCAGGCGCATCTGATCCTCGCGGCTCTTCTCTTGCTGATGCTCCTCCGCGAGCCGGATTCGCTCCGCCTCGTCCCGCCGGCGCCGCTCTTCCTCATCGCGAGCGGCGCGCTCGGCCGCCTCTTTCTGCGCGCGCTCAGCCTCGGCGCGGGAGCGGGTGTCATCCTGCTCCTTGCGGACGCGATCGTCTTCGAGCCGACGCAGCTCCTTCAGCGAAAACAGAACCGAATTCTCACGCCGATCGGAGGACATGGCCCTTTCCTGCTAACACGATTTGCCGTCTACTTCAACGCGCGCGGGGCGTTCGGCCTCGTCCCACGGTGAAATTACTTGTACTGCGCCAGCAGCTTGTCGATCGCGTCGTTGTTCCGCGTCGACTTCGGCGCCGCCTTCTTGTCGTCGGTCCCGCCCTTTGCCACCGCGCCCTTGGCGGCAACGGCCTTACCGTGGTGATGCCCGGCGGCGGCATGGTGATGCCCGGCCGAGGCCAGCGTCTTGGATCGGTCGGCCTTCGCGGCGGCCGCGGCGGCGGTGGCCGCTTTCGTCGCCGAGATCTTGGCCTGGGCCGCAGCCTCGCGGGCTGCGGCTTCCGCGGCGCGCGCCTTGGCCGCTTCCGCCACGGCGTTGGCCTCGGCGGTGCGCGCGGCGATCAGGGCCTCGACCCGTGCCTCGGCGGCGAGCTGGGCCGATCGGCGTTTCCATACCGCTCCGCCGAGAATCACCATCGAGATCAACAGCACCAAACCGACGGACAACACTGCCTTGATTGCCGGGTGCATACTTTCCGAGGGGAGATCGAACTTCGGAAGCACCACTTTCTCGCTCATCTGGGTCAACTCCTTTGGGCGGCAGTCGAAACCGCTGGGCCGCAGTCGAAACCGCGCGCAAAAAGCATTCCGGCCGAGACAATAGTGTAAGTTGCTGGAAACTCACATGCAACTTGATTCCGGACCGCGCGCGCCCCTGGCGACAGTCCCCCCCACTGACCCCGGCCAAACCTCCGGGTTGTGACCCGATGGCAAAGTACGTCGATCTCCATGCGCACTACCTCCCCGCCCTCGACGACGGCGCGACCGATCGGCGGATGTCCCTGCAGATGGTGCGGGCGGTCGCCTCTCTCGGCTTCTCCAACCTCTATGCGACGCCACACCAGCGGGCCGGCATGTTCATGCCGACGCGGGCGGCGATCGACGCCGCCTTCCAGACCATCTCGGAAGACATCGAGACCGCCGGGGTCGTCGCCACGCTTGGGCTTGGCGCCGAGAATTTCTGGGATGACGTCCTGCACAAGCGGATCGGTGAGCACACCGTCCCGGGCTACGGCGGAGGCAAGTCCTTTCTCTTCGAGGTAAACCCCCAGCTGATGCCACCCGGCCTGGAAAACGAGCTGTTCCAGCTGCGGGTGGCCGGCTACCTTCCGGTGATGGCCCACCCCGAGCGCTACGTCGCGGTACAGCGCGACTTCACCCTGGCGGAGCGGCTCGGCCGGCACGCCGTGATGATGGTGGATCTGGGTGCGCTCGACGGGGCGCACGGCAAGCAGGAGATGAAGACCGCCCGCCGGCTGGTCCTGGAAGGCCTGGCGCCCGCCGCCGCCTCCGACATCCACCGTCCCGAGGACCAGACCTCCGTCGCGGCGGGGATGGCCTGGATTCGGAAACAGCTCGGCGACGCGGCCCTCGACGAGATGCTGGCGGAAAACCCACGGCGAATGCTGATCGGCGAGCTGCCCGACGTGCCCCTGTCGCGATGACGAGGCGCCTCTTCGTCCAGTCGTTCCTCTCGCTGGCGGTCGGCGCGGTCTGCGTCGTGTACGCCGTCCACGGCATGGATGGGCACGCGGTGCTGGCAGCGGTGCGTGCGCTCTCTCCGACGGCGATCGGCGTCTACCTGCTCATCCTGGCGGTGACTCACCTTTTTCGCGCCTGGCGTTGGGAATACCTCCTGCGGCCCCTGGGCGCGTCGCTGCCGTTCAAACGGCTGCTCTTGATCTCGTCGGTGGGGTTCATGGCGATCCTGGCCCTGCCGGTGCGGCTGGGCGAGTTCGTGCGTCCCTATTTCGTTTCTCGCGAGCGCAACGTCCGCATGAGCGCGCTGGTCGGTTCGGTCGCCGTCGAGCGGATCGTCGACGGTCTGCTGATCTCGATCCTGTTCTTCTGTGCGTACCTCGCCTCGGCGGGCGCGCTCTTCACCCGCGAGCTGCGGTTCGCCGCCTGGCTGTCGCTGTGCGGGTTTTTCACGCTGACCCTGTTCCTGGTGCTGGCCCAGATCTGGACCGATCGGACCATCGCCGTCGCGCTGCGCGTGACCCTCCTGCACTGGCTGGCGCCGAGGCGCGCGCATCAGATCGACGACAAGCTGCGCTCGCTCATCTCCGGCTTCAAGCCGCTCGGCGATCGCCGCAATTTTTCGATCTTCCTCCTGCAGTCCGTCGTCTACTGGGGCGCCAACGGATTCGGTATGTGGATCCTGGCCCGGCAGATGAATCTGTCGATTTCGCTGGGTGCGGCCTATGTGACGATGGCCTTCACCGGCGTGGTGCTGAGCCTGCCCAACTCACCGGGGCTGGTCGGACAGTTCCACGCCGCGATCAAGCTGGCGCTCTGCGCCTACCTGCCGATCGCGGTCGTCAACTCGAGCGGCATGGCGTACGCGATCGTACTGCACGGCATCCAGACCCTCTGGTACATCTGCGCCGGACTGCTGTCGCTGCCGGCGCTGTCGCGCACGGGGGCCCACGTCTCGCTCGGCGAGGCGGTCCGCGAGTCGACCCACGTCGCCGAAGAAATGCCCGGCAACTAGCTCGGCATCAGTTCCACCAGCGGCGCGCCCTCTTCGACCGACGCGCCCTCCTTCACCAGCACGGCCGTCACGGTCCCGGCGACGGGCGATTCGACCGGCATCTCCATCTTCATCGATTCGAGGATGGCGACCGTCTGTCCCTCCGACACGACGTCGCCCACCTCGACTTCGATCTTCCAAACCGTCCCGGTGATGTGCGCGTTCACGCTGGTGGCCATGGCGGAGCAGCCTAGGGAACGGGCGGGTACGCCGTCAAGCAGGGGGCAACCGCTTCGGCATCGAGGCCGCCATGTGGAAGGCGAGCTCGGCATCGGTGTAGCGATGCTCGGGGCCGCGCACGCAGGTGATGCGCGCGATACACGACAGGCGGCACGGCTCGGCGACGAGGCGTCGGGCGTGACAGGCCGACACCACGAAGCCGGCTCGCTGGACGGCGCCGGCCGGACAAGCGGCGACGCAGGGGGCGTCACAACCCGCGCAGCCGTCGCCGGGAGGCGGCAACGCCGGTAGCGCGCGATCGACCACCACCAACGCGCGGTACGCCCACCATGCGCCGTAGATAGGGTGAATCTGAAGACCCAGCGGTCCCGGCCCGCCCAGTCCCGCCGCGCGTCCGAGTCGCTGAAACGGAATGAGCGGCTGCGTCCCGAAGGGGAAATAGACGGCACGCCGCACACCGAGAGGGTCGAGCGCTTTGTCCACCGCGTGCTCGACGACGCGACGGGTGTAACGGTCGAGCGGATCTTCTGCCCCATCCCCGGCCTCGACCGCCCACGTGAAGCGATCGAAAAATGCCGGCCCGCCCGAGCCGAGAATCAGCGCGCCGAGCGCGCCGGCAAGAAGCTGCTCGGCCGTTGCGGGGCCAGCTGCCGCGTCGAGGGCGGTGGGGGCGATCGGCAGTAGAACGTTCAGCCCGAGCGCGCCCAGGGCAACCTCGAGCGCGACAAATACGTCTCGATCGGTCGTCGACGTCGTGCCCCTACTTGAGCTGGAACGGGTACGGCGTCGTGAAACCGTCCGACGGCGGGAAGACGGCAGACTTGACCGCCTTCTCGACGCAGGATCCCGTGGGCGTTCCGGCGAACTTGCCGGAGACTGTCGCCCCGGTGACCTTACCGCTCTTGGCGATGACCACGTTGACCATCGCCATGCCTTGCACCCTGAACTGGCTGTAGCAGTCCGCGACCTTGCCCTTGACGGAGTTCATCCCGGCGACCACCGCGCTCTTGCCAAGCGGGCCCGCAGAGCTGTCGGCCCTCTTGGCGCTCGGATCGTCGTCGGAAACCCGCGGTCGACCCGCCGCGGGGCCTTTGCGCGAGGTGACCGCGCCGTCGATGAGATCGTCGAGCGATCCCTTGGCGGCCCTTGGCACCACGGCATCGGTCGACGACGCCAGCGCGGCCCCGCCCTTCTTCTCTTCGCCGGCCCCTGCGACCTTCTTGCCGCCCTTGGCGTGGTGATGCTCGCCCTTGTCGGATTTCTCACCCTTTTCGCCTTTTTCGCCTCTGGCTTCCGGGCTTCCCTCGCGGGGCGGGAGGTTCTCGTCGGCGATCGTGCTCGGCTTGGTGCTGCCCGGCTCCGCGCTCGTCCCGGCGGCCGTCGCACCTTTCACCGGTTCCGTCGGTGCCGGTGCCGGCGCTTGCACGGTCTCGACCAGCATCGCCGGCTTGGCGCTCATGACCTTCCAGGCCATGAAGACGATGCCGCCGACCAGCCCCACCATCACGATGATGAGCGGATAGATCCACTTGGGCGGACCGCTGCTCGACGACAGCGGAAACAGCACCGGCGCCGCGGGTGAGAAGGCGCCGAACGCCGGGAGGTCGTCGCGAATACCGCCACCCCCACCACCGCCGAAGCCGCCGCTCGTGGTCGAGCTGCCGAGTGTGCTGGCCGCCATGGCGCGGATGTCGATCAGACCCGAACCCTCCGTCGTCGCGGGCCCGGCCGACGCGGGCGCCGGCTTGGCCGCCGCGCTTGGCATCGCCAGCGACTGCAGGTTCGACAGTGAGAACAGCACCGAGTTCTCGTGGCGCTGCCCGGTCAAGCTCTCCACGCGACCACCGTCGTGCCCCGCGGCGGCCGCGCCGGAGGATGGCCAGCGCGATTCGTCGGGCGCATGCGCCGCCGGCGACGCGAACAGTTCGCCACCGCCCCCGCGCGCGGGCGCGCCGAAGACGTCGCTGCTGCCCGCCGAAGAACCCCCTCCGAAAAGCGAATTGCGGGCGCCGGACGGGCGCCGCGCGCGGTCGGCGCCGTTGGCGGGAGCTGCCGCACCGGCGGTGAAGAGATCGCCACCGGCCACCGGCGCGCCGACGTCGTCGCCGGCGACCAGGCCGGCGAACTCGGGGACCGCGGAGAGCTTCACCCAGTCGGCGAACCCTTCCTTCCAGGTGTAGGTGTCGCCCTTGACGTCGCCGCGCTCGATCTTGGTGCGGACGTCGGCGTCGCCGATGGGGCCCACCTGTTCGCCGTCGATCACCAGGTGCCAGCCGCCTTCGGCCGGCGCGACCGCCGCCTCGGGCGCGGACTCACCCCCGCGGACCACGATGATGTGGCTGCACTTCTTGCATCGAATTTTGAAGACCTTGCCTCGAACCTTTTCGTCGGCAATCGAATACTTGGTCGCGCACGAGTCACAAACGATCTTCATCAACGCCTCGATTCAGAGGGAGCACGCCCGACGCTTTGCGGAAAAGGGGACCATTATATTGAGGCTGTGGCGACACGCAAGCCAAGCCGCGCGGGTTTCCCAGCGAATTCAGCGAGTAAGCTCTGTATCGGAAGCGCTATCCCGAAAAGGGATTGTGTTCCACCACGGTCTGCAAGCGGCCGGGGCCCCAAGACGTCGCCCAAACCGGGATGCCCACCAACGACGCAACGCGCGCGACGAATCGGGCCGCGCCCGGGGGCACGGCGCCGTCGGCCGCGTCGGGCCAGCCCTCCAGATCCTCGAATAGCGGCTCAGCCGCGGCCAGATCGTCGGCGTCGAGCGGCATCTCGTCCAGGGTCCGACCGTGCAGCCGGTAGCCGATGCAGAGCCGGACCCGTTCGAGCCCGGCCATGACGTCCAGCTTGGTGAGTGCGAGCGCCTCGATGCCGGAGAGGCGCACGGCCAGACGCACCGCGGGGACGTCCAGCCAGCCACAGCGCCGCGGGCGACCGGTCACCGATCCGAACTCGTTGCCCCGCTTGCGCAGCAGCTCGCCGGTCGCGTCGGAAAGCTCGGTGGGGAATGGCCCGTCGCCGACGCGGGTCGCATAGCCCTTGGCGATCCCCAGAATGTGGTCGATGAGCGTCGGCCCGATGCCGAGGCCTGCACAGGCGCCGCCGGCCGTGGTCGACGATGAGGTCACGAACGGGTAGGTGCCGTGGTCGAGGTCGAGCAGCACCCCCTGGGCCCCCTCGAACAGCACGTTCTCGCCGCGTTTGATCGCGTCGTGCACGGTGCGCGAAGCATCGCCCACGAAGGGCCGGATCTCCTCGGCCAGCGCCAGGTACGACGAGGCGATCTCCGCCGCGTTCGGCGCGGCGCCGCCGAGCTCGCGCAGGTACGGTGCGATGGCCGTGACGTGACGCTCGAGCCGCGCGCGAAACCGCTCCGGCCGGAAGAGATCACCGACGCGCAGCCCGATACGCGCGGCCTTGCTCTCGTAGGTCGGCCCGATGCCGCGCTTGGTGGTGCCGATGCTTCCCGGGCGTTCCTCGCGCAGCCGATCGATCTCGCGGTGGTGCGGCAGCGTCAGGTGCGCGCGTTCGGCGACGACCAGATCCCGATCCTGGGTGATGAACCCCTGCGCGCGAAAGGTGCGGATCTCCTCGACCAGCACCGCCGGGTCGACGACCATCCCTTCGCCGAGGACGCAGGTGACGTCGCTGCGAAGAATTCCCGACGGGATCAGACGCGTGACGTACTTTTTTCCGTCGACGACCAGGGTATGGCCGGCGTTGGCACCGCCGGCCCAGCGCACGACCAGTCGGGCCTTCTCGGTCAGAAGGTCGACGATCTTTCCTTTGCCTTCATCGCCCCACTGGACCCCAACGACGATCACGACGGCCATGGCTATCTATTCCCCTCGTCTATCCGAATCGCCCCGAATCGCCGAATTGGCGCCGAGCTCGATGGCCCCGGTCACGGCCTCGACGTCGATCGCGAATCCGACCGCCGGGCTCGGGCGACCATAGCGGGCCAGCAGATCGTCGTAGCGGCCGCCCCGCAGCACCGCGTCCGGCGCCCCCTCGACGAAGGCCTGGAAGCGGACCCCGGTGTAGTAATCGAAGCCGCGCACCTCGCCGAGATCGACGTGCAACCGTGCGTCGACCCGCCGTCCGACGATCGCGGCGACGATCGAATCCAGATCGGCGAGCGCGCGCCGCACACCCGGATTGGGCGCTTTCTTCTTGGCCGCGGCCAGCACGGCGGGCGATCCCGAGAGCTCGGGCAGGAGACGCGCGAACTCGATCGCCGGTCGCGAACCGCGCGCGGCGCGCAGCACCTCGTCGAGGCCCGTCCGGTCGCGTTTGGCGATGCAGCGCCGCGCCTCCTCCAGCTCGGGCTCGGGGAGCGCCAGCGCGGAGAGCACCTCGCGCGCGAGACCGAGGTGACCGAGATCGATGGTGGGGTGGCGAAGGCCGACCGCGGCCAGCGCGTCGACCGCCAGCGCGATCACCTCCGCGTCCCCGGCGGGTCCCGGCAGCCCCGCCAGCTCCACGCCGGCCTGGGAGAGCTCGCGTTGCCCGTGCGCCGCGCGCTCGAGCCGCACCACGGTCCCCTCGTAGCAGAGACGCACGGGGCCCGGCTCGTCGCGAAATCGGGTGGCGATGAGGCGCGCGATCTGCGGCGTGATGTCGGGACGGAGCGCCACCACCTGACCCGAGCTCGGCTCGACGAAGCGCACCGTCGCGGCCCGGGCGGCGTCGCCGAGGCCGAGCGCCAGCACCTCTTCGTATTCGAAGGCCGGCGTGATTACCCGCGCGAAACCCGCGCGGCCGAACACGGACAGCAGGGCGTCGACGGTGCGCAAGCGAACCGCCGCGGCCTGCGGCGCGTAGTCGCGCATGCCCGTCGGGAGCCGGGGCGTTGGCGACCGGCCGACCGGGGCTCCCGCGGCCGCTGGTGTCGTCACCACCACCGCGTTGCGCGCCTTTCGTGCGGCGGCGCGCCCCGGTGCCGGGCGTGCCGCGCGGGGTGGCGCAGAACCGCGCTGCGCTCGCCTCACAGAGCCTACTTTACTGCGTTACGGACGATGCCGTCTTTGAGGAATCCGACGAAGACTTCCGCCAGCTCGATCGCGACCTTCTCCTGGGCCTCGCGCGTCGAGGCGCCCAGGTGGGGAATGGCGATCAGGTTCTCGTGCGCGAACAGCGGCGACGGCTCGGGCGGCTCCTTGGCAAAGACATCGAGGGCGACGCCGGCGAGCTGGCCGGAGTTGAGCGCGTCCAGCACCGATGCTTCGTCGACCACGCCGCCGCGCGCGCAGTTGATGAGATACGAGCCCTTCTTCATCTTGGCGAAGGTGGCGGCACCGAAGAGGCCCTTGGTCTCGGGGACCAGCGGCACGTGCAGCGTGATGAAATCGGCCTGCGCGCAGAGCTCGTCGAACGACACCGCCTTGACGCCGGCCGGGAGCGACTTCGGCGGGTACGGGTCGAAGCCGACCACGTTCATCTTGAGGCCGACGCCGCGCTCGGCAGCCTGGCGCCCGATGTTGCCGAGGCCGACCACCCCCAGCGTCTTGCCGGCGATCTCGGCCCCCATGAACTTCTTCTTCTCCCAGATCCCTTGTCGCATGCTCTGGGCCGCCTGCGGAATCTTGCGCGCCAGCGCGAACATGAGACCGATGGCGAGCTCGGCCGCCGCCGCCGCGTTCCCCTGCGGCGTGTTGATGACCAGGATCCCTTTTTCGGTCGCCGCCTTGACGTCGATGTTGTCGACGCCCACGCCCGCGCGCCCGATGATCTTCAGCTTGCCGGGATTCGCCAGCGTCGCCGAGGTGATCTTGCTGGCCGAGCGGATTCCGACGCCGTGGTATTCGCCGATCACGGCCGCCAGCTCCTCGGGCTTCATCCCGATCTTGAAATCGACGGCGAACCCCGCGCCGCTCAGGATTTCGACGGCCTTCTTGGACATGTCGTCGGCGATGAGAACTCGAATTGGCTCGGACATGGTTGCGCTCCTCTGTTGACGAATCTACGCGCGTCGGGTCTCGGCGAACGTCGCCTGCGCCGCCGCCACCCCGGATCCCGGCCGAACACCGTAGCCCAGATCGGAGAGCGTCATCTCGAGCCCCGAGATGGCGGTGATGATGTCGAACTCGCTGAAGTAGCCGATGTGCGCAATGCGCACGATCTTCCCCTTGAGGTGATCCTGTCCGCCAGCAATCGTGATGCCGTAGCGGGTGCGCATCTGCTTGACCACCGAAGATCCGTCGATGCCGTTCGGCACGCGGATGCCGGTGACCGAGTTGACCGGCGAGGACGAGAACAGCTCGAGGCCGAGGCCGCCCGTGGCGGCGCGGGTCGCCTTCGCGAGGCGCTCGTGGCGGTGGAACACCCCTTCGAGCGTCTCTTCCTTGAGCATGCGCAACGACTCGCGCAGGCCGACCACCAGAGAGACCGCCGGCGTGAACGCCGTCTCGCCCTTCTCCTGGCTCTTCCGCTCGCGCATCAGGTCCAGATAAAAGCGCGGCAGGTTCGAGCGCTCGTTGGCCTTCCAGGCCTTTTCGGAGACGGCGACCACCGCCAGCCCCGGCGGCAGCATGAGCGCCTTCTGCGAGCCGACGCAGACCACGTCGAGCCCCCACTTGTCCATCGGGACGTCGTAGACGCCCACCGCGGTGATGGCGTCGACGCAGAGGATGACGTCGTCCTTGGCCTTCACGCTCTTGGCGATAGGCTCGAGGTCGTGCTTGGTCGCGGTCGACGTCTCGGAGGCGGTCGCGTAGACCGCGCGGACGCCCGGGTTCTTCTCGATCGCCTCCGCGACCGACTTGGGATCGACGCTCTTGCCCCACTCGACGTCGATGAACACGCACTCGATGCCGTAGGCCTGGCAGATCTTCCCCCAGCGCTCGCCGAACTTGCCCCCGCGGATGACGATCGCCTTGTCGCCGGTGCGCAAGAAGTTGCAGACCGCGGCATCCATGCCGACGGTTCCCGATCCGGCCAGCACCATCGGGAGCTGTTTGGTCTGGATCAGCCACTTGAGCCCGTCCTGCGCCTCCTTCAGGCACTCGGTGAAGGCGGGCGCCCGGTGGTAGAGCATCGGCCGGGCCATGGCCAGCAAGACCCGCTCGGGAACGGGCGTCGGACCGGCGGTGAGCAGATACTCTTTCATGGTCGATTTCGGATCTGGACGGCGGCCCGAGTTCTATTACAACTTGACCAGCAGATCCACCGATGTCCATAGCGCAGTTTGCCGACGCGAGCTTCGCGTATCCCGGAAATGAAATCCTGATCGGCGCGTCGTTGCTGATCCGCCCCGGCGATCGGCTGGCGCTGGTCGGCCCGAATGGCACCGGCAAATCGACGGCGCTCCGCCTGCTGGCTGGCGATCTGCAACCCGACGCCGGCGACGTGCGGGTGCTGGGACGCGCCAGCGTCTCTTATCTGCGCCAATCGCAGGAGCTGTCGGGGGACGGCACGCTGCGCGGCGCGCTCATGGAGCCGTTCGCCGATCTGGAACGAGTCCACGACCAGCTCCTCGCCCTCGAGGCCCGACTGGCCGACGGCGTCCCGGCCGATCTCGCGCGCTACGGCGAGCTGCAGGAGCGCTATCAACGCGACGGGGGCTACGACATCGAGGCGCGCGTCAAACGGCTGACCGCCGACGTGGGCTTCGCCGAGAGCGATCTGGCGCGGCCGGTCGGCACGCTCTCGGGCGGCGAGCGCGGCCGGCTCGAGCTGGCGAAGGTGCTGGTCCGGCAGCCGGATCTGCTGCTCCTCGACGAGCCAACCAACCATCTGGACCTGGCAGCGATCGAGCGGCTGGAGGCCTTCCTGGCCGAATACGAGGGCGCCTTCGTGCTGGTGTCTCACGACCGCGCCTTCATCCGCGCGGTCTGCCGGGAGATCGTCGAGCTCGAAAACGGGAAGCTGGTCCGCTACCCGTTCGGGTACGACAAGTACGTGGTCGAGCGCGACGCACGCGTCGAACGCGCGCGCACCGAGTTCGAGCGGCAGAAGGAGCACGTCGACAAGACCGAGGACTTCATCCGCCGAAATCTGGCGGGTCAGAAAACAAAGCAGGCGCAGAGCCGCCGCAAGATGCTCGACAAGCTGGAGCGGCTGGAGCGCCCCGACGATCCCTGGCAGCACGCCGGCAAGATCGGGCTCTCGTTCCAGACCGGCGGCGAGCTCGGCAGCAAAGAGACCCTCCGCGCGCCGGGGCTGACCGTCGGATACGCGGGCGCGCCGGGCGTCCCGGCCGCCACCATCCTGCGCGACGTCACCGTCAACATCTACCGGGGCGACAAGGTCGGCATCATCGGCCCCAACGGCTCGGGCAAATCGACGCTGCTCCGGACCCTGATCGGCGAGCTGCCCCCGCTCCGCGGCCGGGTGGAGATCGGCAGCGGGGTGCGCATCGGCTACTTCGATCAAAAGCTGGGGACGCTCGACGAGGAGCTGACGCTGATGGACGAGATCCGAAGCGTGCGCGCCGATCTCTCTCCCGATGCCGTGCGGCAGTACCTGGCCAAGTTTCGCTTCTTCGGCGACGACCCGTTCCGCACGGTGCGCGGGCTGTCGGGCGGCGAGCGCAGCCGGCTGGCGATGGCCAAGATCATGCTTTTCCCGC
>CAYTTF010000016.1:0-28390 GCA_964440665.1 uncultured Myxococcales bacterium | reverse complement strand
GGTGCTCATCGACACCCCCCACAACCGGGCCCGCAAGAAGAGCCTGGCCCGAAAGCGCTTCCAGGCCTTCTCGGCGTCGTTCGCGGGGGTCGATCTCGACATGAGCCTGTCGGCCCGGGCCCGACGGATCCTGGGCAACGCGACCAAGAAGATCTCGAACACCCTCAGCTACGAGGCGCGCAGGCTGACCGTCGAGACCCGACGAACGGTCCGGGTGAAGCTACTGAGATATTTTCTCGACAAGAATCGGCCCTTGCCGCCGCTGGTCCACAACATCCCGGTTCGCGAGGTCCTCTGGATCGCCGAGCAGGAGCACGTGGTGCCCTCGCCCTATCGCGGGGAGGTGGTGCTCTTTCGGGCGACCAAAAAGCACGGGCTCCTCGACGGGACGAAGATCGAGGGAACCATCATCGACGACACGCCCTACGTCGACATTTTCGTCGAGCCCGCGTTCGGGTGGGAGCAGAACATCACCGCCCTCGCCGTGCACGACGTCCCCGGCGGCCACTCCAGCATGCTCATGGATCCGAACGTCGAAGTCCTGGCCAAGAAACTGCAGGCCCACCTGGACACCTTGGCCGGGCGTCATCAGACCGTCGGCTGAGGGACGCCGGGAAGCCGGTCGCGGTGCCCGATCGTCCGGGTGAGCGCTGCCGGGTGAGCGCTGCCGGGTGAGCGCTACCGGGCGAGCGCGAGCAGCGCCGGCAGATCGTAGTCGCACAGCTGCCCGATCCGTTCGATGGTCAGGTCGGGTGGGGGATAACTGGCCACGTCGGCGGCGAGCGCGTAGTGCCCCTGGCGGGGGAAGACGGTGGTCAGTCGCTTGCCCCACACCTCCTTGACGGCGGTGAGGATCCGGATCTTGTCGTCGACGAGAACGTAGTGGTCGGCCGGGTAGCGGCGCTCGACGTCGTCGAGCTCGTGTTCCTTGTGGATGTAGATGAGAACGCGCCCGGAGACGGTGTCGCCGAGGCCCGCCCTCTCGACCTTGCGAGGCTGGAACACGACGTCGCCGTCCGAGAGGATGACGGTCTGGCCGAAGGCGCCCACGTGCTCGAGGACGTCGAGAGCCCCGGGAAAGAGCCGGTTCGCGAACGGGTAGTTGATCAGGAACGACGAAACCGCGAGCAGGTGCGGGTCGCGCGGGTGCAGGATCCGGTAGCGCTGGAGCGCGCCGAGGTAGTCGGAGTAGCCGAGCTCGGTGCGGAGCGTTTCGAAAATCTCGAAGTACAGAGCGGCGCGTTCGGCGCCGACCTCGCGGGTCAGATAGCGCCGGAGGTCGACGATCACCCGATCGTTGTCGAGCAGCGTGTTGTCGACATCGAACAGGAAGACCGTGTTGTCGCTCATCTCGTCGCCCCACGCTGGAGAACCTCGACGCGACCGTCGGCGTGGCCCACCAGCACGCGCTCGACGGTGCCCAGGAACAGACCCGTATCGACCACCCCCGGGATTGCGCGCACGGCGGTCTCGAGGGCGCGCGCCGCGACACCGTCGGGCAGCGGTGCCGCGACCCCACAGTCGAAGATCAGGTTGCCGTTCACGGAGACCAGTGGCGCGGCGCCAGCGGCGTCGAGGCGCTCGATCGGACCGAGGCCGATCGCCTTGAGCCGCCGCATGACCAGGCCCCGCCCGAGCGGGATCACCTCGATGGGGAAGCCCTCCCGCGCGCAGAGCACAGGAACCAGCTTGTCCGGTCCGACCAGGATCACCTGCCGGCGCGAGGCCGCCGCCACGATCCGCTCCCGCACGAAGGCGGCGCCGCGTCCCTTGAGGACGTCCAGGTTGGGCGCCACCTCGTCGGCACCGTCGACCGTCAGATCCAGCTCGAGGTCTTCGTCGATCTCGACGAGGGGAATCCCGAACGAGCGGGCCAACCGGGCCGACGGTTCCGAGGTCGGGACCCCCACCACCCGGAATCCCCGCTGAACGCGGGCGCCCAGCTCGGCGATGAACGCCGATGCCGCGCGCCCGGATCCGAGGCCGACCTTGGCCCCTTCCGTGACCAGCTCGGCGGCGCGCGCCGCGGCTGCCGCCACACCCGCGTCGATCGCACCGGTTGTCGCGCCGGCGCTCATGGTGGTGGCGTGTGCCAGCCGCCCGCGTCGGCCGTGAGACGGACCGCATCGGCGGGGCCCCAGGTTCCGGGCTCGTATTCGTGCACCGGCGTCGCGCCGCCCGAGCCCCCACCGAGGATCGGCTCGACGATCGCCCAGGCCGCCTCGACGCTGTCCTGCCGCGCGAAAAGCGTCGCGTCCCCGGCCATGGCGTCGCCGAGCAGACGCTCGTAGGCGTCCATCTCTTCGGCATCGGCCTGATGGACCATCTTGAGCTCGGTCGGCTCCGAGACCATCTGTTCGCCCGTCTTCTTGATCCGGGCGCCGAGCGCGATGATCACCTCGGGGCTGAGCCGGAAACGGAGGTGGTTCGTCTCCTCGGGCCCCACCCGGCGGAGCGGCGGGCGCTTGAGGCTGACCAAAACCTCCGTGACCGAGATGGGGAGCGACTTGCCGGCCCGGATGAAGAACGGCACCCCGTCCCAGCGCCAGGAATCGATGTGCAGCCGCACGGCCGCGAAGGTCTCGACCGTCGAATCCGAAGCGACGCCCTCTTCCTGGCGGTAGCCCCGGAACTGTCCGCGCACCAGATCCTCGGGGCTGAGCGGGCGGATGGCGCGAAACACCTTCACCTGCTCGTCGCGGATCGATTCGGTGTAGGTCGACAGCGGCGGCTCCATCGCCAGGATCGCCACCACCTGCAGCATGTGGTTCTGGATCACGTCCCGGATGGCGCCGGATTCTTCGTAGAACCGGCCGCGCCCCTGGACGCCGAAATTCTCGGCCATGGTGATCTGGACGCTCTCGACGTAGTTCTGGTTCCAGATTGGCTCCAGGAAGGTGTTGGCGAATCGGAACATCAACAGGTTTTGCACCGATTCCTTGCCCAGGTAATGATCGATGCGAAAGATGGCCGACTCGTCGAAGATCTTGTGCAGCGTCTGGTTGAGCGCCTGCGCCGTGGCGAGATCGCGGCCGAAAGGCTTCTCGACCACCAGGCGCGCGTTCTGCGCGCACCCGGAGTTGCCGAGCCCCTCGACCACCGTCCCGAACACGCTGGGGGGAATCGCCAGGTAGTGGGTCGGTCGCTTCGCGCCGGCCAGCTCCTTGTGAATCGCCTGGTAGGTGGAGGCGTCCGAATATTCGCCCCGGACGTAGCGCAGCCGGCCCGCCAGCTGCTGGAACACCGATTCGTCGATGGCGCCGCCACCGTGCTTCTCGATGCTTTCGTGGGCCCGCTGGTGAAACTCCTCCAGCGTCCACTCGGAACGCGCCACCCCGATGACCGGCATGCCCAGATGCCCCCGCCGGGTCATCGCGTAAAGCGCGGGGAAGATCTTCTTGTAGGCGAGATCGCCGCTCGCCCCGAAGAAGACGAACGCGTCCGAACGCGGCACAGTCATCCGGGTAAGGTAACGCCTATGCTCCCAGAAACAGCGGGCGAATGTGCCGGTCGAAAAGATTCTCCTGGACGCAGCGGCCGGCGGTCTCGCGCGCGGCGACCAGCGCCTCCGTCCACTCGGCCCCCATTTCGGCCGCCAGGCGGAAGGCGACGTGGACCAGCTGGCGCAGGTTGAGATCGTACGCCGGGTGTGACGGGTCGTGCCGCAGCCGCGTCACGAAGTCTTCGGCGCTCCACTTTTCCACCGCGGCAGGCTGCGGCAGCTTGGCCCGGTCGATCTCGACCACCGTCGCGTATGGCTTGCAGAGCTCGTCGAAGCGTGGCAACGCCTGCAGGTAGATTTTCTTGGCGATCGCCAGGCCGCTCGGCCCGGAGAGCGCCACGCCGATCACCTCCTCGAGCCAGGTCGTTCCCGCGGTCTTGAGGTGCAGCCCCGCGTTCTGCTTTTCGATCGCGCGACGCATGATCGGATAGAGCGAGAACTTGTCGCTGCCGGTGTGAACGCTGACCTTGAGCGACTTCGGGAGACCGAAGACGTCGATGGCGCGCTTGACGACTGCCAGGTCGGCCTCGAACTCGCGCGCGAAGACCTTCAGATCGCCGACATAGTCGATCCCCTTGAGAAACTTTCCGGAGAACTTTGGCGCGATGGTCTGCACCGGGATCTTCTCGCGCGCCAGCGCGGCCAGGATGAAGTACAGCTCGAAGGGAAGCTGCGGCTCCATCGCCTCGTCGGTGGAGACCTCCGCCACGAAGCGGCCCGGGCCCTTGGCCGCCAGGACGTGGCGGTAGGTGCGCCCGGCTTCCATGACCGCAAAGAGGTAGGTCCGGCCGATCTTCTCCAGGACCGCGTCGGTCACCTCGAAGACGGTGTCGATGCCCGGAATCTTCAGCGCGCCGCGAAACGGCGCCATGTCGCGCACGAACGCGGCGAGCGCGGCGTCGTCGGGCGGCCGCCCGATGAAGTCGGCCACGTCCAGCGTGTAGAAATCGCTGGCGGCCAGGAAGCCGTCGACGTTCTTCACGCCGATGTGGTCGGCGTCGACGTAGTAGCCGTGCCGCCAGCCGCTGCGCTTGACGGCATCGTCGGCCTCGACACGGACATCGTCAGGGTGGGTCCCGATCAGCGAGTGCTCCCGGAACGACTTGTTCCAGACCGGCGCCACCACCACGCCGGCGCGCTCCGCCTGCTGGATGGCGCCGAGCTGCGCCAGGCCCTCCTTGCCGAAACGATCCCCGATCCCGATGGAAAATTTGTCGATCAGCATGGCGCCCGTCCTCAGACGACGTAAGCGGACGACGAGGTGGTGCCCCCGCGACCGGTCCAGTTGGTGTGGAAGAACTTCCCGCGCGGCTGATCGATACGCTCGTACATGTGGGCGCCGAAGTAGTCGCGCTGCGCCTGGAGCAGATTCGCGGGCAGGCGGCCGTTCCGGAAGCCGTCGTAGTAAGTGAGCGCGGTGGCGTGGGCGGGGATCCAGATCCCATGGGTCGCAGCCGTGGCCACCACCCGCCGCCAGCTCTCCTGCGCCGCCTCGATCTTCTCCTGAAAGAACGGCGCCAGCAGGAGGTTGGAGAGCTTCGGATCTTTGTCGTAGGCCTCCTTGATCTTCCCCAGAAAGGTCGAGCGGATGATGCAGCCGCCCCGCCACAAGAGCGCGATCCCCCCGTAGCTGAGGTCCCATTTGTACTCGCCTGCGGCGGCCCGCATCATCTCGTAGCCCTGCGCGTAGGAGATGACCTTCGACGCGTAGAGCGCCTTCTCGAGATCGGCGATGAACGCCTTCCGGTCGCCGGTGAATTTCGTGTTCGGCCCGCGCAGGATCTTGGAGGCCGCCACCCGCTCGTCCTTGGTCGCCGACAGGCAGCGCGCGTAGACCGCCTCGCTGATCAGCGTGAGCGGCATCCCCAGGTCCATCGCGGTCACGCTGGTCCACTTGCCGGTCCCCTTCTGCCCGGCGGTGTCGAGGATCTTGTCGACCATCGGGGTCCCGTCGGTGTCCTTGAAGGCCAGGATGTCGCGGGTGATCTCGATCAGGAAGCTGTCGAGATCGCCCTCGTTCCAGACCTTGAAGACCTCGTGCATCTCGTCGGCCGACATCCCGAGCAGCTCTTTCATGATCTGGTACGACTCGCAGATGAGCTGCATGTCGCCGTACTCGATCCCGTTGTGGACCATCTTGACGAAGTGGCCGGCGCCGTTGTCGCCCACCCAGTCGCAGCAGGGCGTGCCGTCTTCGACCTTGGCGGCGATGGCCTGAAAGATGGGCTTGACCGCCGGCCAGGCCGCGGGCGAGCCGCCCGGCATGATCGACGGGCCGAGCAGCGCCCCCTCCTCGCCGCCGGAGACGCCGGTGCCGATGTAGAGCAGCCCCTTTTCCTCGAGCGCTTTGGTGCGGCGGATCGTGTCGGGGAAATGCGAGTTGCCACCGTCGATGATGATGTCGCCTTTGCCGAGCAGCGGCGTCAGCTCGCCGATCAGGTCGTCCACCGCCTGGCCCGCCTTGACCATCAACATCACCTTGCGCGGCGTCTTGAGCGACGCGACCAGCTCGGCGAGCTTGTGGGTGCCGACGATCTTCTTCCCCTTGGCCCGTCCGGCCAGAAACTTGTCCACCTTGTCGAGCGTCCGGTTGAAGACCGCGACCGTGTAGCCGCGGCTCTCCATGTTGAGGATCAGGTTTTCGCCCATCACGGCGAGGCCAACGAGTCCGATGTCCGCCTTGTCCATGTCTTGGTCTTGTCCTTTTCGTCCGTCACGTTTCTGGAATCTAGCGCTGGATGCGCGCCGAGCCGCCCTTGGCGAAGGCCCGGACCTGCTCCAGGGTCGCCATCGTCGTGTCGCCCGGAAAGGTGGTCAGAAGCGCGCCGTGCGCCCAGCCGAGTCGCACCGCCTCCTCCGGGGTCTCGCCGGAGAGCAGGCCATAGATGAAGCCGGAGGCGAACCCATCGCCGCCCCCCACCCGATCGTGCACGTCGAGATCGCTGGTCGGCGCGGCGAAGGTCTTCCCGTTCACCCAGGCGACCGCGCTCCAGCCGTGGCGGTTGGTCGAGTGGACCTCGCGCAACGTCGTCGCGACGATCTTCACGTGCGGGTGCTTGGCGACGACCTTGTCGATCATGCCGAAGAATGCGCTCGGATCGAGCTTGGATTTGGCGGCCACCTCCGGCCCCGCGATCCCCAGCCCCTTCTGCAGATCCTCTTCGTTCCCCACCAAGACGTCGACGTGCCTGACGATCCGATCGACGACGTCGACCGCCTTCTGCTGGCCGCCCCAGATGTTCCAGAGCTTCTCGCGAAAGTTGAGATCGAAGCTGGTCACCGCGCCGGAGGCCTTGGCGGCCTTCATCCCTTCGACGATGAGCTCCCCGGTCGTCTCCGACAGCGCCGCGAAGATACCTCCGCTGTGGAACCAGCGCACCCCCTGCTGGGCGCCGAAGATCGCCTTCCAGTCGAAGTCGCCGGGGCCGAGCTGCGCGGCGGCCTCGTTCGCGCGGTTGTAGAAGACCACCGGTGCCCGCACGCCGACGCCGCGATCGCTGTAGACCGTGGCCATGTTCGGGCCGTTCACGCCGTTGTGCTTGAAGAGTTTGTAAAACGGCTTCACCCCCATGGCCCGCACCCGCTCCGCGATGAGATCGCCGATCGGGTAGTCGACCATCGCGCTCGCCAGGCCGGTCTTCATCCCGAAACAGTCGGCCAGGTTTGCGGCGACGTTGAACTCGCCGCCGCTGATGTGGATGTCGCAGCGGGTCGCCTTGCGAACGGGGACGATGCCAGTATCCAGGCGGTGCACCAGCGCGCCCAGGCTGAGAAAATCGAGTCCGCCGGCGGGCTTCATCTCGAGACCGATCATGCTCTGCTCCTCGTAGTCGTGAACGGATCGTTCTTCAAGCGGTAAAGCGTCTCGCCCGCCTTCCCCACGTACAGGCGCCCCTCCGCTTCGCGTCCCTTCCAGGCCTCGGCGTCGATCTCGCGGTGGTCTCGGTAGCCGAGGTTCACGGCGCGGCACTCCGCCTGGCCGATCCCGGTGGCGAGCGTCACCGTGATCCGCGGCGACTCGACACCCTCTTCGAATGTCCCGATCCCCTTGACGTGCGTCGAGTGCGCGAGCACGCCGCGCGGGACGTGCGTGAACCGGGCCGCCTGCTTCAGGAAATAGTCGCGCACGTGGTAACCGATCTGCCGGATGAGGGCGCCGTGCACCACGGAGATCTCGTGGATGTGGGGGGCGTAGATGATGAGCTCGCCGCCGTCAGCGACCACCGGCTCGAGCTTGTAGGCGCACTTGCCGCCCACCCAAAGCTCGTCGTACATGCGGGGCGCGCAGGAAAGCACGCTGTCGTACGGCCGATCCTTGTAGACGATGTGGATCTCGTTCGAGAGCGCAGAGGCCGCTTCCCAGGCCTCCTCGGGCGAGCCGATGAACAGCCCTGCGAGGTCTTGCCCCTCGACCACCAGGCTGATGCACTTGCGCTCGGTTGGGACCAGCGAGGCGGCCTTGTCGACCACCGCGCGCACGGGGGTGTACTTCGTCCCGATGATCGACGGGTTGGTGATGAGGGCGCCCAGCCAGTGGAACATGTCGAGCACCTGCCGCCCCGAGATCCCGGGGAAGAGGTACTTGTTGCCGCCGGAGAACCCGACCACCTCGTGCGGGAAAGTCGGCCCGACGATCAGCAAGAGGTCGTAGTCGAGGACCAGCTTGTTGATCGTGACGTCGACGCGCTCGCGCATGAGACCACCCGAGATCGCCGAGACTTCCTCTTCGGATATCGTGCCGATCGAAACCAGCTGCGCCGGATCGTTCCAGTGGTGGTTGAAGAGCTTCGTGCGCGCGTACTTTCCCGCCCGCTCGGCGGCCGTGATCCCGAGCCGCTCGTTGATGGCCTCGTCGCTCATCGGCGGGTGCGTGCCGAGCGCGACGATCACGTCGAAGGCGGTCGCCCCCGCCGCGCCGATCTCCTCGTGCAGGACCCGGAACATCAGATCCATGGGCGCGGTGCGGGTGTGGTCGGGGACGATCGCCAGGACCCGCTTGCCGCGCAGGCCCCACCCGGCGATCTCGCTGGCGCAGAGCCGGCGGACGGTCTCCTCGTCGAGCTTCGACCCCTTTTGTCCCGTGCCGGTCACCGCATCAAACCCCGGCGTAGGCCGTGAACCCGCCGTCGACGGGGATCACCGCCCCGGTCACGAACTTCGAAGCGGGCGACAGCAACCAGAGCAGCGCGCCCGTCAGATCCTCCGGTGTCCCGAAGCGACCCGCCGGCGTGTGCTCGATGATCTTCTTGCCGCGCACGGTGAGCGCGCCGGTCTCCTTCTCGGTGAGCAGGAACCGGTTCTGCTCGGTCAGGAAGAAGCCGGGAAGAATCGCGTTGACGCGGATGTTCGGTGAGTACTCCTGCGCCAGGTGAACCGCCAGCCATTGCGTGAAGTTGCTGATGGCTGCTTTGCTGGCTGAGTAAGCCGCGATGCGGGTGAGCGGGCGCGACGCGTTCACGGACGAGACGTTGAGGACCACGCCCTCCTTGCGGTCGGCCATCGACCGCCCGAACACCTGGCTCGGCAGGATCGTGCCGAGGAGGTTCAAGTTGGTCACCGCCTGCAGGGCTTCGAGCGGGAGATCGAAGAAGCGCACGTCGGGATTGGTGGTGGCCTTGGGATCATTCCCGCCCGCGCCGTTGATCAGAAAATCGATCCGCCCCTGCTCGCGCAGCACGACCTTGGCGGCCTCTTCCAGCTCCGGCCGGTCGAGCACGTCCGCGCGCAGGGCCAGGTGTCGGCCGTCGGCCTTGGGGAAACCCGTGATCACCTGCTCCGCGCGCGCGACGTTGCGGCCCAGCAGCACGACGTTCGCGTTACACGCGGCCAGCGCGCGCGCCATCTCGGTGCCGAGCACGCCCGTCCCACCGGTGACGACGGCGGTGCGGCCCGAGAAGTCATAGGGCGCCGACGCTGGCATCAGCGCGTCCTCGCGGAAGACGACGCCGGGAGCCAGGCGCGAACCCGGGCCGCCACGGCCGCGCCCGTGAACCCGAAGTGCTCGGCCAACGCTTCGGTTGGCGCCGACGCGCCGAAACGATCCATCCCCAGGAACAGCAAGGGCTGCCGGAAGACGTCGCCCCACCCTTGCCGAATGCCCGCCTCGATCACCACCACCGGCGCGCCGGCCGGCACGACGTCGTTGCGGACGGCCTCGGGCTGCGCCGCGAAGATCTCGCGGCCCGGCATCGAGACGACGCGAACCGACAGCGCCGGGGCGAGCAGCCTGCCGGCGGCGATCGCCACCTGCACCTCGGACCCGCTCGCCACCAGCGTGAGGTCGAGCTTGGCGCCCGACTCCTTCGAGACGACGTACGCCCCTTGTTCGAAGGTCTGGGCGTGCAGGGGCTGATCGCGCTCCACCGGCTCCAGCTTCTGTCGCGTCAGAATCAGCGCGGTCGGCCCGTGCCGCCGTGCCAGCGCGATCGTCCAGGCCAGCGCCGTCTCGATCCCGTCGGCGGGCCGCAGCACGACGATTTCGGGGATCGCGCGCAAGGCCGCCAGATGTTCGACCGGTTGGTGCGTGGGGCCGTCCTCACCGACGAAGATACTGTCGTGCGTGAAGACGTAGATGACGCCCAGCCGCATGATCGACGCCAGCCGGATGGGCGGACGCATGTAGTCGGTGAAGACGAAGAAGGTCGACCCGAACGGCACGAACCCGCCGTAGAGCGCCATCCCGTTCAGCACCGAGCCCATCCCGTGCTCGCGGATGCCGAAGTGAAAGTTACGCCCCCCGAACTCGCCCGGCGCGACGGCCGGATAGGCCGCCATATAGGTGCTGGTCGACGGGTGCAGGTCGGCCGACCCACCCACGAAGTCGGGCAGCAGCTCCGCGATCCGCTGCATGACTTTCCCGGAGTGCGCGCGCGTGGCGGCCGCGCCCGTCGGGGCGGCCGCGCGCACCTGCTCCAGGATTGCGTCGTCGATGGTGCCGCTCCTGGCCGCATCCCAGCGCGACGCCAGCTCCGGGTGGCTCTTCCGCCAGGCCGCGAAGCGCGTCTGCCAGTCCTGGTATTCGCGCTTGCCCTCCTCGGCGCGCGCCGCGAACAGCTGCGTCACCTCGGGCGGCACGAAGAAGTCCTGGTCCTCCGGAAGGCCGAAGCCCCGCTTGGTCGCCTTGATCTCGTCCTTGCCCAGCGGCGTCCCGTGCGCCTCCGCGGAGTCCTGTTTCTTGGGCGCTCCGAAACCGATGTGGGTGCGCGTGACGATCAGCGTGGGCCGCTCCGTCTCGCGCCGCCCGGCCTCGATCGCGGACTCGACCTGCGCGCGATCGTGCCCATCCACTGTAAGTGTATGCCACCCGTAGGCGTCGAACCGCTTCGCGACGTCCTCCGAGAACGTCAGATCGGTCGTCCCCTCGATCGTGATCCGGTTGCTGTCGTAGAGGTAGACTAGGTTGCCGAGCCGCAGGTGACCCGCCAGCGAGGCCGCCTCCGACGAGACGCCTTCCATCAGATCCCCGTCGCTCACGATGGCGTAGACGAAGTGCGTTCCCAGCAGATCCGCCCCGTCCGCGCCGTAGCGCGCGGCGGTCATCTTGGCGGCGATCGCCATCCCGACGCCGTTGCCGAACCCCTGCCCCAGCGGGCCCGTGGTGGTCTCGACGCCGGGGAGCAGCCCGCGCTCGGGGTGACCGGGCGTGCGGCTCCCCCACTGGCGGAACGATTTCAGATCGTCGAGCGTCACGTCGTAGCCGGAGAGATGCAGCATCGTGTAGAGCAGCATCGAACCGTGGCCGGCCGAGAGCACGAACCTGTCGCGGTTGGGCCAGTCGGGCTCCTGCGGGTTGTAGCGGAGGAACTTCGTCCACAACACCAGCGCCGCGTCCGCCATCCCCATAGGTAGGCCGGGGTGGCCGGAGTTGGCTTTCTGCACGCCGTCGGCGGCGAGCATGCGGATCACGTTGGCGGTCAGAGTCATCGATTTCGCGTCGGGCACCGTTGTTCCTTTTCGTCTGCTGGCGGCATTCGGGCGAGAAATCCAGATCTTGGTCAGAGTATTCTGCCGGGGCCGCCAAGGCTCACTCCAAAAGACCGACCTGTGTAGATTGCCGAATATGGCCCGAGAACGGCCGCGGGGGCACTGCTTGTCGCCTGACGCTGCTCGGCGCCGGGAGCGCGGCGGTGCCGGGGGTATACGGCGGGCAAGGTGGAATGGACGCGGCGCGCGCGGGAAGCGCCGGCACCGGCGGCACTGGCGGACAAGGGCACCTCGGCGACCGAGGGGGTCGGGGCCGCCCAGCAGGCCTGGGCCGGCGTCCCGAACCCGATGTTCGGCTTCTGCTACGCCGCGTCCGGCTGTTGAGTCACCGCCTTCTAGCTAGGCGGAGCCACCGGCCCCTGCCGCTCCGCCACCAGCGCCGGCAGCGCTACCGGCGGCCCCCGCAGTTCCGCCCGGAGCGCCCCCAGAGCCACCGCCTGCCCCGCCCGCTGCCCGTCCGCCCGCACCCGCAGAGCCGCCGCCAGCGCCCGCCGAGCCGCCTCCGGCTCCTCCCGCACCCGCCGAGCCGGCCGCACCAGCCGAGCCGCCCGCGCCCGCCGTTCCGCCTCCCGCGCCCGCCGTGCCAACCGCGCCACCGCTTGCGCCGTCGGTCTTCGTCGAGCCGTCGGTGGCGGTGCTACCGCCCGCGGAGCCGTCGGTGTGTGGCGGCAAAGCCTGGGAGCTTCCGCAGCCAGCCGCGCCGGTCAGTGCCAAAGCCAAGATCATCATTGCGGTCCGTTTCATGGGTCGTTCCTCGTTTCGTTTGGGTTTTTCGCCTGGGGCCGCGCGCGTCGTTGCGAACGTCACGCGCGCATCTTGATTCGTGATTCGATCAGCTTCTTTCCGACCAGCGTGAAGAGGGCCAGGATCGTGAGAATGGAGGCGACCGCGAACGCGCCCGACAGGTTGTACTCGTTGTAGAGAATCTCGACCTGCAGCGGGATCGTGTTGGTGCGCCCGCGGATGTGCCCGGACACCACCGAGACGGCGCCGAACTCTCCCATCGCGCGGGCGTTGCACAGGATGACGCCGTACAAGATTCCCCAGCGGACCTTGGGCAGCGTGATGCGGAACAGGATCCGCCAACCCCCGGCGCCCAGCGTGAGCGCCTGCTCCTCCTCGTCGTTGCCCAGCTCCTGCATGATCGGCAAGACCTCGCGCACCACGAACGGAAAGGTCACGAAGGTGGTCGCCAGGACGATCCCGGGCACCGCGAAAATCACGTGCACGTCGTGCGCCTCGAACCAGGGCCCGAACACGCCGCGCGCGCCCAGCAGGAGCACGAAAATCAGTCCCGCGATGACCGGCGAGACGCTGAAAGGAAGATCGATCAACGTCAGCAGGATCCCTTTGCCCGGGAAGCGATACTTGGCGATGAGCCAGCAGGCGGCCACGCCGAAAGCGACGTTGATCGGCACGGAGATGGCGGCCGTGAGCAGGGTCAGTCGAATCGCAGAGATCGTCTCGGGATCGGAGATCGCCTGCCAGTAGGCGGGCGCGCCCTTGCGGAACGCCTCCACGAACACGGCGATCACCGGCAAGCCCACGAACAGGGTCAGGAACGCCAGCGCTATCGCGATCAGCAGCCAGCGCAGCGGCCGGGGATCCGTCACCGGCGCACCGACGACTGCAACAGGTTGACGACCAGCAACATCACGAACGAAAGAACCAGCATCACCAGCGCGACCGCCGTCGCGCCGCCGTAGTCGAACTGCTCCAGCTTGGTGACGATCAGCAACGGCGCGATCTCGGTTCGGCCCGGCATGTTCCCGGAGATGAAGACCACCGAGCCGTACTCACCGACGGCGCGGGCGAAGGCCAGCGCGAAACCGGTCAGCGCGGCGGGCAGCACCGCGGGGACGATGACCTTGCGCAACGTATAGAGGCGGGAGGCGCCCAGGGTCGCCGCCGCCTCCTCCATGTGGACGTCCAGATCCAGCAAGACCGGCTGCACCGTCCGAATCACGAAGGGCAGACCGACGAAGATCATCGCCACCGCGACGCCGGCCGGCGCGAACGCCACCTTGATTCCGTGTGGCTCCAGAAAACGACCCAGCCACCCCTGCTCGACGTAGAGGGTGGTGAGGGCGATGCCGGCGACGGCCGTCGGCAAGGCGAACGGCAGATCGATCGCCGCGTCGACGATCTGCCGGCCCGGAAAATCGTAGCGCGTGAGCACCCACGCCAGGATCAGGCCGAACACCACGTTCACGCTCCCCGCGATCAGCGCCGCCCCGAAGCTGAGGCGATACGCCGCCAGCGCCCGCGGCGACAGCACCGCGTGCAGGAGCTCGGTGGCCCCGAGCGACGCCGTCTTCCAGACCAGGCCCGACAGCGGGATGATCACGATCAGCGACAGACAGCTGATCGTGATCCCCATCGACAGGCCGAACCCGGGAAGGCTCCCGAGCGCCCGCGGCAAGCGCGAGGGCCCGCCGGCCGAGGCGGCTGGAATCGCTGCGCCCATCAAGATCCGGGCTGATAGATCTGGTCGAAGGTGCCACCGTCGGCGAAGTGGGTCGCCTGCGCCTTCTGCCAGCCGCCGAACAGCTGGTCGATGGTGAAGAGCTTGATCTTGGGGAAGGTGCCCGCGTGCTTGCCCGCCACCGCGGCGCTGCGCGGACGGTAGTGGTTCTTGACCGCGAGCTCCTGGCCCTCGTCGCTGTAGAGGAACTTGAGGTAGGCCTCGGCGACCGCGCGCGTGCCGTGCTTGTCGACGTTCTTGTCAACTACGGCGACCGGCGGCTCGGCCAGGATGCTGACGCTGGGGTTCACGATCTCGAACTTGTCATTGCCGAGCTCGTTGACCAGCAGGTAGGCCTCGTTCTCCCAGGAGACCAGCACCTGCCCGATCCCCCGCTGCCCGAAGGTGGTCGTCGAACCGCGCGCGCCGGAGTCCAGCACCGGCACGTTCTTGTAGAGCTTCCGCACGAACTCCCGCGCGGCGGCCTCGTTGCCCCCCGGCTTTTGGAGGGCATAGCCCCACGCGGCCAGATACGCCCACCGCGCGCCCCCCGAGGTCTTCGGATTGGGCGCCACCACGATCGTTCCCGGTTTCACCAGGTCGTCCCAATCGTGGATCCCCTTGGGGTTGCCCTTGCGCACCACGAACACGATCGTCGACGTGTAGGGCGTGCTGTTGTCCGGCAAACGCTTCTGCCAATCCTTGCCTATGCGCCCCGACTTCTCGGCGATGGCGTCGATGTCATAAGCGAGGCCCAAGGTGACGACGTCCGCGTCGAGCCCGTCGATGACCGATCGCGCCTGCTTGCCCGAACCGCCGTGTGACTGGCTGATGTTGACCGTCTGACCGGTCTTTTGCTGCCATTGCCGACCGAACGCCTGGTTCACGTCCTGATAGAGCTCACGCGTCGGATCGTACGAGACGTTGAGCAGCTTCACCTGGGCGCGCGCGACGCCCGCAGTCCCCAGCACGATGAGCGCGCCGACAAGCCATCCTCTTGTCCTCCGGAGCTTCATGTTCGTCCCCCTCTTACTTTTCCGTTTCCGTTTCCGTTTCCGTCTTCCAGGGCTAGAACGCGACCTGGAAGCGGCCGATCGCGATCTTCTCGGTCGGTCGATTGCCGGTCTTGGCGCCGCCGGTGAACGACGTCTGCTCGTAGTCGCCGGCCACCTTGAGGTTCCGGCTCAGTTGCCAGTTGAGCGCCACACCGTAGGCCTTGGCTTTGCTGACCGACTTGGTCGGATCGATCCCGGTCGGGAACGCCGCGCTGTCGATGTCGAGCCAGTTGTATCGAAGCGCCAGCTCCAGCGCGCCGTAGGTCCCCGCCGCGAGATCCAGCGGCTTGTGGGGCTTGATACCTTCATAGGTCACGTCGCCGCCCAGCGCGCCCGAGACGGTGATGTGGCCGGCCGAGTTGTTGTAGGCGCCGGTGCCAAACGTTCCGCCGGCGGCGGTCAGCTCGGCGACCTCCTGATGCTCCCTGACCCACTCGGCCAGCAACCCGACCGGACCGTTGTAGTAGTAGAGCTGCGGGTTGATCCGGGTGTGACGGCCGTAAGCGACGACCGTCCCGGTGATGTCCGTCGTGCTGGTCAGGTACGAGGCGATGGTCTGCTGCCCGCCCGACTTGAAGGTCCCCATCCAGGGGTTCGGCGCCGAGAGCGTGGCGACGCCCTTCTCGTTGCCGGTGCTGCCCGCGATCCCGATCCCGAGCCGCCCGAGGAAGGTGAGCGACTCGACGTTGAACGGCTGGACGAAGACGCGCCCTTCGAAGCTCTTGGCGTGATCGCTATCGATGTCGGTGAGGGCGTTGTCGGCGTTGCCGTTGAAGACCCCGGCCTCGTACCGCACGAGCCCGCTTCCGATGTCCCCCCACAGCTCCACGCCGATCTCGCGCTGGGGCGTCAGGTTCTGATCGAGGGCGCGCTCGATGAAGCTCAGATCTTGATCGGCCTGCAGGCGCTCTAGGCCGAGCGGCTCCTTGAACTTGCCCACGCGCAGCCGGAGCCACGGGCGCGGATGAATGTCGGTGTACGCGTCGAGGAGCGCCGTGCCGTTGTTTCCAAAATCCGGCGAGATGCGGAAGTCGACCAATCCCAGCAGCGTGCCGTCGAAGATCGGGCGAATCCGCCGCAGGATGAAGGTGTCGCTGTTCTGAAGCGTCGAATCGCTGGTGAAAAACCGGCGCCCGTCGACCTGGATCAGCCCCTTGAGGCGAAACTGGTACTGCTTGTCGCCGCTGGAGATCGAAAAGCCACCTTCGTCGGCCTGAAGAACCGGCTTCGGGGGGGCCGCGGCAGCGGCCTCGACGGCCAGCTCCGCCTTTCTCTCCAGGATTCGCGTCCGCTGGTCGATCTCCTCCAGGCGATCTTGCGCGGGGGGCGAGACGACGACGGTTGGCGGTGCCGCGATCGGGGGCGCTGCCGGCGCTTCGGCGGCCGGAGGCGGCGGGCTGCCATCTCCCGGGGCCGGCGTTGGCACACCCTGGGCGGAGGCCGCGCCGGGCGCCAATCCAAGCGCTATCAGAATAGTATATCTACCAACCTTATAGACTATTGAACGTGCGGGGCGGCTCATCTGTCTCTCCTTGGTTTTGGGGTCAACCGCTAGATGCTGTACGTGACGGTCGCCGCCGCGCTGTGTCGTGCTCGCGCCATCTGCGTTTGCACGTCCGCAAGCGTGGTGGTGTCGAGAATCGCCGCGATGGCGTCGCGAACTTTCTTCATGACCTGCCGTGTGCCGCAGGTCGCCTCATCGGTGCACTCTTCGCAGCGCACGAAGGCCCGCTCGCTGACGCACGGAATGGGGGCCAACGGACCGTCGATGACCCGGATGATCTGGCCAATCGTGATCTGATCGGCAGCCCGCGCGAGTGCGTATCCCCCACCCTTCCCCTTCTTGCTTTTTAGGATCCCGTCGTTCCTCAGCTCGAGCAGGATCGCCTCCAGGAACTTGCGCGGGATCTTCTCCTGCTCAGCCAGATCGGCGATCAGCACGGGCCCTCTCGCCCCGTCCGCCGCCAAGACGTAGAGCGCTTTCAGCGCGTACCGAGCCTTTCGCGACAGGTTCGTCATCCCTACTTAGTCGATAGGGTTATCACCATCCCGCAAAACCGGTCAAGCGAAAATTTGAGAGCTAGCGTTTGGCGGTCCGAATCCCGGGCAGGCTGGCGGCGACCGTGCTCTCGAAACGGGCACGCGAGACCGACATCGTCACGTCGGTCTCGTCGTCGATCAGATCGCGCGCCTCGGGGCTGTCGTCGATCTCGTAGCCGAGCTTCTCGAACAGCCGCCGCGAGGCCGCGTTGGCCGGGATGACGGAAATGTAGAGACGCTCGAGCCCCAGCACCTGGAAGGCGAAGACGTGCAACATGATCGCGTAGCGCGTGCCGAGCCCACGCCCCTGAACATTGCGGGCGCCGATCATGATGGCGACCTCGGCGGTGCCATCCTCGATGTTTCGCAGGTCACCGTCCCCCACCAAAGAGGCAGCCCCCGCCGCGCTCTGCAGGAGCAGGAACGGTCGGCCCCCGTCGTCGCGCAGCTCCCGGTAATAGGCCGCCACCGCCTCCGACGTGAAGGCCTCCTCTTCGTGCGCCATCATTCGCCGGTTGTGCGCGTCGCTGTAGTACCCGGCCAGCTCAGAGGCGGCGCCCGCGATCTCCGCGTCGGTCGGTTCGATGGCGGTGAAGACCTGGTCTTCGTCGCGCCACTCGACGGCCCACAGCGCATCGGGTGAGATGGGGGTCTCGCTCATTGGCTGAGGGTATTCCATCTCGGTATCCGGTGGGCGTCCTTGGGGTATCGTGTGGGCCGTGAGCGGCGAAGGAGCCTGGGCGGCGATCGAGGCGGAGGCGCAGGGCGCGCTGGCGGGCGAAGGTCGGTTTCCGCTGCCGGCGTACTCGGAATTCATGCCGTCGCCTTACGTGGTGATCAAACCTTATGCGCCCACGCGCGCGGCGCGGGCCGCCACCGTGGCCGCCAGCGACGGCGACGCCCTGGACGTCACGGAGGACGAGCAGGTCCATCAGCTGACGCCCGGTCTTTCCAAGATCGCGGGGCACCTCGTCGGCGAGCTGGATCGGCTCGTGCGCGGGACGCCGCACGGTCTGTCGCGCACGCTGCTCGCCAACAACCCGGCCTGGCCGGGCGCGCTGGCCGCCGCCGCGGGCGCCCGCCGCGCCTCCGGAGAGCCGCTCTGCATCGCCGTGCCCCTGGCGCTGTCGCGGACGCAAGACGACAAGGGAAACGTCCGCTGGACCTTGTTCGGCGTCAGCCACGACGGACCATCGGCGGCCTTCTGGCGCAGCTTCTCCGACGGAGATGGGGATCGCTTCGCGGCGTTCGTGGCCTGGGCGGGAGGCGGAGAATCCTCCACAGCGGGTCTCCGCGTGCTGGCGGACTCCAGCACCGGCGAAGCGCCCGAGCTTCCGGCGTTCGCGCGCGCCCTGCGCCTCGGCGACGACGAGCCCCTCGCGGGCGTCCACACCATCGTCTCCTTTCGTCCCTTCGAACGGCTGCCCGCGGCCGTCCAGGGGGCGTATCTCGCGGGCCGCGTGAAGGTCGTTCCCCACCCGGCCGGATTGATCTTCTTCGAGCACCCCGGCTATCACCAGCTGGCGCGCACCCTCCCGCGCGCGACGCAGATCCCGCTTTTGCACCTGTTTTCACACCTGGCGGACGGAAATCCGATCCGGATCCCGCAGTCCGGCTGGCTCGATGAGCGGGCCGACGCCCGCGCGCCGGCGCACGGCCACAAAGTGGTCAGCAAGATCGTGCGCACGCACCGCTGGCAACGGATGGCGCGCGACCAGAACGTGCGCGAGGTGGAGACCTTCGAGGACCAGGTCTCGGTGGCCCTGTTCTCCACCGATCCCGACGACCTGGAGCTCTACGGAAAACCGATGGCCCGCAACGCCCAGATCTGGAGCGAGGACTACGCGTTGATCCTCGACGGCCCCCGCGCCACCCAGCTCGAGATCGAACGCGCCGCCGCGACCGTCGATCGCGGCGGCCGCTTTGGATATCGATTCATCTATCCGCCGATGCGCGCGGGGACGCGCGAGATCTTCTGGCACCTCCCGCTGGTGGCGCGCCTCGGTGCGGCGGCCACCACGGCCGAGCTGTGGACCGGCGCGCCGCTGTCGGGATACGCCCAGGCCGAGGCCCCGCCGGATCCCGCGGCGAAATTCGCGATCGCCGCGATCGCGCTCCGCCCAAACCTGCTCCAGCGTCCTGGGTACCTCGAGGCGGCGACCCTCTTCGACCGCGATCCGGGACGCGCGCGTTTCACGACCGCGAACAACCTCCGCAAGCTCCTCGCCTTCCGCGAACAGCTCGGCGAGCGTCTGACACCTTCGTTTGCGCGCGCGCTCACCCACACCGCCAAGGCGGAGTCGCTGGACGCCTGGCTGGCGGCCCTGCCGGCGATGGCGGCGGACGCGTCGGGGGCCGCCCGCTGCACAGCCGCGCTCGCGCCCGTCATCGAGACGGGGACGGCGACGGCACCCGCCGACGCCGACACGCCGCCGGCCGACCTGACGTTCGCCGAGACGAGCACGCGCCCGTTCGAGGAGCGGCTCTGGAAGACCATCGCCGGACTGGCGGAGGGGGAATTCCGGGCCAAGGAGACCGCGGACGCGGTTCTGGTCAACAAAGGGAAGACCGGCGGGCCCGCGGCGAAGGCCGCCCACCTGGAGCTGTCGCATCGCCGCGATCTCGATCGCCTCGGCGACCACCTGCACGATCGCTACCGCGCCCTCATCGGGGCGCACCAGATGACCGGCCGCGCGCAGGTCGTAGACCACGCGTTCCGCTGGGAGACCGATTTTCCGTTCCGCTGGTCCGAGGCCTGGAACCGGAATCAATCCCGCGAAGCGCACGAGCGGAACATCGTGCTCATGATCCCCGGCCGCGACCGCGGGGAGGCCGTGATCATGGCCGACCACTATGACACGGCGTACATGGAAGACGTGTACGACGGCGACCGGGGGGGCGACGGGCTGCGCGCCGCCGCCGCCGGCGCCGACGACAACCACTCCGCCACCGCGGCGTTGCTGGCCGCCGCCGAGGTGCTGCTGCCGCGCGCGCGCGCCGGGACGCTCGCCCGGGACGTCTGGCTGGTGCACCTGACCGGCGAAGAGTTCCCCTCCGATTGTCTGGGCGCCCGCGCCCTCGGCCGCGCCCTGGTGGAACGGCGGCTCCGGTTTGCCTCGGAGACGGGAACCATCGTCGACGTGTCGGGCGTGCAGGTCGTGGGGGCCTTCGTCCTCGACATGATCGCGCACAACACCCATCGCGACCGCGACGTCTTCCAGATCGCGCCCGGCGAAGGAGCGGCCTCGGCCAAGCTGGCGCTGCGCGCGCACCGGGCGGCCGAGCGCTGGAACCGGCAAGCGGCGATCTGGAACCAGACCCCCGAGCGCCGCGGCAAGCGGCGGGCCGAGCGCCAGGACCAGGGGGCGAAGATGCCGCCGCCGTTCGCCCACCTGCCTTTGCGCGGGGAGGTCCGCCCCGAATGGGACCCGCGATCGTCGCTCTACAACACCGACGGTCAGATCTTTTCGGACCTGGGGATTCCGGTGGTGCTGTTCATGGAGAACTACGACATCAGCCGCACCGGCTACCACGACACGCAGGACACGATGAAGAACATCGACCTCGACTACGCCGCCGCCCTCACCGCGATCGCCATCGAGACGGTCGCGGCGACCGCCAGCGAGCCCTGACAGAGCCGGGCAGGATCGAATCGCCTCCAACATCGCGGAGAAGTCTCTGCGCTGACGGAGCAAAAACACTTGATCGTCGGCCCAGCATTGCGACCGCGACGCGCAGAGCGCTAGGGTCCGAAGCGAGGAGAGACACCAAATGCCCGAAGCGAGCAGTACACATCGAACCCTAGGTGCGGGCGCCGCGCGCAACCTGGCCAACACCACCAAGACACCACCACAGTGGGTGGGCATCACCCCGCGCTGGCTGGTCAACCTGTTGCCCTGGACCCCGGTCGAAGCCGGCACCTACCGTGTCAACAAGGTCAAGGACGGCGGCGAGACGGAGATCTCGATCGAATGCAGCCCCAGCGATGGCGCGGAGCTGCCCGGCGCGTTCGTCGACTACGAGGATCAGCCCCGCGAATACACGCTCAGCACCGTCACCACCACGCTCGAGGTCCAGACCCGCATCTCGGACCTCTATCGCAGCCCGATGGACCAGGTGCGCGAGCAGCTGGGGGTGCTGGTCGACATGATGAAAGAGCGCCAGGAGACCGAGCTGGTCAACAACGGCAGCTACGGTCTCCTCAACAACGTGGCGCCCTCGATGAAGATCGCGACCAGGAGTGGCGCCCCCACCCCGGACGATCTCGACGAGCTCATCACCAAGGTCTGGAAGGAGCCCGCCTTCTTTCTGGCGCACCCGCGCGCGATCGCGGCCTTCGGTCGCGAGTGCACCCGGCGTGGCGTCCCACCCGCCACCGTTTCGCTCTTCGGATCGCCGTTCATCACCTGGCGTGGAATCCCGATCATCCCGTCGGACAAGCTTCGCGTGAGCGACGGCAAGTCCGGGCACGGCAAGACCAACATCTTGTTGCTCCGCACCGGCGAGAAGAAGCGCGGCGTGGTCGGGCTCTTCCAGCCCGGCCTGCCCGGCGAGGTCAGCCCGAGCCTCTCGATCCGCTTCATGGGGATCAACCAGCGGGGCGCGGCTGCGTACCTGGTCTCGCTCTACTGTTCGGCGGCCGTCCTGACCGACGACGCGCTCGGCGTGCTCGAGGGCGTCGAGGTCGGCAACTACCATGAGTACAAGTGATCGCACCCCCGGCCCAGGTGGCGGGGATGCGATCGCGACGACGGAGCTGCCCGCAGGCCAGCCGAGCGGCGTGACGATCGAAGAGATCGCGCGCCTGGCGAACCAGCTCTTCAGCGCCTTCCCGGCCGCCAGTCTGGCACCGCCGCCGGCGCCGGGCTTCGCCCAGCAACCACCGCTGGCGAGCGCGCCGTTGCCGCGGGAGAGCGACCTGCGGACGCTTCCGGCGACGCTGACCGACGGGTTTTCGTTCGCGCTACCGCTGGGTCTCGTCGGCGGCACCGACCCGTCCGCGACGGAGCCTTACTTCCTGGCACTGGCCGGCACCCCACCGGCGCCCCAGGCGGCCGCCGCACCGCCCGCCGTCGCGCCACCTGCCGCGGCCCCGCCTGCCGCGGCCCCGCCTGCCACGGCCCCGCCTGCCACCTCGGCCCCCTGGATCGCGTCGGCCGTCGAGCTCGAGCCGGGGCCGGCCCCCGATCGCGGCCGGCCCTTCGAGACGCGCCTCTTCGACCCTTACACGATCAAGCGCGACTTCCCGATCCTGCGGGAGCGGGTCCACGGACGCCCGCTGGTCTGGCTGGACAACGCCGCCACCACCCAGAAGCCGCAGTCGGTGATCGACCGCATCTCCTATTACTACGAGCACGAGAACTCGAACGTCCACCGCGCGGCCCACACGCTGGCGGCCCGCGCGACGGACGCCTTCGAAGCCGCGCGCGACAAGGTCCGCCGCTTTCTGAACGCCCCGTCGGCGAAGGACATCGTCTTCGCCCGCGGCGCGACCGAGGCCATCAACCTGGTGGCCAAGAGCTGGGGACACCGCAACGTCGCCGCCGGCGACGAGATCGTGATCAGCTGGCTCGAGCACCACGCCAACATCGTCCCCTGGCAGCAGCTCGCCGCCGAGAAGGGCGCGCGCCTGCGCGTCATTCCGGTCGACGATCGGGGCCAGGTGAATCTCGAGGAATACGAGAAGCTGCTCGGCCCGCGCACGCGGCTGGTGTCGGTCTCCCAGGTCTCGAACGCGCTCGGAACCATCGTGCCCGTGCGCGAGATGATCGAGATGGCGCACCGCCACGGCGCCCGCATCCTGATCGACGGGGCGCAGGCGGTGTCGCACTTGCCCGTCGACGTGCAGGCGCTCGACTGCGACTTCTACTGCTTCTCGGGGCACAAGATCTTCGCGCCCACCGGGATCGGCGCCCTCTACGGCAAGAGCGACGTGCTGGCGGCCATGCCGCCCTGGCAGGGCGGCGGCAACATGATCGCGGACGTGACCTTCGAAAAAACGACTTACCAGCCGCCGCCCGGACGTTTCGAGGCCGGGACGGGCAGCATCGCCGACGCCGTCGGGCTGGGGGCGGCGCTCGACTACGTGAGCGCGATCGGGCTCGACACCATCGGCCGCTACGAGCACGAGCTTCTCGAATACGCCACCGCATGCCTGCAGACGGTCCCCGGCCTTCGCTTGATCGGCACGGCGCCCGAGAAGGCCGGCGTGCTTTCGTTCGTCCTCGACGGGGTTCGCACCGAGGACGTGGGCGGCATGCTGGATCAAGAAGGGATCGCCGTCCGTTCCGGGCACCACTGCGCCCAGCCGATCCTGCGGCGGTTCGGGCTGGAGAGCACCGTGCGCGCGTCGATGGCCCCCTACAACACCCGCGAGGACATCGACGCGCTGGTCACGGCGCTGCGGCGTCTCCAGGCCGGCCGGCCCGCCCGCGGCCTCTAGGCCGCGGCCTTTTCGGGGCTTTCACAAACCATCTTGAAAAGCGACATGTCGTCCAGTATATTGGACGACATGATTCACTCCCTCGACGCCAAGGCAGCTCAGGAGCTGATTTCGCGCGGCACGTTCGATATCGTGGACGTCCGCGAACCGCGTGAATGGTCGACCGGTCACCTCCCCGGCGCGCGCCTGGTGCCGCTCGACCGCCTCAAGGCAAGTCCCGTGGCCGCGCTGCCGCGCGACGGCGTCATCTTCGTGTGCGCGGCGGGCGTGCGAAGTCAGGCGGCGGCGAAGCTCGCCGAGGCCAACGGCCTTCGCGACCTCTACAACCTCAGCGGCGGTACCCGCGGCTGGGTGAACGCCGGCCTGCCGCTCGTGAAGGACTGACCGCCGGGGCCCTCGAGGGTCCGCCGCGTTCGCCTCCACCCGCACCGGGACGAGCCCGACCGTGATACGGTCCGGGCCCATGGTCACCAAGAGCGAGGGCATCCGTGCGGCCCGACGGGCCCCCGCTCCACCCGGCGACGAGATCGGAGCCGCCGAGCTGACCGGTCGGGTCGCCGAGAATCTGCGGGCCCAGCGCAAGAAGCGAGATCTTTCCCTGGATGGCCTCGCCACCCTCACCGGGGTCAGCCGCGCGGCGCTGTCCCAGATCGAGACCCGCAAGACCAACCCGACCCTGGGCGTCCTGTGGAAGATCGCCTCGGGGTTGGGGGTTCCGTTCTCGGACCTGGTCGGGGACTCGCAGCTGGCGATCACGGTCCAGCGCCGCGACGAGACCCAGATCCTGCTCTCGGCCGACAAGAAGTTCGAGAGCCGCCCCCTCATGCCGCCGGTCGGCATCTCGCAGATCGAGATGTACGAGCTGCGGCTTTCGGCGCGCTCGCGCTACGCCTCGGACGCACACGGGCCCGGAACCCGCGAGCTCCTGGTGGTGCTGAACGGGGCCCTGCGATTGACCGTCGGGGATCGTACCGACGATCTGGCGGCGGGCGATTCGGTCGTCTTCAACGCGAACCTCCCCCATGTCTACGAGAATCCCGGGGCGTCGGAGGCGCGGTACCACGACGTCATCATCTATCCACGCTGATCCCCGCCGACCCACGGCCGGGGCTTGACTTGTCCTATATATAGGACAAGTATCTATATCAAGGATGGCCGTTGGAATTCATCGCCAGGAGACGCCCGCGGCGCTAGTGCGGAACATGCCCGCCGTGGGCCTGGCTACCGACCCGTCTTCCGGCGTCCCCGAAGGCGCCCCCAGCGTGGGGGTGAACCTGCGGCGTCTGCGCAGCCGCCGCGGCCTGTCCCTGGAACGGCTGGCGCAGCGTTCCGGTGTCAGCCGCGCCATGCTGAGCCAGATCGAGCTCGGTCAAAGCGCACCCACGATCACGCTGCTCTGGAAGGTCGCTCGGGCACTCGATGTGACGTTCTCGGCGCTCATCACCCAGCGGGGCGCGGCCGCCTCGACGGTCCTGACGGCACGGGCCGCCAAGCTCCTGACCAATCAACAAGGAACCTTCAGCTCACGCGCCCTGTTCCCTTTCGATGAGCCCCGGCGCACCGAGTTCTACGAGCTTCGACTCAAGGTGGACGGCGAAGAGCACGCGCATCCCCACCCGCCCGGTACGGTCGAGAACCTGGTCGTCACCGCCGGCGCCGTCGAGATCGGGGTCGAACGGGAGGTCCATCGACTCTCGGTCGGGGACGCCATTCTGTTCGGCGCGGACGTGCCCCACCTGTATCGAAACGTCGGACCGATCGACGCCGTGATGTACCTGGTCATGACCTACGCCGAGGACGTGGGCTGACCTCTGGTCTTGTAAAACATCATTCAGTCTATTACAGTGAACTCCGTGATGCGCGCGCTGGGTGCGGTGTCGGCCAAACACGCCGAGCGGATCTCCGACCGCACGCGCGGGCCCGAGCGTCCGATCGAGCCCGAGCCCGAGCGGGGGCTTGCAGAAGTGATCGACGCGCTCTGTGCGGCGGACCGTGATCTGTTGGACGAGCGCAGTCCGACCCGAGGGCGGACCCGACTCCCCTCCCGCCCAGCCGTCGCGAGCCTGGTCGACGATCTCCGCGCGGTGTTGTTCCCCAGGCACTTCGGCGCGCCCGATCTCGGCCCGGTCGGGCTGCGCGCGACCCTGGAGAAACAGCTACGGCGGGCGCAGCTCACCCTGACCGAGCAGGTGCGGCGCGGTCTGTCGTTCGCCTGCGATCACCCCGGCGCGGACGGCAGTGGAGAGTGTGGCGCCTGCGATCGGCGCGCCGAGGAGATCGGCAACGTGCTGATTGGCCGCCTGCCGGCGATCCGGGGAATTCTGATGGCCGACGTGCGGGCGGCTTTCGACGGCGATCCCGCCGCGAGATTCGTCGACGAGACGCTATTCTGCTACCCGGGAATCACCGCGATCACCCAGCACCGCATCGCGCACGAGCTCCACATCCTGTCCGTGCCGCTCATCCCGCGAATCATCTCGGAGCTGTCCCACGCCGCGACGGGTATCGACATTCACCCCGGTGCCCAGATCGGCCCGAGCTTTTTTATCGACCATGGCACCGGCGTCGTCATCGGCGAGACCTGCACCATCGGCGCCGGCGTGCGGCTCTATCAGGGCGTGACGCTGGGCGCGCGGGGGTTTCCGAACGACGACGACGGACACCCCGTCAAGGGCGCACCCCGCCACCCGGTCGTCGGAGACGATGTCGTGATCTACGCGGGCGCCACCATCCTCGGGCGCATCACAATAGGCCGGGGCGCCACCATCGGCGGCAACGTGTGGCTGACCCGCGACGTGGCGCCCGGAATGCGTGTCACGCAAGCCCAGGTCCGCCACGACACCTTCGAGCACGGCGCCGGCATCTGAGCGCCTTCGAAGATCAGAACCCGATCAACGATGCCCAAGGGACAGACAAAACGCGCGCCCAAGCGAGCATCCGTTCCCCGCGGCGATGAAGTCGGCGCGGCCGATCTGGCCGACCGGGTCGCGCGAAACCTCCGGGAGCAGCGCAAGAAACGCGAGCTGTCGCTCGACGATCTGGCGCGGCTCACGGGCGTCAGCCGCGCGGCGCTCTCCCAGATCGAGACCCGCAAGACCAACCCCAGCGTCGGCATCCTTTGGAAGATCGCGGCTGGCCTCGGCACCCCCTTCGCGGGCCTGCTCGGCGAATCCCAGCTTCCGATCTCGATTCGCCGGCGTCGAGACATGGAGGTCCTCCGGTCCATCGACAGGAAGTTCGAGAGCCGCCCGCTGATGCCACCGTCGGGGGTCCCGCAGCTCGAGATGTACGAGCTGCGCCTTTCGGCGCACGCCCGTTACGCCTCGGAAGCCCATGGGCCCGGTACCCGAGAGCTGGTGGTGGTCCTGAACGGGGTCTTGCGCATGACGGTCGGGGATCGTGTCGACGAGCTGTCGGCCGGAGAATCGGTGGTCTTCGACGCCAACCTTCCCCACACCTACGAGAATCCGGGAAGCGCTGAAGCGCGGTACCACGACCTCATCATCTATGCGCACGCCCGGTAGAAACGCGGCCGCCTACAGAAAGTAGTGGGCCTGAAAGAACAGGGTCTGGGCGGCGCTGCCGCCACTCGGAAACTGTAGGCGCTCCATGAGCTGCAGCTCGAAGTGCGCGTAGGGGAACCAGTTGATGAGCAACGTCGCCGCGGTCCAGGCGTCCGGCACGGCGACGTCGATCTGATTGCGCTCCCCCAGAAGCGTCACCATGACGCCGGGGATCGGGAGCACGGCAAAGCCCGCGGCACCAACGATTTGCGTGCGGACCAGGTCGCCGACATTGGTGAAGACCTGGTTGACCAGATCGACCTCGCCGAGGAACAACGTCCGGAGGCGTTCTAGGTAAGCCTTGCCGACGGCGCCCGTCATGAGCTTGGTGACCCCAGGCGCGATCGCCAGCCGCATCTGACCTGCGAGAGCGACCGTGTCGTCGCGGAGGCGCGTCTCCATGTAGGCCGCCACCCCTTTCTCGTCGCTGCCGATGTGTCGGATGAAGTCGGGCGCGAAGAGCGTCAAATGAAGCTCCGCGTTGGGGGTGATCACACCGCCCGATAGATTGTACGTCTCCTCCAGCTCGTCGAAGCCGAGGTCCCGGTTTATGTAGAGGATGTGCTCGGCCATGCGCAGGCCATACGGCGCAAAGAAGCGTCCCACCCGCAGGTACGGTCCCACCGCCTCCGGCTCCCACAGCAGGTAGTGCTCGCGCGAAATGAGCTGGGAGGTCGAGACCGGCTGATAGTTCTGGGTGGGGATCACGAGATCGGGATCTCGGACCTGACCGCGCAGGCCGCCAACCGCGGCCACGGAGAACCCGGCGGGCAGCGCAATCCGACCGCTCAGATCGGCCTGCATGGGGAACACCGCCACCGTGGGGCCGCCGGGATCCTGGACGTCGTTGTCGACGAACGCGCCGCGGAGATCGGCGCCCAGGGCCAACCATGACGGCAGACTCACGGCACCGTGCAAGAGCGCGCCGTTGCCGCCGAACGTCGCCAGCTGGTCACCGACCGCGTCGCGCCCGTAGCTGTTGATGAGGCCGCCGCCGGCCGGCGCGAAGTGGCATTGGTTGCAGCGCGCCGCACCCGACGACAGCTGCCACTGCGGGTAGGCGCGCGCGTCCCTCGGACCGAACAACCACACCCCGAGCGCGATGGACAGGAGGGCGAATACCCGGTGTGCCGGACGCAGCTGACGATGTTGCCACATCGAAGACCTCGCCTCAGAGCGCGACGGCCAAACGGAACAAGAGCTCGTGCTCGTACCGGCTCGGAAACGTCATGGCGTTCGTGATGAACGGCGCGGTGCCACCGAAGTGGTTGAGGACGTAATTGAACGTCGCGCGGAAACGTTTCGAGTGCCAGTAGTTGACCCCCAGCTCGGCCGAATCGA
>CAYTTF010000015.1:0-28467 GCA_964440665.1 uncultured Myxococcales bacterium | reverse complement strand
CGGACGCGCTGCACGGCCTCGAGGGGCTCAAGCACATGGAGAGCTCGCTGGTCCCGCCCATCTATCATCCCGAGGAGCTCGACGGCGTCCTGCCGATGGACACCGACGAGGCCTGGGACGTCTCCGAGCGGCTGGCGAAAGAAGAGGGGCTGCTGGTCGGACATTCGTCGGGCGCGTCGCTCGCGGGCGGTCTACGAATCGCCAAGCGGCTGGTGGCGGCGCGCCAGCCGGGCGTGGTGGTCACGCTGTTCCCCGACCGGGCCGAGCGCTATTTCGAGGCGCCCATGGCCCCAAAGCCGGTGCGCGCGCCGTGATACCGCGCGAGGTTGCGCCGCCCCACCCCGTCGTCACCGCCGAAGCGCTGGCCGAGATGTACGCGCACGCGCGCCGTGACTACCCGAACGAGTGCTGCGGCATCGTCTTCGGTCCCCAGGGCGCGCCGGCGGCCGACCGCGCCGTCGCCTGCGCCAACATCCAGAACGAGCTGCACGCCGAGGATCCGGTCAAGCACGCGCGCGACGCGCGCACCGCGTACAACCTGGGCGCCCCCGATCTGTTCAAGTTGGACAAGAGCCTGCGCGGCGAGGCGCCGGCCAAGATCGTCTACCACTCGCACGTCGACGTCGGCGCCTACTTCAGCGACACCGATCAAGCTGCGGCCCAGATGGATGGTGAGCCGAGCTATCCCGTCGAATACGTGGTGATCGACGTCCGCGCGGACGGCGTCGGCGGCGCCGCGCAGTTCGCCTGGGACGCAGCGCAGCGCTGCTACCTCGAGATCGGCCGTTACCCGGGCATTTAGGCCCTCGGAGCGCGGCAATTCCCGAAGCATCCACGTGGTTGGAGCCCGAGCGTAGAGATAGCAAACCCCTCTTTCGCCGGCTATGATTGTGGGGCGACGGCCGCGGTGACCCCCATCCCCAGCTTCGTTGCCAGCGGTATCGCTATCCTCCTAGCGCAGTTTTAAGGAGCCCCCACCATGACGCACCCCCGGTTTTTCGCGGTGGCCACGGTTCTGATCTCGGCTGGCATCCTGAGCTGCGGCGATGGTTCCAAATGCTGCAACCCGCCTGCGGGTGGGACCACCGGCGGCAGCGCAGGCACGAGCGGCACCGCGGGCTCGAGCGGCACCGCGGCCTCGGGCGGCAGCGCCGGCACGAGCGGCACCGCCGGCGTGAGCGGCACGGCCGGTGTGGGCGGCACGGCGGGTTCAAGCGGCGCCGCCGGTTCGAGCGGCACCGCCGGCGCAAGCGGCAGCGCGGGCTCGGGCGGCAGCGCGGGTCGCGGCGGAAGCGCCGGGGGCAACGCGGGTCGCGGGGGTCAGAGCGGCAACGGCGCGGCAGGTCGTGGCGGCGCGGCCGGAACAGCAAGCGGATCCGTCGATGCGGGCGCCGACGGCCCCCCGCAGACCGAGGTCACCGATGCCGGCACGTGGAGCCTGGTCTGGTCCGACGAGTTCAACGTCGACGGCGTGCCCAACCCCGACAACTGGGGCTTCGAGAAGGGCTTCGTGCGCAACCAGGAGCTGCAGTGGTACCAGCCGGACAATGCCACGGTGTCCGGCGGAATCATGACCATCAACGCCGCCAAGGTCAGCATGTCCAACCCGAGCTACGTCGCGGGCAGCAGCGACTGGAAGACCAACCGGCAGACCATCAACTACACGTCCACCTCGATGACCACCTCGGGGATGCACGACTGGCAGTACGGCCGCTTCGAGATGCGCGCCCGGATCGACATTCGCCAGGGGAGCTGGCCCGCGTTCTGGATCCTGGGGAGCGGGACCGGCTGGCCGCAGTCGGGCGAGGTCGACATCATGGAGTACTACGCCAACAAGGTGCTGGCGAACGTCTGTACGCCGGCCGGGGGCAACTGCACCTGGGACAGCACCAACCAATCTCCCGCCTCGCTGGGCGGCACCTGGTCGAGCCAATTCCACGTCTGGGCGATGGAATGGGACGCCACCAAGATCGACCTCTTCCTCGATGACAAGCTGGTCAACACCTACGCCGTCTCCACGGCCAACGCCTCGGGCCAGACCAACCCCTACGCCAACAAGAAGTTCTACATCCTGGTCAACCTGGCCATCGGCGCCAACGGCGGCGACCCCAGCGGCACCAGCTTCC
This sequence comes from uncultured Myxococcales bacterium, assembly GCA_964440665.1. Classification (GTDB taxonomy): domain Bacteria; phylum Myxococcota_A; class Polyangia; order Fen-1088; family Fen-1088; genus JADGRB01. The sequence continues at coordinate 26,341 of CAYTTF010000015.1, read as the reverse complement.
CGATCAAATACGAAGTCGACTACGTCCGCGTATATCAAAAGAAGTAACGGGCTTGGCGCGGTAGAGTAGCGGGCGTGACGGCCCCCCTCTTCTTGCGCGCCTGCCGAGGCGAAACGACCGAGCGGGCGCCGCTCTGGCTCATGCGGCAAGCCGGGCGGTATCTGCCCGAGTATCGGCGGGTCCGCGCGGGCGTCAGTTTTCTCGAGCTGTGCAAGACCCCAAAGCTGGCGGTCGAGGTGACGCTGCAGCCGATCCGGCGCTTCGGGTTCGACGCCGCGATCTTATTTTCGGATCTGCTGGTGCCGCTGGAAGCGATGGGGTTGGCGGTCGAGTTCACCGACGAGGGGCCGCGCCTGCCGCAGCCGGTGCGTACGCCGGCCGATCTCGGGCGGCTGGCGACGTTCGATCCGGCGGCGCGCACCGGATTCGTGCTGGAAACGATCGCCGGCGCGACGCGCGAGCTCGGCGACACACCGCTCATCGGGTTCGCGGGCGCGCCGTTCACCGTCGCCACCTACGCCATCGAAGGAAAAACTTCCAAAGCCTTCGGCGAGACCAAGAAATTCTTCTACCGCGAGCCCGCGGCCGCCCATCGGTTGCTGGCGCTGATCGGCGAGGCGACGCGCGACTACCTGGTCGCGCAGGTTCGGGCCGGCGCGCAGGCGGTGCAGCTCTTCGATTCGTGGGTCGGCGTGCTGTCGGCCGAGGATTTCGAGACCTACGCGCTGCCGCCGACCGCGGCGCTGGTGGCCGCGCTGAGGGCGACCGGCGTGCCGGTGATCTATTTCGGCAATGGCGCGGCCGCGATCCTGGATCGCGTCGCGCGTGTCGGTGCCGACGTCTACGGCGTCGACTGGCGGCTTCCCATCGACGAAGCGCGGACGCGTCTGGGCGGGGCGCGCGCGGTGCAGGGAAATCTGGATCCCGCGGTGTTGCTGGGCCCGGTCGGGGAGATCGAGCGGCGGGCGCGAGAGATCGTCGAGCGCGGCGGAAAACGCGGCCACGTCTTCAACCTGGGCCATGGGATTACCCCGGACGTGCCGATCGAAGCGGTCGAAGCGCTCGTCGCCGCCGTCCGGAGCTGCTGACGGCCGTGGACGCGCCGCTCGGCATCGTCGCGCTCAACCTGGGTGGCCCGGGATCGCTCGACGAGGTTGCGCCATTCTTGCGACGCCTCTTCGGCGACCCGGATGTCATCCAGCTCGGATGGGCGCGGCCCCTGCAGCCGCTGCTGGCGTGGCTCATTGCGCGGCGGCGCGCGCCGTTTTCGCGGGCCGCCTACGCGCAGATCGGCGGCCGATCGCCGATCACCGAGGAGACGAAGGCGCAAGCCAACGCCGTCGCCGACGAGCTCGGGCGCCGCGGAATCGCCGCATTTGCCACGGTGGCGATGGCGGCCTGGCACCCGGACGCCGACCAGGCGCTGGCGGAGCTGGCGGCGCACGGCGTGGGGCGCGCGGTGGCGCTGCCGCTTTATCCCCAGGAGTCGCGCACCACCACCGGCTCGTCGCTTGGTCAGCTCGAGACGGCGCGCGCGCGAGGCGGGGGGGTGCAGATCGCGGCCATTCGCCGCTATCCCGACGCCGAAGGATTCATCCACGCCGTCGCCGACCGCATCGAGGAGGCGGTCGCCACGCTGCCGCCGGCCGACCGCGATCGGGCCCCGGTGCTCTTCTCCGCGCACGGTCTGCCGGAGGCGTACATCGAACGCGGGGATCCCTATCTCGACGACGTGCGCATCACCGTCCAGGCGGTTAGCCGGCGCCTGGGACTCGGGCGCCGCACGCACCTCTGCTTCCAGAGCCGCGTCGGTCCTCAGCGCTGGCTCGGGCCGTCGACCGAGGCGACGCTCGACCAGCTGGCCGCCGCCGGCACCCAGGCGGTGGTGGTGGTCCCGATCGCCTTCACCGGCGAGCACATCGAGACGCTGCAGGAGATCGACATTCTCTACAAGGAACGGGCCGAACGGGCCGGCATCGTCCGCTTCGCCCGCGCGCGCACCGTCGGCTGCCACCCCGCCTTCATCGGCGCGCTGGCCGATCTGGTGGAATCGGCGGCCCGCGGTCGGAGCTGGATCTAGGGCGGCCCCGTGCGGATCGCGATCGTCGGCGGCGGCATCTCGGGTCTGACGGCCGCGCATCTTCTGTCCGCCCGAGGCCACGACATCGTCCTCATCGACGACGGCGTGGCCCCCGGCGGCCTCATCGCCAGCGTTCGGCGCGACGGATTTCTGTGCGAGCGCGGACCGCAGGCGCTGCTCGACGGCGCGCCGGAGACCCGCGCCCTCGTCGCCTCGGCGGGCCTCGCCGATCGCGCGCTCGCCGCGTCGCCGGCGGCGCGGCGGCGGTTCGTCTACGTCGACGGCGCTTTGCGCCCGTTTCCCGGTAGCCCGCCGGCCCTCCTCAAGACCAACCTCCTCGGCTTTCGCGCCAAGCTGCGCCTGCTCCGAGAGCCCTTCGTCGCGCGGCGCAAGGCGGGAGACGACGAAGAGGAGAGCGTGCTGGCGTTCGTCGCGCGCCGCTTCGGCGCCGAAGCGGCCCGTCGGATCGCCGGCCCGGCGCTGATCGGAATCTACGCCGCAGACGCCGCCAGGCTTTCGGTGCGCGCCGCGCTGCCGCGATTGGCCGCGATGGAGCGCGAGCACGGCAGCGTGCTCCGCGCGCTCTTCCGCCGGCGGGGCTCGCCCGGAATCGGAAAGGCGATCTCGTTCCCCGACGGCCTCGGTGAGCTGCCGGCCGCGCTGGCCGCCGGCCTCGCCGGTGAGCGCCTGAACGCCCGCGCCGCGGCCATCGAGCTCGAGCGGGGCGACCGCGGCTGGCGCATCCGCACCGAGGGGGGCACCACCGTGGACGCGGAGCGGGTCGGCGCCGCCACGCCCGCGGCCGCCACCGCGACCTTGCTGGCGCCGCGCTCGCCGGAGGAGGCGGCGGCCCTGCGCGCGATCCGCCACGCGCCGGTGGCGGTAGCCTGCCTGGGCTTTCGCGGCGGACCGGGGCAGCGGGATCTCGGCATGGACCTTCACGCCTACGGCTTCGTCGCCGCGCGCGGTGAAGGTCTGCAGCTCCTCGGCTGTCAGTACGACTCGTCGGTCTTCCCTGGACGGGCGCCGCCAGGTGGCGTCCTGTTGCGTGCGCTCATGGGCGGCAGCTTCGATCCCGCCCTGGTCGATGCGGACGACGACACCATCGTCGGGCAGGCCGTCGCCGATCTGAAGCGCGCGGCCGGCCTCCGCCGCGATCCCGACTTCGTCGACGTCTGGCGGGCGCGCCCCGGCATCCCGCAATACGACCTCGATCACGCCACCCGCGCGCGCGCCGTCGACGCCGCCCTGGCCCGGCTCCCCGGGCTGGCCGTGATCGGCAACGCCCTGCGCGGCGTCGGCCTCGCCGATTGCATCCGCGCCGCCTCCGATCTGGCCACCACTTTCGGGGCTTGATTCCGCGGCCCCGCGGCCGGATCCTCGCTCCCGGAGGAACCATGCGCGCCGTGAAGAATCTCTTCGTGTTCATCGTGATTGTCGCGGTGCTGGGGGGCGGGGCGGTCGCGGCGCTTCGCATCGCCCGCCAAAAGCCGTCTACCCCCGAGGAGATCAAACCGAACCTGATGGCGGTGAGCGCCGCGGGGACCTACGTCTATGCGGCGCGCGTCGGCAGCAAGGTGATCTTCTTCGACACCGGCGCCGATCCGGCGGGAAGCACGATCGACACCGCGCTGGGGGCGCTTCGCGCCGGGCGCGGCGACGTCTCCGATCTCTTCCTCACCCACGGCCATGGCGACCACACCGCGGGCGCCTCCGGCTTGAGCGGCGCGCGGGTCCACCTCGGCGCGGCCGATGTGCCGCTCGCCGAGGGGAAGGTGCCGCCGGACAGTCTGGTGGCCCGCCTCATGGCCAAGGCGATGGCCGCACCGCCCATCAGCGTCAGCAATCCCCTCACCGGCGTGGTGGTCGTCGACGTGGGCGACGGGAAATCCGTGAAAGCCTTTCCGGTCCCCGGCCACACGCAGGGCTCGTACGTCTTCCTCTACGACGGCGTGCTGTTCGGGGGCGACACCCTCCTGCTCAAGCAAGGGCGCCTCGACACGGGGCCGTCCTTCTTCGACAGCAACACCGAGCAGGCCAAGGCCTCCGTCCGATCGCTCAAGCAGCAGCTCACGGGTGCGGAGCTGTCTGTTGTCTGCACCGGCCATGGCGGCTGCACGCCGGTCGGCCTCGGCCGCAGCATGCTCGAGGACTTCGTCGGCCGGCTCGGCGGCTGAGCCCGCGCCACCCGACACGAGATTCATCCTCCATATAGAGTCGGCCCCCCGCGGAAGGTTGCAGTAAGCTCCGCCCGTGCACGCCCTGCCGTACGCCGTTCGACTGTTCGCGGCGCTGGTGACGCTGGCGGGCGCCCCCGGGCGGACCCCATCGCCCGATGAGCAGCGGCTCTTCGAGGAAGGGACCCGCGCTTTTTCGAGCGGCGACGCCCAGGCTGCCGAAAAGGCCTGGCAGGCCGGCTACGCGCTCGGTCACGATCCGGCGTTTCTGGTTCATATCGGTGAAGCTCAGGAAAAGGCCGGCGCGCCCGTCCAGGCTGCGGCGAGCTATCACCGCTACCTTCAGCAGGTCCCCGACGCCTCCGATCGGGCCGACATCGAGCAGCGGTTGGCGCGCCTCGCGCCCGCCGCGCCTCCACCGGCGGCGTCCTCGGCGCCCGCCGAATCTCCTCCCGGAGAGTTCGGCGCAGCGCCCGCGACGCCCGGCGCGCCCGGGACCGCTGCGACGCCCGGCACGCCCGCCGCCCCTTCGCCCGCCGCCCCGGGGGCCGCCGTCGCGCCGGGTGGCAGTCCCCGCGCGGACGACGAGCTGCCCACGAGCGAGGTCCAGGCGTCCTCGGGGTGGAACCGCTACAACATGACGGCGGTCGTGGCCACGGCGGTGACGGTGGTCTTGCTCGGGACGGCCGGCTTCTTCGCCGCGTCGGCTGGCTCGGATCGGGACGACGTCAACCGTCTCGTTCAGTTTCACGATCCGGCCACTGGCGCGCCGCTCGCTTATTCGAGCGTCGCGGCGGAATACACCCACGCGATGGACGAAGGGCGCCGGGACGATCGCGACGCCAAGGTCGCGCTCGTCGGTGCGACGGCCACCGCCGCGGTCGCGGCGCTGTTCTTCGTCTTCGATGCGACGCTCACGCACCAGCCGTCGGTCTCGCTCGCCCCCACGCGCGATGGTGGGCTGGCCGCGGTTGGAGGTTGGACATGGCGGTGGTGAGACGCTGGGGATCTGTTTTCCGGCTGGCGGTCCTGCTGGGCGCGGCCACGGTCGGCCTTTGCGCCTGCTTCGATCCCCAGCAGCCGGGATGCGCGTTTTCCTGCGCGACCGACGGACTCTGTCCGTCGGGCTATAGCTGCCAGGCCGACACTATTTGCCACCGGGACGATGGCCAGGGGACCTGCAACCTGACGGGCGTCACCGGCGACGCCGGGGGCGACGGACCCAGCGACGCCGGCGATGCGACCCCTTGATCGGGTATGTTTTTGAGAGTCCCTTTATGTTTGACGCCGGGTGGCGGGCGGGGGAAGTTAAGGGCCGGGGGAAGACCAGAGGAATGATATGTCCGACGCCCCTCCGCCGCCGATTCGAGTCCTGATCGTCGATGACGATCGCGACATCCGTGAGCTGCTCGGCGATCTCCTCTCCGACGAGGGTTTCGCCGTCGAGGCCGCCTGGAACGGCGAGACCGCGCTCGCCCGCCTGAAGGACGGCTTTCACCCGGACGTCATCGTCCTCGACATCATGATGCCCGTCATGGACGGACTGACCTTTCGGGCCCTCCAGCGCAGCCACCCGGCGCTCGCCGACATCCCGGTCGTCGGCCTCACCGCGTTCCCCTCGCCCGACGCCGATTTCGAGTGTCTGGTGAAGCCGCTGCGGTTCGAGGTCCTGGTCGACACGCTCCGCCGTGCGGTCGCGCTTCGCTGAGCGGGACGCCTCTTTTCGCGTGGAGCCGACCGCGCGGGCCGTATAGACTCCCGCGCGGAAAGATTATGGGCGTTTTCGATCTGTTTTCGAAGGATAGCCGCGACCTGCGCGCGCGAGAGAAGAACATCGCCCGCGCGATCAACAAGTGGTCGCAGTCGCCGGACCGGCTGAAGGCCCTGCAGTCGCTGGCCGAGGACGGCTCGCCCGAGGCGCTCTATGGCCTCCTGCGCCGCTTCGGGATGATGTACGACAAGACGATCGATGACGAGCAGGAGAAGGAGTGGGTCTTCGAGGTGCTGGTGGAGAAGGGGACCACGGTGCTCGGGCCGCTCAAGAAGTATCTGTTTTCCGCGGAGTCGATCACCTGGCCACTGCGGCTGCTGGACAAGGTCGTAGCGACCAAGGAAGAGGTCATCGCGATGCTGGAGGAGGTCATGGCGCGCCATGAGCCCGGCTACGAGCGCGATCCCACCAAGAAGATCCAGCTCATGAAACATCTGGAAGGGATCAAGCACCCCCGCGTTTCACCGCTGGTTCTCCCCTACCTGGCCGACATGGACGAAGGGGTGCGCTGCGCCGCCGTCGATGCGCTGGTGGGGCAAGCCGACGAGCCGGCGGCCCGCGTGGCGCTCCTCGATCACTTCGTGTCGGACAAAGAAGACAGCCTGCGCATCCGGCTCCGGATCGCAGAGGGCTTCGCCGATCTCGGCTGGGCGCTGGGCGACAAGCGGGCCGCCGTCGAGAAGGTCCTGCCAGACGCCTTCCAGATCGAGCCGCGCGATCCGAAGGCCAAGGACGCGGCCCCGTCGCGGATCAAGAAGAAGCCGGCGGCGAAGGAATAACGCCGTGCCGAAACGCGACGACATCAAGACGGTCATGCTGATCGGGTCGGGCCCGATCGTGATCGGTCAAGCCTGCGAGTTCGACTACTCCGGCACCCAGGGGGTCAAGGCCCTCAAGGAGGAGGGCTACCGGGTCGTGCTGGTGAACTCGAACCCGGCGACGATCATGACCGACCCCGAGATCGCCGATCGGACCTACGTCGAGCCGCTCACGGTCGAGGTGCTCACCAGCGTGATCGAACGCGAGCGCCCGGACGCGATCCTCCCGACCTTGGGAGGGCAGACCGCCCTCAACCTGGCGCTGGAGCTGCACCGGTCCGGCGTGCTGGCCGCCTATGGCATCAAGCTGATCGGCGCCCAGGTCGAGGCGATCGAGAAGGCCGAGGATCGCGAGCTCTTCAAGAAGGCAATGCAAAAGATCGGCCTCGACGTGCCGCTATCGGGCTACGCGCACAGCCTGGAAGAAGGCCGGGCGATCCAGCTCTGGATGGCGGCGGAGACGGGCGTCGGCTACCCGGTGTTGCTCCGGCCGTCGTTCACGCTGGGCGGCTCGGGCGCCGCGGTAATCTGGAACGCCGAGGAGTTCGAAGCCAAGATGCAGTGGGGCCTGCAGCAGAGCCCGCGCGGCGAGGTGCTGGTCGAGCAGTCGGTCCTCGGTTGGAAGGAATACGAGCTGGAGGTGATGCGCGACAAGAAGGACAACGCGGTCATCATCTGCTCGATTGAGAACTTCGATCCGATGGGCGTTCACACCGGCGATTCGATCACCATCGCGCCGGCGATGACCTTGACCGACAAGGAGTACCAGATCATGCGGGACGCGGCCCTGGCCGTGATCCGCGAGATCGGCGTGGAGACCGGCGGGTCCAACATCCAGTTCGCAGTCAACCCCGCGGACGGCCGCATGATCGTGATCGAGATGAACCCGCGGGTGTCGCGCAGCTCGGCGCTGGCGTCGAAGGCGACCGGGTTCCCGATCGCGAAGATCGCGACCAAGCTGGCGGTCGGCTACACGCTCGACGAGATCCCCAACGACATCACGCGCGAGACGCCCGCCTGCTTCGAACCCACCATCGACTACGTGGTCACGAAAATCCCCCGGTTTGCGTTCGAGAAGTTCCCCGGCGCCGACGAGGAGCTGGGCCCGCAGATGAAGTCGGTCGGCGAGGTGATGGCGATCGGGCGGACCTTCAAAGAGAGCCTGGGGAAGGCGCTGCGCTCGCTGGAAATCGGCCGCTGGGGGCTGCACCTCGACGGCGCGCCCCCCCTGGAAGAGCTCAAGCGGCTGATCGTGCGGCCCAACCCCGATCGACTCTGGCAGCTCGCCGAGGCGATGCGGGTCGGCCTGACGGAAGCCGAGGCCCACCAGCTCACCAAGATCGATCCCTGGTTCCTCCGCCATCTGAAACAGATGACCGACGAGGATCGCGACACCGAGATCGAAGGCGCGGCCAAGGGCGCCGCGCTGCTCGAGGACGCCGCCGGCCTCCTGCGGCGCAAGCGGATCGGCATGTCCGATCGCCGGATCATGAAACTGACCGGCACCTCGGAGGAACAGGTCCGCCAGGCGCGCCTCAAGTTCGGAATCCGCCCCGTCTTCAAGCGCGTCGACACCTGCGCGGCCGAGTTCGAGGCGCAGACCCCGTACCTCTACTCCACCTACGAGAGCGGTTTCGAGGAGCAGGCCGGCCAAAACGCCGGCACCGAAACGGTAGAAGACGAAATTCGCCCGACCAACAAGAAGAAGATCGTCATCCTGGGCGGCGGACCCAACCGGATCGGCCAAGGGATCGAGTTCGACTACTGCTGCGTCCACGCGGTCCAGGCGCTGCGCGAAGACGGCTACGAGACGATCATGATCAACTGCAACCCGGAGACCGTGTCGACCGACTACGACACCTCCGATCGCCTCTACTTCGAGCCGCTGACACGCGAAGACGTCCTGGAGATCATCGACGTCGAGAAGCCGGAGGGGGTGATCGTGCAGTTCGGCGGGCAGACGCCGCTGCGGCTGGCGGTGCCGCTCATGAACGCGGGCGTCAAGCTGCTCGGCACCAGCGCCGACGCCATCGACCGCGCCGAGGACCGCCGGCGTTTCGGAGATCTGCTGGCCAAGCTCGGGCTGCGCGCGCCGGCCTGGGGCACCGCGCGGGGGCTGGGCGAGGCCACCGAGATCGCGCGGCGGATCGGCTATCCGGTGATGGTGCGGCCCTCGTACGTGCTGGGCGGGCGCGCGATGGAGATCGTCCACGACGAATCGGGGCTGGCGCATTTCGTGGCGAACGCCATGGAGGCCTCGCGCCGCGAGAGCTTGAGCTCGCGCGCCGGCGAGGAGGACGCCCCCATCCTCATCGATCAGTTCCTTCCCGACGCGATCGAGGTCGACGTCGACGTGGTGGCCGACGGCCAGGACGTCATCGTGGGCGGCGTCATGGAGCACATCGAGGAAGCCGGTATTCACTCCGGCGACTCCGCCTGTTGCCTGCCGCCCCACTCGCTGTCGCCCGAAACGGTGGAGACCATCAAGACCCAGGCCCGCGCCCTGGCCCGCGAGCTCGAGGTGCGCGGCCTCATGAACGTCCAATTCGCCGTGCCGCGCGACGGCCGCGGCATCTTCATCCTCGAGGTCAATCCGCGGGCGTCGCGCACGGTGCCTTTCGTCTCCAAGGTGACCGGCGTGCCGCTCGCCAAGGTGGCGGCCCGGATCTCGGTGGGACGCACGCTGCGCGAGATGGGGATCAAAGAGGTGACGCCCAAGCACGTCGCGGTCAAGGAGGCGGTCTTCCCCTTCGCGAAGTTCGCGGGGGTCGACACCATCCTGGGTCCGGAGATGCGCTCGACCGGCGAGGTGATGGGGATCGACACCAGCTTCGCGGCGGCCTTCGGCAAGAGCCAGCTCGGCGCCGGCACCAAGCTGCCCACCAGCGGCTGCGTGTTCCTCTCGGTGCAGGACAGCGACAAGGCCGGCGCGGTCGCCGTTGCCAAGGGGCTGGTCGATCTGGGCTTTCAGGTGCTGGCGACCGTGGGCACGCACCGCCTGCTGCGCGAGCACGGGATCGCGGTCGAGCGGATCAACAAGGTTCGCGAGGGGCGCCCGCACTGCGTCGACCGCATCCTCGACGGTGGCATCCACCTGGTCATCAACACCACCTCGGGCGCGGCCGCGATCAAGGACTCCTTCCCGATCCGCCGCAACGCGCTCTTGCGCGGAATCCCCTATTACACGACGCTGTCGGCTGCGAGCGCCGCGGTCGGCGCGATCGCCGAGCTGCGGGCCGGGAAAATGAAGGTCCGCTCGCTGCAGGAATACCAGAGAGGGTGAGGGCGTGATGGCAAAGTTTCCGATGACACCGCAGGGGCAGCAGGCCCTCCGGGAAGAGCTCAAACGGCTGCGCGAGGTCGAGCGCCCCAAGAACGTGCTCGACATCGAGGAGGCGCGCGCCCACGGCGACCTCAAGGAGAACGCCGAATACCACGCCGCCAAGGAACGGCAGGGGTTCATCGAGGGGCGCTCGCGCGACATCGAATCGATCCTGGCGCAGGCGGAGGTCATCGACCCCACCAAGCTGTCGGGGACCAAGGTGGTCTTCGGCGCGACCGTCAAGCTGACCGACGCCGACAGCGGCGACGAAGTCACCTACACCGTGGTGGGCGATCACGAGGCCGACATCAAGGCGGGACGGATCTCGATCTCCGCGCCGCTCGCCCGCGCCATCATCGGCCGCGAGCGCGGCGAGTCGGTCACGCTCAAGACCGGCAAAGGGACGCGAGAGTACGAGATCTCGGACGTCCGCTTCGGCGCGGCCTAGTCCCAACGACCGCGACTAGCGGTCGGCGCCCAGATCGGACCGGGCGTCGGCGGCGTGGCCGTCGCTCTTAACATGTGAATCGACCGCGGCGTCGCTGGCACCCGAGCCACCGGAGCCGCTCGCCCCCCCCAAGCCGCCCGCGCCACCGGAGCCGCTTCCCCCGCCCACGCCACCGGAGCCGCTTCCCCCGCCCGCGCCACCGGATCCGCTCGCCCCGCCCGAGCCAGCCGCGCCACCGGAGCCGCCCGCGCCGCCCGAGCCACCGGCCCCGCCCGAGCCACCGGCCCCGCTGGCACCGCCCGAGCTCGACCCATCCAGGAGCGTCGTCGGGGTGTTGGACTCGCAGCGTCCGGAGGACACCGTCACGCCGTTGACCGAGCAAAGCCCGCTCGAGCAATCGCTGTTCTGAACGCACCGTCCGCCGACGCTCTGCGTGCAGCCGAGGCCGGCCAGCGCGCAGGCGAGCAGGAGGGCGAATCCGCCAGACGGTGACCGTGCCATGCGAGGTCGCTCAGTTACCACGCACCCACTTCACTGTCTATGGCCGATACCTTGAGGTACGTTTCCGACATGCGAGCTTCGATTCGATGGGCCGGGGTTCTGGTTGCCTGCGCGGTGATCGTCGCGGGTGCCGGCCCTGCCGTCAGCGGGGGAACGGAGAAGCCCGAGCGCAAGAAAGGTGGCAAGCAGACCGCGGCCGAAAAGGAGGCGGAGGCCTTCATCGCGACCGTGACCAGCCTGCTGGCGCCAGTCGCCCAGAGCGCGAACTTGGCCGACTGGCAGGCGGCCACCGACGTCACGCCCGAGCACACCGGCCAGCGGGTGGGCGCGGACAAGGCGCTGGCCGCGCTCGGCGGTTCGAAGCTCATCATCGAAAAGACCAAGGCGCTGCTCAAGAACGAAAAGCAGCTCGACGAGACCACGGCGCGCCAGCTCAAGAAGCTGCTGCTCGGCGCCGCCGAGAGCCCAGGCACGATTCCCGAGGTGGTCGGCAAGCGCGTCGAGGCGGAGGCGCACCAGTCGAGCCTCCTCGACGGCTATACCTTCTGCCTGCAGTCGACCAAGGGCGGGGGTTGCGCGCGCCCCACCAGCGCCAACGAGATCGACGAAATCCTGCGCAAGTCGCGCGATCTCGGCGAGCGCTTGCGCGTCTGGAACGCCTCCAAGGAAATCGGCCGTCCGCTCAAGCCGGGACTGACGGAGCTGGTCAAGCTGCGCAACCAGGTCGCGCGCGAGATGGGCTATGGTTCCTACTTCGCTCTGCAGGTCGCCGACTACGGCATGACGGTCGACGAGATGATGGCGCTCCTCGACGACGCGCTCGCGACGACCAAGCCGCTCTTCGACGCCCTGCACTGCTTCGCCAAGTACGACCTGGCCGCACGCTTCAAGCGTCCACCGCCCCGCCTGATCCCGGCGCACTGGATCGGCAACCGCTGGGCGCAGAGCTGGCCCGGGCTCATCGAGGCCGCCAACCTCGATCCGCTCTTCAAGGGCGCCTCGGCCGAGAGCATGGTCAAGAGCGCCGAGAGCTTCTACGTCTCGCTCGGCTTTCCCAAGCTGCCCGCGTCGTTCTGGGAACGCTCCGATCTCTACCCCGTGCCGCCGGGCGTCGCGCGCAAGAAGAACGCCCACGCTTCGGCCTGGCACATCGATCGCGCGCAGGACGTTCGATCGCTCATGAGCGTCGAGGCCGACGACCAGTGGTTCGAAACCGCGCACCACGAGCTCGGCCACATCTACTACTTCCTGTCGTACGCGCGTCCGGAGGTGCCCTACCTGCTGCGGGACGGCGCCAACCGGGCGTTTCACGAGGGCATCGGCGAGCTGGCGAAGCTGGCCAGCCAGCAGACGCCGTATCTGGTGAAGGTGGGCGTGATACCGGCGGGGAAGGAGCCGGATCCGACTGGCTGGCTGCTGCAGTCGGCGCTGGACTCGATCGTGTTTCTCCCCTTCTCGGCCGGCACCATGAGCCACTTCGAGCGGGACCTCTACGAGACCGACTTGCCGCCCGACGAATGGCAGCACAAGTGGTGGGAGTACGTCGCCGAATTCCAGGGCGTGGTGCCGCCCGCGGGCCGAGAAGGCGATTTCTGCGACGCGTGCACCAAGACGCACATCAACGACGACCCGGCGCAGTACTACGACTACGCGCTGGCGACGCTCATCAAGTTCCAGCTCCACGACCACATCTGCAACAAGATCCTCAAGCAGGACGTGCGCGCCTGCAACTACGCCGGCAGCAAGGAGGTCGGTAATTTTCTCAAGGGGATCTTGTCGCTCGGCGCGACGCGCGACTGGCGGACCGTCATCAAGGAGGCCACCGGCGAGCCGATCTCGCCGCGCGCGATGATGGCGTTCTATGAGCCCCTGGTGGATGAGCTGGCCAAGCGCAACGCCGGCCGGGACTGCGGGCGCTGATCCCGTGACACGTCTCGCCGCCGCGGGCCTGACGCTGGTCCTCGCCGCAGTTGGCGGGTCGGAGAAGGCCGCCCCGCCGCGCGCTCCCGGCACCACCCCGCTGCCGCCGATGGGCGTGCCGCCGCCGCCGGCGCCGCCGGCCGAGCGCCAGCGCGGCGTCGCGCTCGGCATGTTCGCGGAGGACGTGAGCTTCTCGTACGGGCCGTTGCTCGCCGAGATCGTGGCGCTCGGTGCGACGCACGTCGCGCTGGTGGTTCCGCTCTATCAGACCGACGGGGGCAGCCATGACATCCGCCTCGACACCCGCTACTCCCCGACGCTGGAGGCCCTGGCGGAGACGGCGCGCGCCGCCCGCCGCGACGGCCTCCAGGTGATGATCTTTCCGATCCTGCGGCTCTCGGCGCCCCGCGCCGGCGAGTGGCGCGGCACGCTGGCGCCGCGCGATCGCGACGCCTGGTTCCGCAGCTACGGCGACGCGCTGGGCGACCTGGCCGGCGTCGCCGCGATCACGGGTGCCAAGCGGCTGGTGATCGGCAGCGAGCTTTCGTCGCTCGATGAGGATCTCGCGCACTGGCGGCCGATCGTCGAGCGCATCCGCGCCGTTTACTCGGGCAAGCTGGTCTACTCCGCCAACTGGGACCACTACGACAAGGCGCGCCTCTTCGACCTCGTGGATGAGGAAGGCATCTCGGCCTACTTCAATCTGCGCGAGGCCACCGTGAGCGCCAGCGACGCCGCGCTGGAGGGCAGCTGGCAGCGGGTCCGCCACCAGATCGAAGCCTGGCGCGCCGACCGCACGCAGCCCTTCATCTTCACCGAGCTCGGCTACCGTTCGCGCACCGGCGCGACCGCGGCGCCCTGGGACGAAGGCCGGGGCGGCCTGCCCGATCCGGACGAGCAACGCCGGGGCTTCGCCGCCTTCCGCCGCGCCTGGACCGGCGCGCCTTCGCTGGACGGCGTCTACATCTGGAACTGGTACGGCTACGGCGGCGCCGGATCCACCAGCTACACGCCGCGCGGGAAACCCGCCGAGACGGAAGTCCGGGCCCTGCTCGAGAGCCTCTGATCGCGGGTCCGGCGCGGTCCCGGCTATCTCGCGGCGGACATGCCGGCGGCCACCAGGCTGCCGATCGACTTGAACGCCGCGACCGGCAGGCTCAGATCCATCGTCCAAATCTTCCCGACGCCGTCACCGCCGGCCGTGAAGATGAGCGGGATCGGTCCGCTCCCCATCCGCGCCAGCGCTGCCGCCCGCACGTCGGAGCTGAAGACCCCGATGAGGCCGAGCACCGGCGCGAGATCCGTGTAGTAGAACGCATCGCGCCCCTTCGCGGCGGCGCGTGCCTCCACGAACGGACCGCTGGTTTCGTTGGGCGGCGCCTTGGCGGCGGCGACCGCGGTGAGGCGCGCCCGCGCGTCCCGACCGAAAGAGCCGACCATCCGGCTGCCCGAGATGCCCTGATAGACGTCGAACCCCGTGCCGAAGATCCGCTTCCAGGTATCGGTGAGCAGACCCTTCTTGATCGTCATCCGCACGTGCATCGCCTTGACCTTCCCGACGGTCTCGCGCTTGGACGTGAGGTCGAAGAATGAGGTCGTCGCCCCCAGCTGGGCGCGCATGAGCGCCGACATGGCCGCCGCGTCCATGCGTCCCAGCGCGGTGCCGACCTTGGTCGCGGTGGCGGCGTCCTTGAGCGGCGTCGAGAACGCGCCGGTGAAAAAGGGCGCGTCCTTGAGGAGCCAGACCGCGCCCGACTGCTGACCCGACTGCCCCGCCAGCAGCGCGTCGTAATAGGCGAGCGCCGCGGCGACACCCTTGCCCTTGTCGGCCGCGAGCCGCTGCCGGTAGTGACCGAGGATGTCGCGCCAGAGCGCCCCCATGCTCATCGCGCCTACGACGAAACGAGGTCCCGAGCCTCCGAGCACGGCCGGATCGATCTCGAAGGGCATCACCTGCCGGGCGGTGGCCTCGAGCGCGCTCCCCGGCCGCGAGAAGAGTCGCGCCAGCAGCTTCAGGCCCCTGCCCGGGTCGATCGCAAGACCGACCTCGATCCGCTCAGCATCGCCGAAGAGCCCCAGCATCTTCGCGGCAGTCTCGTAGAAATAGCCATCTCCCATCTCGATCCCGCTACCCGCCTGCTGGGCCGCGCGCGCCTGCTCGATGACCGCCGCGATCGCGCTCTTGACGTCGGTCCCGTGCGCGCGCGCGACGGACTCCGGATAGATAGTGGTCGTGACGTCGTCGGGGCCGGCGTGCCGCGCCTCCAGCGCCAGCATCGCGCCGCGCGTGAGGGCCTCGATCTCATCGCTCAGGACCACCACGTTCCCCGCTCGAAAGACCCAGCCATGCGACTTGGTGCCGTTCTCGACCAGCGTGACCGGCCCGCGGGTCATCACCCGTTTGCCCAGCGCATCGATGAGCTTCTCAGCCTCGGCCGGACCCCGCGCCGGCACAGCCAGAACCGCGCCGGTGGCCCCTTTGTCGTCGAGGGCGACCACCGCGGCACCGCTCGGACTGGCGAGATCGATGTCGGCCGCGACTTCGGGCGGGAGCCCCGCCTGCGAAAACAGCATGTCGCGAAGTCCCGCCGCCGTCATCGGGAGCGGCACCGCCTCTCCCGCCAGGCGAACGCCGTTTTCCAGCAAGCGATCGAAGGAGCCGATCGAAACCGAGACCAACAAGAGCGGCCGAGCCGTCACCGCGGGCAGCAAGGTGACTGGGGGTCCCACCTCGGGTCCCGCCGGTGGCTTGGCGGGTGCGTTCGCCGCGTTGGTGGCCGTTTGCGGCGGCGGCTGCTTCCCCGCGCACGACGCCAGCAAGCTCAGAAATACCACCGACGCCACACCGGCTCCCAAACGACGACCCGCAGATACGCGCTCGACCATGGAGCGGGAAGATATCTCGCGCGGGCGGCGCGCCCCTAGCAATTTCCGGCGCCGACCGCCCCGCCTTCCGGCGCCGAGCACCCGCCGGACCCGACGCCCGCGAAGCAGAGTTGCGGCGGCGCGATCGCCTTGCTACGGTCGACCGCGGTGGCGCGTTCGATGCATTTCGGATGGACCGGGGTCCTCGCTGCGGCGTTGGTCGGGGGCACCTTGGCGGGCGGTTGCTCATCCTCGAGCCCGGTCGATCAGAACCTGGGCACCCCCCTGGGCGCCGATTTCGTCGCGCCGGTGACCGACGCGGCCAGCGACACCACCGCCGATACCGACTCGACCGATGTGCCGATCTCGAGTGGAGCTGCCGGCACGACTGGCACGACAGGAACTGCGGGCACGGCTGGCACGGCCGGCACGGCCGGCACGGCTGGCACCGGGGGCGCCGCCGGACAGGCTGGCACCGCGGGCTCGGGTGGTGCCGGGGGCGCGGCCGGCGGCGGCGGCGCGGGCACGGGCTCTTGATCTCTGACATGGACATCGGACCGGATATGGTCGAAAAAAGCGCTTCTGAACCCGCGCGCCGCGCGGGGGCGGGATAATCGGCGGAGGACCCGGATGCAGGTCGTTTGCAGTACTTGCCAGCTCAGCTTCGACGCTCCAGACGGAGCGACCGGCCTCGTCTGTCCGATCTGTCGAGGGCCCTTGCTCCCGAAATCTGCCGACGGGGACGCACCGAAGGCCGTCGACGCCAAAGGGACGAAGGCCGCCATCGAGTGGCGCGGCGGAGATCTGGATGATCTGATCGCTCTTCTGAGTGGGCCCGCGCTCTCGGCGCGCGTCGAGGTCCTTGCCGCCACCGGCGATGCGGTCGCTGGCGAGGTCCATCTCCTGGCCGGCGGCGTCTCCGACGCGTTCTTCGACGGCAAGTCGACCGACGACGCGCTCGACAAGCTGCACGCGCTCAAGTCGACGCGCTTTCGCCTCGACCAGCGGCTGCCCAACCCCATCGACGGCAATCTGATCGTGCCGGGGCCGGAGGCCGGAACACTCGATGGCCGCGCGCTCGCGCACCTCATGCGCTACTGCGAGGACTACGTCATCACCTGCGCGATCGACGTTTGGCGCGGCAACGAGAACGCGCGCGTCGAGTACAAGCGGGGCGAGATCAGCGGCGTCACCGTTGGCGGCATCGACGCGCCCGAGCGCCTCGCGGAGGTGATGCAGTGGTCATCCGGCAATTACCGGCTGGTGGTTCCGGTGATCAAGCTCCCCGACGTCGCGCCCAAGCGGGCAAAGCCCCAGACCCCCGCGCCCGCGCCGATCCCGGCAGCCTCGGCGCAGGCAGCACGCCAGGCGAGCGCGACCAAGACCATGTTCGGCATGCCGGTCGCCGAGCTCGCCAAGGCCCGCGCCGCCGCCGAGGCGGTGAGGGTGGCGGCCGAGGCCGCCAAGGCCGCCAACACTTCCGCCGCCGCACAACCGCCGGCCGCCCAACCGAAGACCCCCGCCCCCGCGCAGCCCGCGGCCCCGCGCGCGTCGACGCCGATGCCCGTCGTCCCGCCACCGACCGCCCGGGTCACCCCGCCCGGCGTCGCCCCCTCGCAGACGCCCTCGCCGCTCGCCGCGCAGCGATCGAGCGCGACCAAGACGATCTTCGGCGTCCCCGCACCGAACGCTCCGGACGGATTCGTGTCGGGCATGACGCCTTCGACGCACGCGGCGGAGCCCGGAGCGCCCGTCCAAACACCCGAGGGCGATTCGGCCCGGACCGAGACGGCCAAGGTCGATCGAAAGACGGGCGCACGCAAGGTCGAGGTCCCAGGACCTGCGGTGATCCCGCCGGCGGCCGGAGCCGCGGCGCCAACGGCAGAGGCGGCGGCGCCGGTCGTGGCCCCGACGTTGGAACCGAGCGAGCCGCAGCCGACCACACGGCCGGGATTCGACGCGCGCTCCGAGGGCCGCAAACGCCCCGAGGCGGAGGCGGCGCGGACGGCGCCCGAAAAGCAGCGCAAGCCACAGCGTGAAACACCGATCTGGACCTACGTCGGCGTCGGGTTCGTGTTCGGCCTCATCCTGCTCGGCGTCTATCAGGTCTACGGCATCCTCGCGCACTGAGTTAGATGTTCGCGGCTGTTGTTGACGCCTACCGGCGGACGCGCAAGCCCAAGGACATCCTTTGGAATCGGTTCGTGGCACGCCCGCTGGCCGCGGTGGTGATCGTTCCGCTCGCGCGGACCGGCGTGACGCCGAACCAGATCACGCTGGCGACGCTGGCGGTGTTCCTGGCGGGCGCCGCCCTGATGGCGTTCCGACCCGGCTGGGGCGCGCTCTGTGGGGGGGCGGTGATTCTGGAGATCTCCTACGTCCTCGACTGCGCCGACGGCCAGCTCGCCCGCCTCAAAGGAACCTCGTCGCCGGTGGGCGCTCACCTGGATTTCCTGATGGACGAGCTCAAGGCCTTCGCGCTCGTGGCGGCGGTGGGCGTGCGTCTGTGGTCGCCCGCGCACGATGCGCGCTTCTTGCTGGAAGGGCTGGGCGGGCTGGTAGTGGTCGCGGGCGCGATCAGCCTGACCACCTTCATGCGCCGCCCGGAGTACGCCGCGGCGACCGGAGCCGCCGTGCGGCAGGGCGCCGGCGACTACGGCGAAGGCTTCGCCGCAGCTGCGGCCGCGCCGGCGCGCCGCTCGCCGCTCGCCGTGGTGGAGAGCATCGGCCGCTTCGTCGTCCACTACCCGAGCTACATCCTGTTCGTCGCGCTCGCCAATCGGATCGATCTCTTCTTGCACGCCTACCTGGCGATGAACGCCGCCTACGCGGCGCGCGCGTTGCTCTCGATCGCGCGCGCGCTCGGACGGGGACGATGAAGGCGATCATCGTCGCCGCCGGGCGGGGGCGTCGTCTCGGTGTCGAGACCGATGCGATTCCCAAGTGCATGGTCAAGGTGGCCGGTCGCGCGATCCTGCACCGCCAGCTCGACGCGCTCTGCGCCGCGGGCGTCGACGACGTCGTGGTCGTGCGCGGCTACCGCGGTGACTTGATCGCGGCGCCACCGAACGGTCCGCCGCTCCGCTTCGTGGAGAACCCCGACTGGGCGGAGAACAACATCCTCACCTCGCTGTTCTTCGCCGAGAGCGAAATGCGGGACGGTTTCTTGTTCTCCTACTCCGACATCGTGTTTGCGCCCGAGCATGCGCGCGCCCTGTCCGAGGCGACCGGTCCGGTCACGCTGGTGGTCGACCGCCGCTGGCGCGAGGCATACGAAGGGCGAATACTCCACCCGGTGAGCGAAGCGGAGCTGGCCCACGTGGAGGGGAGCGGCGCCGCCGCGGCCGTCACCTGCGTGGGCAAACGCCTAGTCAGCGCCGACGACGCCGCGGGTGAGTTCATCGGCCTGGCGCGCTTCTCCCCCGAAGGCGCGGCGACCCTGGGCGCCGTCTGGCACGACGCGCTCGCGCAGGGCCGTGGGGCGCCGTTCGGGGCCGCCGCCAGCCTCAACCAGGCCTATCTCAGCGACGGTCTCAACGCGCTGCCCGCCCGCGGGGTGACGCTGCGTCCGCTCTTCATCGACGGCCGCTGGCGCGAGATCGACACCGAAGAGGATCTCGCACGCGCCGAAAAAGCGATTCCGACCTGGACCTGACCGTGCCCGGTCCCGATCCCGCGCACTGGCTCCATCGCTTGACCGCCGTCGAGTGGCTGGCGGCCGCGGAGACCGAGCTTGCGCATGCGGAAGCGGCGCTGGCGCGCCGGGCCGCGCGCCCCGGCGTCACGCACGCGCGGCGCGCCGCCGGAATGGCTTGGAACGCGGTCCTGATCGCCAAGCCCGACGATCCGGCCGGTCGCAGCTACATGGAGCACGTGGTGGCGCTCTCCGAAAATGCCACGCTTCCGCCAGAGATTCGGCAAGCCGCCCAGCGCCTGCGCGCCACGCCCGCCATGCCGCCCGCGCTCATCACCCTCGGCCGCCCCGACCTCGCCCCGGTGCAGGCCGCCCGCGCCATCATCGACCACGCGCGCTATGTCAGCGAGAAAGGATAAGAGACCACCTGGCTGCCGTTCGAGGGGGGAAAGCGGATGCCCCCGACGACGCCCTTCACGCAGCCCGTGAGCCCCCCGCGCTGCAGGATCGCGGGCGCCTCGACGCGCACGCCGCGCACGTTGCCGGTGCGCTGGATGCGGAATTTCACGGTCACCCGTCCGGGGACATACGTCTCCTCATCCGGACGCGCGCGCGAGATGCAGCTCAAGATCGTCTCCTCCTTGGCGCGAAAGCGGGCGTCGATATCGTCCTGGGTCAGCTCGCGCGAGCCGCTGACATCGGTCGCGTCGCCCATGTGGATCACGTCCGGCCGGGAGAGATCGTCTCCCTGGCTGACCAGCTTGAGATCGGTCGCGGACAGCTTGATCGGTTCCGGCTCGTTCTCGATAGGCGGTGGGGGCGCGGGCGCGCGCGGGGCAGCGCCCGCGGAAGGCGATCCCGCACCTTCGTTTCGCGCGACGCGCATCGCGCCGTGTCGCCGGCGTTTCTTCTTCTCACGCGCCTCCTTGACCGGCGCGCCGGCGTCGGCCGCCACCTTGGCGGGCGCCACCGGGCGCTGCCCCTCTTTCCAGTAGACGTAGCCGCCGAAGGACAGGGCCGCGACCACCAGGCCGAGCATGAAACCTTTCATCTCCGGGGAAGGTACACCACCTCGGTTCCCAGGGTCTTCCGCCGGGTCTCATTTCCTGATCTCGCCTTGGCTCGGAGGGTCTCTCGGTCTACTCTCCGCCCGTTGTGCCATTGCTCCGCGAGTTCAAGGACTTCATCAACAAGGGAAACGTCGTCGATCTGGCCATCGCGGTGGTGGTCGGCGGCGCGTTCGGCAAGATCGTGACCGCCCTGGTCTCCGATGTCGTGATGCCGCTCGTCAACTGGGTGGTGCCGCAGGGAGACTGGCGCAAATGGGACGTGACGCCGCTCCACTTTCGACTGGGGGACCTCATCGGGACGGTCGTCGACTTCCTGGTGGTCTCCTTCGTGGTCTTCTTGGTGATGGTCAAGGTCGTCAGCGCCGCCCGCCTGGTCCCCAAGCCCGGCGAGGCCCCGGCCATGACCAGAGCCTGTCCGGAGTGCCTGGAGATGGTCCCCGTGGCCGCGCGCCGATGCCGCGCCTGTACGAGCGTTCTGGTCGCTCCTTGACCTTGTCGAAGCGAAGGCACTATCTTTAACCGGCTCAGGAGCTGCGCAGTTTCGGCGGACCCGCAAATCAGGAACAAAGGAGAAAACGACGCTCATGAAGAAGGCTGATCTGGTCGATGTCATCGCGCAGCAGAAGAACCTGCCCCGACCGCAGGTGGAGACCACCATCGATGCGCTGATCGAAGCCATCGCCGACGGACTTTCGAAAGGCGAGCGGATCGATCTGCGTGGGTTCGGCGCTTTCGCGGTCCGCGAATCCGCCGCCCGCACCGGGCGCAATCCACAAACGGGCGCGCCGATCGAGATCGCGGCCCGCAAGGTGCCCACTTTCAAAGCCGGCAAGGAGCTGAGGGATCGGGTCAACCGCCCCGCGTCCTAACAAGGGGATCTCCCGCACGGGCCCGCACCAGGAAGATGGATGGGTACTCGACTTTTCATCGGCAATCTCTCCTATAACGTCACCGAGCAAGAGCTTCGCGAGGCGTTCACCGGCGAAGGAATCGAAGTTCGCAGCGTCCGCGTCGCTCTCGACAGAGAGACGACGCGGCCGCGGGGGTTCGCTTTCGTCGAAACGATGACCGACGACGGCGCCAAGGCGTCGATCGAGAAGCTCTCGGGGCGGATCCTGCAGGGACGGCCGATCATCGTAGAGGAGGCACAGGCCAAGCCGGCTGGGCCGCGGCCGGCCGGCGGCTTCGGGACGGCGCCCCGCCCCGGAGGTTTTGGAGGACCGCGGCCACCGGGACCCAGCGGACCCGGTGGACCGCCACGTGGCCCCGGAGGCCCGGGCGGACCGGGCGGCTTTGGGGGGCCGCGGCCACCGGGCGGGCCCGGCGGCCCACCGCGTGACTTTGGCCCACCCCGCGGCCCGGGCGGGTTCAGACCGCCCGGATTCGACACCCGCAGCGCCGGCCCCGGCGCCGGCCGGGGTCCCGACCTGCCGCCCCGCCGTGAGCGGCCCGAAAAGAAGAAGTCGACGCGCCCCAAGCCCGAGGAGCGCGAACGCGGAAACTGGCGCTGGGACCGCAACCCAGACGACGAATAGCGTCCGGCCCGACGCAGAATCTGGCGACAAGCTCCCGCGCTGGCACAATAGAGAAGGGCTGAATCGGGGGAACAAGCCGTGACGCTGGGGCGGATTTTGGTGGTCGACGATGATCCCTGGATTCAGCGCAGCGTCGCCAGTGCGCTCGGCCAGCGCGGGTATCAGGTGAGCCTGTCCGGCGATGCGCCGGGGGCGTTCGCGGTCGCTTCCAAGGTTCGCCCCGACCTGATCTTCACCTCGGTCTCGCTGCCCGCGATCGACGGCTGGTCCTGGTGGGAGCGCCTGCGCACTTTGCCCGCATGCGCCGACACGCCGATCGTGTTCCTGCTGTCGGTCCTCGATTCCTCGAATGAAATTCGGGGCGCGGGCCCCAAGGATCAGCGGTTGCGCAAGCCCTTCCGCGTGGAAGATCTCGAACGGGCGATCGTTACCTCTCTGGGAGCTCCACCCGTGCAGACTCTGATCGGCCTTTCCACACTCTCCAAACCTGGCGCATCGCCCGTTCCGTCGCCGGCGCCGTCCGCCGACTCGGGCTCGATCAAGCCGTCGTCCGGCCACAGACCGCTGTCGGCCATCCGCGGCCAGGTCGATCAGATTGGCCTATCGAGTATCCTGGTGGTCCTCGAGATGGAACGAAAGACGGGAATCCTGTTGGTCGAACGGATACAGGGAACGGCTCGGCTCTTTCTGCGCAAGGGCCGGATCGTTCGTGCCGACACCGAAGAGCCGCGCCTCTCGGGAACGGCGGCGGTCTATGAGGCGCTGAACTGGACCAATGGATCCTTCGATTTCCTGACCGGCGACATCGGTGGCGTGGACGAGATCCAGGCCTCCACCACCTATTTGCTGATCGAAGGCGCGCGCCGGTTCGATGAGGCGAACGCGCTGCGCCGGGCCAGACGCGAAGAGAACAAGCTCTGAGCGATCCGATGCTGCCGAGCGGGCCGAGCTTGCCGCCGCTGCCGAGCTCGCGCCTGCTGCCGATTCTCCCGACGCTGCCGAGCGGGCCGGACGTCATCGAGCTCGACATTCTCGTCCCTTCCGAATGCGCCGGCTGGCGGCTGGATCATTTTCTCAAGCGACGGATCGGACGCCTCTCGCGCACCCGCATCCAATCGATCATCGGCGATCAGATCTTCTTCTCCGACGGACGAACGGTGCGCCCGGCCGCGCCGGTGCGCGCTGGCGAGACGATCTGGCTGCGCCGGCCGGCGCCGATCGAGCCCGACGTTCCCCGCCATTTCGAGGTGCTCTACGAGGACCCCAGCGTCCTGTGCATCGACAAGCCGGCCGGGCTGCCCATGCACACGACCGCAAAGTTCTGGCGCAACACCCTGACGGCGCTGCTGCGCGAGCGCTATCCCGGCCAGCGGATGGACGTCGCGCACCGCATCGACCGCGAGACCTCAGGCGTTTTGCTGATCGCGCGCGGGCACGATGCCGCAAGCTTCCTCACCCGCGCCTTTGCCCGGCGCGCGATCGAGAAGACCTACCTCGCGCTGGTCAAGGGGCATCCCCCCGACGCGGGACGGATCGATCTGCCGCTGCGACTTCTCGACACGAAATCGCGGATCATGATGGGACCCGCGGGCGAAGGAAACGGATTGCCGGCGGTCACCCGCTTCCGCGTCTTGCGGCGCTTCCCCGCGCACGCGCTCTGTGAGGCGAGCCCCGAGACTGGCCGCCAGCACCAGATCCGGGCGCATTTCCGGGCGCTCGGCCACCCCATCGTCGGTGACAAGCTCTATGGTGCGGGCGAAGCCCTCTTCATGCGGTCCTGCGAGGAAGGCGTGACCCCGGAGCTGCTGGCCCACTTCGACGGCCTGGCCCGCCACGCGCTCCACGCGCATCGGTTGACCTTCCCGCACCCCGTCACGCGGGAGCCGGTGACCGTCGAGAGCCCCCTGCCCCCCGACCTCACCGCGCATATCCAAACCCTAGGTCCCGAATCCCCCGATCCCGAATCGATCGCGTGAGGGCGGGCCGCGGCGCGTTCAGCCCGCAGGCGCCTTGAGCTCTTCGTCCACGATTCGCTTGACGGCGGACGGGTCCAGCTTCCCCTTGTGCGCCTTCATGAGCTCACCCACCACCCGCCCGGCCTGCTTCGGATCGGAGGCACCGAGGCGCATGACGGCCTCCCGGACGAGCGCACGCACCTCGTCGTCAGAGGCCGCCTTGGGTAGGAATCGCGCGCAAAAACCGATCTCGAAATCGATCTGCGCGATGGCCTCCGCGCCGCGGGCTCCGATGGCGGCATACTCTTCGCGCGATTTGCGCAGCTGCTTCTGGTAGGAGGCAACCACATCCAGCCAGAGACTGTCGTCGAGTGGCCCCTTGAAGCCGGCCGCGGTGCGGCGCTCCATGTGCTTGGTCTTGATCATCCGGATGCAGTTCGCCGCCTGGGCATCCTTGGCGCGCATCGCTTGCTTGAGCTGTTCGTTGAGCTCGGTCTCGATCGACATGGGCGAAGAAGGTAGGACGAAAGAGGTAGCCTCGCAACCGCACGCTGTGAACGAGGGGCACGGGTTGGCCGGGATTCGGCAGCCGCGGTGCTATAATTTCGGGGTTTTCGGGGCGTCGCGCGCGGGCGCGCCGCTTGCTTAATCTGGCAGGGTCGTCATGCGTCTTTCGAGCTCACTGTTTGCATCCATCGGATGGGTTGGCCTCGTAGGGATCGGGGCGGGATTCGCCCGAGCAGCGGAGGCCGAGGCACCTCCCCCGCCGCCACCCGCCGAGGCCGCGCAGCCGGCTCCGCCCGCAGCGCCGCAACAGGACTATCCGATTCCGCCAAGCGTACAGGCGGCGGCCGTTCCCGTCGCGGGTGGCGGCTACTGCTTCGGTGGGCCACACCCGGCGCCGGGGGGCGGATGGGAAGCGACTCAGTCGCCGCACGTGCACACGTACGCGCCCTTCGATCTCCGCCTTTTTTCGTATCAGAACGGCTGCTACTACTTCATCGGCGACCCCCATGACTTCGGGTACACCGGGCAGGTGTACAGCTATTACGGCGCCCACCCGATCGCGGACACCTACGGCGGAGGTTGGTGTTTCATGGTCGGGCCGCACTCCCACTGGTGGCGCCCCTGGTCGCCGTACTTCACGGTCGTCGGTCCCTGGTATTACTGGAACGGGCCCTACGATCCGTTCTTCTGGGCGTACTGGCCGTTTTATTCGTTCTACTACCGGAGCTACTACCCGAGGTTCTATGCGGGCGGTCGCTATTTCTCGGGCGGCTATCGCGCCGCTCCCGCCATCACGCGGGTGCCACCGTCGGCTGGAGCGGGCTGGAGACCGGCGCAGGGTGCAGCGGCGGCCGGCGCCTGGCGCGGCGGAGCGGCGGCGGGTGGAGCTTGGCGCGGCGCGCCGGCGGGCGGAGCGCCCTTGCGCGGGGCACCCGCAGGCGCAGCGCAGGGCGGCTGGCGCGGAGCGGCCCCGGCCAGCCCTGCCTATCAAGGTGGTTGGCGCGGTGGATCGGTACCGTCGTATTCGGCTCCCCGGAGCGGCGGCGGCTTTCGCGGCGGTGGTGGCGGCGGCTTCCACATGCGCGGACGCTAGGAGGGCGTTGCCGCAAGGCAACGGTGAGCGAAGCGAACCATGCCCGACGCCGTGCCGCCCGGAGGCGGCCTAGCGTCCGCAGACGGGACGGTCTCAGTTGTTCCCGTTTGGGAAGAAGCTGTCGTCGTAGGAAAACTCTCCGTAGCGGTCGAAGGTGATCGCGAGAAAGAGGTTGATCGCGAAGGCGACCACCACCAAGCCGCGAAACCGCCTCGTGAGCGGGCGATTGCCGATCGCCAGCAGCACCATGAAATAGACCATGAAGTCGAGGCTGAAGCGGTAGCCGCACTGGATGTAGCCGGAGTTCTGATAGAGCAGCGGCGGAAGAGCGGCGACCGCGATGGTGATCCAGAGCGGCTTTGTCAGCGGGCTCGGCTCCTGCGGCATCACGGTGTAGGCGAGATTCGGTGAGGTAACGAGCATGCTCATGCCGTGTTGGCTGATCTTGACGTAGGGGTAGCGCGCCATGATCCGCGGCAGAAGCACCAGCGCTGCCGCCAGATTGCGCGACAAGAAGTGGTAGTTGAAGAGGCCGAAGCGAAAGATCCTCTCCTGCCATTGCACGGCCAGGAACCGGTGCCCGAACTCGAAGGGATTCTGGAAGCGGGCGTAGTTGTACCAGGCGAGGACGCCCGCTTCCAGAAT
>CAYTTF010000014.1:0-29136 GCA_964440665.1 uncultured Myxococcales bacterium | reverse complement strand
GAGGCCGACGGTTCGATCCCGTTCATCTCCACGAAATATCTAGGTTTTATTTTCCGAAAAGCCCGTTTGAAACGATATTCGATCCAATCGTTTCAAATTGATGGAGGCGAGTCTCCCCTGCGGCGAGCGCCCGCAGATCACGGATCGGCCGCCCGTGTGGTGAGCCTCCCTACACGATAGAAAGACCCGCGGCCGCACCACTTTTGGGGTGCGGGCAACCGCATGCCTATCCAACACGGCTTCTCCGAAAACTTCTCTCTCTTTATCAAACACCATGCCTTCCCTCGCGGAGGTTCGTCCCTATAAGACACAGTTGTTTTTTCCGCCGAGGGCGACCAGGTTCGCCGAGGTCAACGCCACATGCCTTTGCCCACAAACACGCCGTCGTTGGTTTCACGATGAACCCGAGCTTCGGCGGTCTGAATCGCCCAGCGCGCATTCTGATCGTGGACGATGAGCCCGACAACAGACGGCTGTTAGATGTAATGCTCGCGCCGGAGGGCTACCTTCTAGCTACAGCCGCGAGCGGCGCGGAGGCCCTGGCTGCGATCTCAGAGCAAGAGCCGGACCTCGTGCTCCTCGACGTCAAGATGCCGGAAATGGACGGCTACCAGGTTGCGAAGCAGATCAAGGACAACCTCGCCACGAAGCCCATTCCCATCATCATGATCACCGCGCTGGACGATCGCGAGGCCATGATGCTCGGACTGACCGCCGGCGCTGACGACTTTCTGGCGAGACCCGTAAATCGTGACGAGCTGCTGTTGCGAGTCAGAAATCTACTGCGTCTAAAGGCGTATGGGGACCACTACGCCAAGTACAGCCACATACTCGAAGGCGAGGTCGACGCGCGCGAGGCGGAGCTCCGACAGTCCGTCGTCAATCTCACGGCATCGGAGCAGCGGTACCGGACGCTGCTAGAGAGCGCCAACGATGCCATTGCCGTTCTCACCGCAGAGGGCGTCATTCGGGAAGTAAATCAGCGGTGGGTGGACATCGCCGGCTTCTCCCGCGTACAGCTGGTCGGACGACCCGTCCGCGACCTTGCGGCCGCCAGCACGGATGACGAGAACGCCCGCGAACTGGACCGCGCGGTTGCCTCGAATGCAACTCGATCACCCTGCATCGAGATCGTGACGCGCGATGGATCAAACGTTCTCATGGACTTTTCGACCACAGCTATCAGCGTCGCGGGTGAGCGACTGGTTCTGATGATTGGGCGCGACGTCACCGAGCAACGCCAGCTCGAAAAGCAACTTCGGCAGGCGCAGAAGCTGGAGGTGCTCGGTCAGCTCGCGGGCGGCGTGGCCCACGACTTCAACAATCTCCTCACGGTGATTCTCGGCTCCAGCGAGATCTTGCTGGAGGAGCTAGACCCTGCCGATCCGTCGTACATCGAGGTCGCCGAAATCAAAAAGGCAGGAGATAGAGCGACCGGTCTCACGCGGCAACTCCTGGCATTCAGTCGCAAGCAGGTCTTGCAGCCTCGCTTGCTAAAGCTCAACGAGCTCGTCACCGACATGGAACCGCTACTGAGGAGACTGGTCGCCAAACACGTCGATCTCGTATTGTCCCTCGAACCCAACGTCGGAACGCTCAGGATTGACCCGACGCAGTTCGAACAGCTTGTTGTCAATCTGGTCGTCAATGCCGCCGATGCCATGCCGCGCGGCGGGAAGCTGACGATTGAGACCTCCAACGTCAGGTTAGACGAGCACTATCGCAAGCATCATCTTCCAGTCACCCCCGGTGACTATCTAATGCTCGCGGTCAGCGACACGGGTGTCGGAATGGATGAAGCGACTAGCCAACGGATATTCGAACCATTCTTTACGACGAAGGAGGTAGGCAAAGGCACGGGCCTGGGCCTCGCGACCGTCTACGGAATCGTCAAACAAAGCGGCGGCGATATCTGGGTCTATAGCGAGCCCGGACACGGCACAGCCTTCAAGATTTACTTGCCCCAGATGGAGGCAGTCGCTTCGGTCGCGGCCGGATTGGCCATTGCGTCCGCGGTCGATCACGGTGGTTCCGAGACGATCCTTCTTGTGGAGGACGACGAGGCCGTACGCCGGCTGGCGCGATTGAGTCTGGAACGTAGCGGCTACAACGTCGTAGAGTCTGAGAATCCCAAAGAGGCCATCCGAGTGGCGGACCATTTCAGCGGACAGATCGATCTTCTCCTCAGCGACGTGGTAATGCCCGAATCCGACGGCCCGCTGCTGTTTCATCGCCTGGCGAAGGTTCGACCGAGCTTGCGGGTGCTGTACATGTCCGGCTATGCGGACGAAGCGATCGTACGGCACGGTATCGTTGTCGAAGGGACGCCATTCCTGCAGAAGCCGTTCACTCCTCTATCGCTGAGCGCGAAAGTTCGCGATGTTCTCGACACACCGGTGCTGACCGCGCAGACGGCGACCGGCTGAGGAGACTCCGGACATGCTGTGCCGTGAGCGCTCTGTCGTTTCAAATTGAGGAGGCGAGTCTCCCTCCGTCGAGCACCGTCATCACTCGCTTCTGTCGGACTCGTTCGAGCTCCGGGCAAGGCTGCGCTGGACGAATTGCAGAAGTCGTTCGGGTAAGAGATTTGCGATAGAAGAGCCGCCGGTCTAGAACGAGCCGAGAGGGAACGGCCAGGATGCGTCAGGTCGGGCTATACTGGGTCATCGCCCTCGCGACGGCGTTCGCGGGGTGCGGCGGTGGTGTTAAATCCGGCCCCGGAACGGGAGGCTCGGGCGGCGCCCCCGGCGGACGGGGCGGAGGCGGGAGCGGCGGAGGGGCCAGCGGCGGGGTGAAGGGGACGCCGGATGGGGGCGTCGTCGCCTGTAATGGCTCCGTGACGTCTGCCGGTCGATGCCTCGTGCGCCTCGCCACCGGACAGGGATTCCCCGGAGCCGTCGCCATCGAGGGCACGAACGTCTACTGGGTCAACGATACAGGCGGAGAGATCATGACTGTCCCGGTGGACGGCGGCACTCCTGTCGCGCTCGCGACGGGAGAAAACGTGTCGGAGGCGCTCGCCGTCGACGGGACGAATGCCTATTGGAGCGAGCCGACACTCTCTTTCCTGAGGAGCGTTCCCCTGTCAGGCGGAACGGCGTCGACGCTGGCTCCCACGGGCGACGAAGCTCTTGGGCTCACGCTCGGCGCGGGCTACGTCTACTGGGTCACGCTGACCGGCAACGTCGGCCGAGTGCCGGTCGGCGGCGGCCTCCCGGAGACGATTGCGACGGGCAGGCCCGCGTCCACCTCTTACCCCGCCGGCATCGCAGTCGACAACGACTCGGTGTACTGGGGCGGCGTCACGGCCACCACCGATGGCTCCGGCGGCCTGACGAAGCTCGGCGTGCTGCTGAAGATGCCACGGGACGGCGGTTCCATAGCCACCCTAGCATCGGACCCGTCGACAACGATGGGCGGGGTCGTGGTGAACGCGACCAACGTGTACTGGAGCACGCACGACTCCATCATGACGGCCGCTCTGAACGGGACGGGGCACACCGTGGTCGCCTCGGGGTTGGGTGGAGCGGTACAGATCGCCATCGACGACACGAATGTCTACTGGGCCGATGGATTCAACGGTCAGGTTGCGGCGGCGCCGCTCTCGGGCGGTGCGACGACCGTCCTCGCGTCCGGCGAGTTTTCGGCACTCGGAGTCGCCGTCGACGCGCTCAGCGTGTACTGGACGGTCGGGAACGGGAGCGGCACCGTGTCGAAGGTGACGCCGAAGTAGCCCGCGGCTCAGACTCCGGGGGAGGGAGGGCCAAGTGACGGAATCGGAAAATCTCGGCGTTTGACGCGTTCGGATTTCGGGCAATCGAGTCAGTTCCTTCCCGCGCGGGACGAAGTCATTGTTCCGGTAGTTGATAACCTCGTCGGCGCCGAGAACCGTGCGGCAGAACGCAATCGACTCGTCGTGCAGGCGCCGTCAGATCCGACGTTCGGCCGCCGGCGAAGACCACGTTGTAACTGCGTCAGTGTCTTCGAGTGCATCCGCGGGCAGCCACGCCCGCAACTCGTAGCGCGCAATGCGCCTCGGCAGGTGAAGACGCATCCGCGTGCTCTTCATTCGATCCTGTCCCGGGTGAACCGTGCGTCGCACGGTTCGGATAGTTGCGCTCTGGTCCATGGGAACGCTCCTCCGTTGCGTGTGTTCGTCCTCGGCCACTGACACGAATCTAAATCGGAGCGCAGCTCCATTTATTCCCGGACGCCCTAGGCTGGGGCGCAGTCAGGCGCTCCTAACCGAGATCTGCCTGGGCCGCGCCTTCTCCACCTTCGGGAGCTCCAGCCGGAGCACGCCGCCGTTGAGCTGCGCGTCGATCTTCGCCTGATCGATCGTCTCCGACAGGCTGAATTGGCGAAAAAACGTTCCCGACTCGTATTCCCGGAGGACCTCGGCTTCTCTGGCGGTCTCGGGACGCGTGACCTGCCCGGTCAGCGTCAGCACGCTCTCGCGGAGGTCGATCCTCAAGTCTTGAGCCTTCACCCCCGGCATGTCCGCGAAGACGGTGATCGAGCCTTCGTTCTCGAAGATGTCGACGGCTGGCGAGTAGACGGGCCCCGGGCGCGTCTGCTCGGGAACGGTCGGACCGCTTCCCTTTTCGGCTCTCTGCACGTCTGTTCTGGTTTCCCTTGCCATGGCGTTTCCCTCCTGTGATGCGGGCGCGCTCATGCTCGCACCGTGATCTGACGCGGCTTCGTTTGCTCGGCCTTGGGCAGCATGAGCGTCAGAATCCCGTCGGCGTAGCGAGCCTCGACCCCTTCGGCGTCGATCTCGGTCGGAAGTGTCACCGTGCGGTCGAACGATCCCTCGGCCCTCTCCTTGCGGTGGTAGCTGACGCGCTCGTGCTCCCGCGGAATCTCGCGTTGTCCCGAGACGGACACGCGATTCCGGAGCGCGGAGATCGAAATGTCGGCCGGCTTCATGCCGGGAACCTCGGCGCGCAGATAGAAGGCGTCGTCGTCCTGCGTGACGTTCATCGGCGGGAAAACGCCGGCGCCCGCCCGGGCCGCATTGTCGCCCGCAGCTGTGTCGAAGAGACGCAGCATCTCGCGCCGTATCTGATCGAAGTCTGAGAATGGGTTTTCGAACGTCGGCCGCGAGGGCCAGACTCGTCGCACAAGCATGGTCGACCTCCTTTGGTGGATCGCTCGACAGAGCGATCCAATTGGTTGTGGTTTGTCAGCTAAACACGCGCGTTTTGGCGTCAAGTCGCCACAGCCGGGAAGATTTTTCGCGCGCCCGCGGTTCCGCAGGCAACAGCCAGGGAGCTCGATCATGCGCTTCGTTCACAACGCGGCGGTAGTCGCGGCCTTAAGCGCCGCGAGCGTATCTTGGTCCTGCAACGGAAGAGGCCTGGCGGCCAGCGCACCTGGAGATCAAGCGCCTCAAGCCGCCGTCCCGACGTCCCACGACCCCTCACCGCCAGTCGCGGCCGTCAGTCCTCGCACGCAGACGCCCGACGTGGCCCGGACGCTCTCAAGGGCATTTGCCGCGACGGCGAAGGCCGTCCGGGCGAGCGTCGTCCGGATCGACGTGCGCAAGCAGCGCCCAGCCATCGCGCTTGGACGCGGGTACCCCTGGAGCGGGGGACCGCCCTCGGGAAACGTCCCGCCGTCCTTCCTGCCTTTCCAGTTCGGCGGAGCCCCGGACTCTCCGGGCCCCGCGACGCCCGTTAGAGGCACCGGGTCGGGCATCATCATCGACAGCGCCGGCAACGTGGTCACGAACAGCCACGTGGTCGACGGCTTTTCCGAGATCGAGGTGACGCTCTCGGACGGACAGCAGATCCCGGCCAGGCTGATCGGGAAGGACAGCCGTACCGACGTCGCGGTGGTGCGGCTCGAACGCATCCCCCAGGATCTCGTGGCGGCACGCCTCGGCGACTCGAATCAGATCGAGGTCGGAGAGTGGGTGCTCGCCATCGGCAGCCCGCTTGGTCTCGAACAGACGGTCACGGCTGGAATCGTGAGCGGCAAGGGTCATGTCGGTCGGTTCGTGCGGATGTCGGGCGATCGCGTCCGTGAGTACATTCAAACCGACGCCAAGATCAATCCGGGTAACTCTGGCGGGCCGCTCGTGAATCTCGACGGCGAGGTCGTCGGGCTCAACACGCTCATCAAGACGGGCGCCGGCGGCGCCTACGGCTTCGCCGTACCTGTCAACGAGGTGCGCCGCGTGGCGCAGGGACTGCTGGCGTATGGTCGGATCCGCTACCCTGTGTTCGGTGTCAGTGTCCGAGACCTCGACGGCCTCGAAGGGGCCGTGAAGCAGCAGCTCGGACCGAAGGCGCCTTCACAGGGAGCCTACGTCGCAGTGGTCACGCTCGGCAGCCCGGCGGCGGCCGCCGGCGTCAGGCAGGGGGACGTGATCACGAAGCTCGACGGTGAGGCGATCAGGAGCAGCGCCGACGTGGTGGATTACGTCTCGTCACGCGCGATCGGCGCGTCGGTGATGGTGACGTTGTTCCGAGCAGGTGAGCTGAGGCAGATCGGTGCGAAGCTGGTTGCGGCCCCCGGCGACGCCGACGATCGGAACGAGGTTTTAACGGAGGAACGAAGATGATCGATCCCCACGGTGACGCCGACAAATCGACCGAGATCCGACATCTGCTCCGCACGGTGAAGACTGCGCTGGAGTTGGCCATCGTCGCCCGAGCGCCGGTGGACCTGATCAACCGGCTCGGCCGAGCCTCGGGCTTGCTCGACGCCGTGAGCCAGCTGCCGCTCGACGGAGGGCCCGCGCAAGCGATGACCGTCGGACTCATCAATGACGCCCGCGCCGCGATCGACACCTGGAAGCGATGGGAGAAGGGACGCACGCCCGCCGCGTGACTCGCGACGGCTTTCACGGAACCCCGCTGGCGGGCGTCGACCTGAATGGGGACCACACCTTCCTGGCAGGCGGGACCGGTCTCGGTCTGCGCCTGGGACATCGGCTCGAAGCGCTTCGCTGTTTCAGGCCGGCATCTCGTAGAGCTCGTGCAGCTCGCAGGTGCCGCTGCCGCCGACCACCTCGAGGAACTTCTTGGTCAGCTCGATGGCCTCCTTCTTGGAACCGACTCGCATGATCGCGTAGCCGCCGATGACCTCCTTGGCCTCCGCGAACGGGCCGTCGACGACCGAGATCTTGCCGCCGCTCGCGTGGACGCGCGTCCCCGGCGAGCCCCCCGCAACCCCTTCGGTGACGATCAGCCAACCGGCCTTCATCCCCTCCTCGATCAACTTCCCCATCGTCGCCATCTCCTCCTGCGTCGGCGGGGTAGTTCGTGCCTCGTGCGTGAACAAGCTGATGTAGCGCATCGGAATCTCCACGTGGTGGTTTGTGCGGCCCAGGTCGTCCGACCTGACCTTCTACCTCCACGACGAGCGGCGGGTCGCCGGATCGACACGCCCCGCTCTGTTTTCTTTCCGGATCGTATCCAATCGCTCGGGGGCGCTCAGCCTCCGGTGTGGTCGGGGCGACGCCGATCCGGACCGCAGTTTCGTCGAACTCACGTCCTACCTGCCGGAGCTGGACAATGAGGCGGTGCAAGCGTTCAATCGCCGATGAAAGACTGAATGAGGAGTCGGTGATGGCCCATGTGACAGGGATCGGAGGTGTTTTTTTCAAATCGACGTCGGACCACAAGCGCCTCGCTGCTTGGTACAGAGACAATTTGGGCTTAGCACTCGAAGATTGGGGGGGCGCGATCCTGAAGTGGCCTGACGATCAAGCGGCGGACCGCGGCGTCACCGTGTGGCACGTCGCCGAGCGCGAGTCGAAGTGGTTCAGCCCGAGCACGTCTAGCTTCATGATCAACTACCGGGTCGACGACCTGATCGCGCTGCTCGCGCAGCTCAAGAGTAACGGCGTCGAGATCGTCAAGGGGCCCGATTCCGAAGAGAACGGCAAATTCGCGTGGATCATGGATCCCGATGGCAACAAGGTCGAGCTGTGGGAGCCGATGATCTCGGACGAGAAGAACAAGAAGACTTAGTTCCTCCAGCTTGAATCGAGATGGCCCGCACCAGCTCACGGAGGCCACCTGCCAGGAGCTGCGCGGGGTGCTCCAGCTCGAGGAGCGCGGAACCATGGATCTCAAGGGCACGGGCCCGGAGCAACGACGGGGTTCTTTTCACGAAAGTTGGTCCACCGGCACCGCGGACCGCGATCGTGCTTAGGGTGACCGGGCTCGACCCAGCGCGATGAGTTTGTAGCAATGGCCAATGAGGTGCGTGTATGAAAAAGTTCTGTCGATCGGTCGTCTTCGGCCTGGGCATCTTCACCGGGGCGGTTCTGCCGGTGTCCTGTGCCAATCAGCGGACGACCCGCCAGCCGCCTCAGCAGGCCCAGCTCGCGCAGGCGGTCGCCACCCCGGATCACCGGGAAGTCGCTGAACCCCTGTCGCCGGTCGCGCGCGCGATCCTGAAGGATCGTATGGCCTCGCATGCGCGCGACATGGGAGAGCTCGTCTCGGCGATCATGCTGCTGCGATACCCCACCATCGCCGAGCGGGCCGACGCCATCGCCGCCGACGTCAATCTGAGCCGACCCCTCACCAGCGACGCGACCGAGCTGAACGCCGCGCTGCCTGAGAAGTTCTTCTTGCGCCAGGACGACCTCAGGGCCGCGGCGCGTGTGCTGGCGGATGCGGGACGCTCAGAAGATCCCTATCGGGTCGCGACCGCTTACGGCGGGCTGTCCGCGGGGTGTGTCCGCTGCCATGCCGACTATCGCCCCCGCGACAACCCCCGATAGCCGGGGTTCACTCGAGTCTTTTTAGCTCCGACTCGGCCTGCTTCAGCTCGGCCGATTCACGTTCGAGGTCGAGTCGGGCGGCGGCCAAGCGTTCTTCGGCCGACGCCACCACACTTCTGGCAGCGGCCAGCGCGCGTTCTTCCTGGTCCCGAGCGCGCTCCGCGGCGGCCACGGCCGCGGCAAGCCGCTTGGTCTCTCGTTCCGCCGCCGTCCGTGCCTCGGCCTTGGCCCGCGGATCGTCGCGGGTCCGCGCCGCGCGCGTTTGCGGCGGCTCTCCCGTCTCGCCCCCGGAGGCGTTCTCGGTCGACGCCGCGCGAGCGCTCGGCGCCGCCGTGGTCGAGATCGCCTGCTCGAACGGGTTCAGATCGGCCGCATCCTCGACGTCGTGCACGAGCCGCCCGCTCTCGATCGGCGATCTCGTCGCCGGGTTGACGACCCCGGCCCGCAAGTTCTGCACGGCGCCGGCGAGGACCTGCGGAGCCGGCCGCAAGCCCGCCGCCGTCAGGATCTCCTCCGCCTTCGTGCGCAGCGACCGGAGAAGATCTCGATGCTGGGCCACGGCGCCGGCATAGTCGGGTGCGCTCGCGGCACTTTGAAGTCGGGCCGTCACGTCGACCAGCTCTCTCACCAATCCGGGCTCGCGGCGCGCGATCTGATTGGTGGTCCAGGTTGACGGCGACGGCCGGGGCAACTTTTCAATCGTGGCGGCTTCTTCTCGACGGCCGGCCGCCCTGAGCGTCTTGACCAACGTCTTCCGCTCAACGACGAAGTCGGCCGGTCGAACGGTGAACAGGCGATCGGTCTCAGCGGACGCCATCTCGGGATCAGTATAAGAGCGAGCCAGCGACGCGGGCTCTGACATCCGAGTCGTGGTTTGACCGGTCCACCCTGTGAATAAGACCGCCAGCCGACGAATTTCAGGGACATAACGGCGCGCTCCGGCGGTACCGTTCGTGCATCCCCCGGACCGGTCGTGACACAAACGATGGCCACACGCCTACGCCTCATCGCCCAGCGCGCCCGCGAGCGCTTCGTCCGCGCTTACCTCAGCGCCGACCTGCGCAGTCTCGCCGCCGGACGCATCGCGATGGCGCTGGTGCTGCTGTTCGATCTCGTCAATCGGTGGGTCCAGATCGGGACCTGGTACACCAACGATGGGCTGATTCCCAACCACACCCTCCTCTGGCGCCCCTCGTTCGAGAAGGTGTTTTCGTTTTTCTACATGGCCTCGTACACGCACGAGGCGGTGGCGGGATTCGTCATCTGCGCCATCGCGTACACGACGCTCCTCGTCGGCTTCCGAACCAAGCTCGCCCAGGTGGCGAGCCTGATCTGCGTCCTCAGCCTGCACGGTCGGCTGTTGCTCTTCGACAATGGCGGCGACGTGGTGCTGGGTCTGCTTTGCATCTGGACCACGTTCCTTCCGACCGCACGATTTTGGTCGGTGGATGCCGTGCTCGCGCGGCGCGGCGCGCCGGTCACGCCCGAAGCCGCGCCGGCCTCCAAACCGCCGGTCACCGGTGTCGGCGACAGACGCTTCGTGTCCCTGGGCGTCCTGGCGCTGACCTTCCAGCTCGCGTTCATCTATCTCTTCAACGCCGTCCACAAGGGCGGCGCCACCTGGCGCGACGGCACCGCCGTGAACTATGTCTTGCACCTCGATCGCCTGGTGACCTGGTTCGGCGTCTGGCTGCGCTACCGGATGACGCCCGGTCTGTCGCACGCGCTCACCTGGAGCTCGCTCGCCATCGAGTGGTCGCTCCCCCCGTTGTTGCTGTCACCGTTCCTGGTGCGGCACTGCCGCCGGCTCGCGATCGTGCTCATCGTCATGCTGCATTCGGGATTCGGCGTCTGCTTGAACCTGGGCAACTTCGTGCCGGCGATGATCGCGTACACCCCCAACTTCATCCCCGGCGAGGACTGGGACGCGCTCGGACGCTGGTGGGCGCGCAGCCCCCGGCGCGTGCGCTGGTCGACGCGCCTCCGGACCCGAGCGGTGTCGATCATCGAAAGAGCCGCCGCGCTGCTGACGCCCGGGCGCTATGTCCGCGTGACCGATCCCGGCCCGATCGCGCGCGCGCTGGTCCGCCGACTGCCGGTGGCCCGCGAGATCACGGTCGGGCTCTTCATCGTCGTCGCCGCCAACCAGCTGCTGGACGAAAACTACGCCGCCCATTTCGTGATCGACCACCACAACTCCCCGGAGATGGCGGCCGCCGTCACCTACCTGAATCTGTTCCAGGGCTGGTCGATGTTCGCGCCCGACGCGCCCACCAGCGATCTCAACATCGCGGTCGACGCCGTGACCTCCGACGGACGCCACGTCGATCCCTTCAACGAGGTCGCGAACCCGCGCACTCCGGCGCCCGGGCTGCAGATCCCGACCGCGATGGGCCCGAGCTGGCTGTTCTACGGCTACGAAAACCGCATCCCCGACCGGCCCGAGTACTGGCAGGCGTTTCACGAGTGGATCCTGCGCTACCCGAACCGCACCGGTCGGACGCAAGACAAGATCGTCTCCTTCAAGGTCTTCAAGGTCGAGGACGATAGCCCGCCCGTCGGCGAGCAGACTCCGCGCAACCGACGCTGGACGCGAATGTTCCAGTTTCCCTGACCCGAGAAAATCTTTCGCCGGAGCTCGTTCCGACCTGCCTCGCCGCCTTATTTGGCGGCGCGCAGCTGTCGGCCCGCCAGCTCTTCCATCGAGTGGGCGAGCTTCACGTCCAGCGCGGTTACGCCACCGGCGTCGTGGGTGGCCAGGTCGATGCGCACCGTGTTCCAGACGTTGAACCATTCGGGGTGATGGTCCATGGCCTGGGCGATCAGCGCCGCGCCGGTCATGAATCCGAAGGCGGCCACGAAATCGGCGAACTTGTACTCGCGGTGGAGCTTGCCGCCATGGATCTTCCAATCGGGCAGCTTCGACAGCGCCGCCGCAATCTCGGTTTCACTCAACTTCGTGGGTCGGGGCGTGGACATCGGTTCACCTCTCGCGATGGGTTGCAGTCTGATTCGAACGCGCAAATCTGTCACCGGCGCCAATAGCCGTCACGCGCCAGACGACGTCGCCCACGTCGTCCGCGACCAGCAGCGCGCCGTCCTTGCCGACCGCCACGCCGACCGGCCGCCCGAAGGCCTCGCCCTTGTCGCTGAGGAAACCGGTCAGCACGTCGACGGGCTCGCCAGAGGCCTTGCCGCCGACGAACGGGACGAAGATGACCTTGTAGCCGCTGCGCGGCTCACGGTTCCACGAACCGTGCTGTCCCACGAACACCCCGTGCGCAAATTGGACGGGGAGCCGGCTGCCGTCGGAGAAGGCCAGGCCGAGCGAAGCGGTGTGCGCGCCCAGCGCGTAGTCGGGCGAAATCGCCTGGGCCACCAGGTCCGGTCGGGCGGGCTTCACCCGCTCGTCGACGTGCTGCCCGTAATAGCTGTACGGCCAGCCGTAGAAGCCGCCGTCGCGCACCGAGGTCAGATAGTCCGGCACGAGATCGCTGCCGAGCTCGTCGCGTTCGTTGGCCACGGTCCAGAGCGCGCCGCTGGCGGGCTCCCATCCGAGGCCGTTCGGGTTCCGCAGGCCCGAGGCGAAGACGCGGTGGCCGCCGGTCTTGGTATCCACCTCCCAGATCGCCGCGCGACCCTCCTCGACCTTCATCCCGTTCTCGGCGGCGTTGCTGTTGGAGCCAACGGTCACGTAGAGTTTGGACCCGTCCCTGCTGGCGATGACGTTTTTCGTCCAGTGGTGGTTGATTCGGCCGGCCGGCAAATCAACCAGCTTGGTGCCCGAGGTCGTGATTTTCGTTTCGCCGCCCGCATACGGGAAGCGCATCACGGCGTCCGAGTTGGCAACGTAGAGATCGTGGCCCACCAGCGCCATACCGAAGGGCGAGCTCAAGCCGGCCAGAAACACCGAATGCAGGTCGGCCACCCCGTCACCATCGGTGTCGCGCAGCAAGGTGATCCGATTCGCCGAGGGAACGGCGGCGCCCGCCTTCTTATACCCACGTTTGACGAACCAGCCCTTCAAACCCTTGGCGTCATCGGGCTTGGGCGGCGCATTGGTCTCGGCGACCAGCACATCGCCGTTCGGGAGCACGAAGAGCCACCGCGGATGGTCGAGCCCCGAGGCAAACGCGGCCACCCGCGTTCCCGGCGCCGCGATCGGCTTGCCACCCACGGGCCAACCCTTCGCCGCGGCGACGTTGACCGTGGGAATCAGCGACTGGTTGGGGGCGGGCAACGTCGGGTTTGGGCCGAACCCCGCGGAGGCCGGCAGACGGGCCGGTGCCGCGCAGCCCATCGCCGCAAGCGTCAGGACTCCCGCCAGCAGCCGCGCAGATTCGAGTCGATCAAACGCCGTCATCCACGTTTGATGCGGATGATTTGCGAAAATGGAAGTGCCGGCCGACCGCTCAGAATATTTCGCCGGCGGCGAAGTAGGCGCCGATGGGGGTCGCGTCGGGGGACCAGGCGATGTCGGCGCGCACGACGAAGGTCTGCCCTTCCTGCAACCGCAGCCCG
Source organism: uncultured Myxococcales bacterium (assembly GCA_964440665.1). GTDB lineage: Bacteria > Myxococcota_A > Polyangia > Fen-1088 > Fen-1088 > JADGRB01. The sequence continues at coordinate 15,872 of CAYTTF010000014.1, read as the reverse complement.
CCGCCCACACCGTACTTGATGCCGAGTCCGCCGCCGTCGAGCTCCGGGTGGGCCTGCGAGATCTCGGTCCAGACCCGTCCGGCGTCGAGGAAGGCGGCCACGCCCAGCACGAGCAGCTTCTTCTTCACGTGGAACGGCCAGAGCTCGCTGCGGGCTTCGAGATTCTCGAAGACCTTCACCTTGCCGTAGTAGCGCTGCGCCGGCACACCGCGCACCGCCTTGCCGCCACCGATCGCGGGGGTCTCGTCGAAGCGGGCCAGCTCGTAGAACGGCGGCGCGCCGAAGAGCACGTCGCCGACCAATCGCCAGGAGAGGCTCAACCAGCGCGGCACCGGCGTGACGTAGAACCGGAATGTGGCGTCGAGCTGCTGGTAGCCGTACGGGAGCCAGCCCGGAACCTGCGGGCTGACGCGCGCCTTGAGCTCGTGAAACATCCCGCGGTGGGTGACGGTCTCGTTGTCGCGCGAGTCGTACTCGACGCCGATCTCCAGCAGATCGACCCCGTGCGGGTTGAAGTCGCCGATCAGCGCGCGCACCTCGGACGAGCCGCCCGCCTGGTCCGCGGCCAGCAAGGTGCCCGGCCGCACCGTGAGGCGGTTGTATGTGTAGAGGTTGCCGAGCTGCAGGAACCAGCCGGGCGCCAGGTTGAAGCGCGCCTCGACCGACAGCGTCGGGTGGATGCGGGCGTACTCCGTATCGCGGATGTTCACCGACGCCGGCGGGAGCGTGGAGGCGTTCCCGAACCCGTAGTACTTGAGGGTCGCCTCGTTGGTATAGGAACCGCGGATATCGAGGCGCATGCGTTTGCGCGCGGTGAAGTTGGGAACCGTCAGCAGCAAGGAGTAGTCCTGAAACGGAACGATGATGGCGTCGTTCTGCTTCTTGAAGGTGATGAACGCCTCGCTCTCCAATCGCCACCGGTACGGCAAGGCGCCTGGCACCAGGCTCGGCGGCCCGGGCGCCAGGCTGGCCCAGTCGCTCACCTCGCCAAACCCGATGCCGACGTCGCTGTCCCCGCCCGCGATCGGGACCAGGTTCAGCTCGCGACGGGCCGGCGCAGCGGACACAGGCGGCGTAGCTGGCGCAGGCGGCGTAGCTGGCGCAGGTGGCGTAGCTGGCGCAGGTGGCGTAGCTGGCGCAGGTGGTGTAGCTGGCGCGTAGGCCGCAGCGGCTGCGCCACCGATGAGCAGCAGCGACGCCAATGTGGCGGCCAGCTGGCGGATCGCCGCAGGGATCATCGGCGGAAGGTGGTGACAGGCAACGGAATCGTCAAGCGAGATCGAGCGACGCGGATCCGGTGTGCAGACCCATATTGGGCTTGCTAGAACACCTGTCCGATTCGAAGCCGCTGAACCTGCGAAGGAGCTCTTGCCGATGTTTACGCCACCCTTTTCCAGCGACGCCATGTTCCACCGCAAGAGCCTGTTGCCCGTCATCAATCCCGACAAGGCAGGCAACCCGCTCAAACATCCGGCCGCCAAGGCGCCACGCATCTTCGCCGACTCGGCCACGCGCAGCGAGATCGAGCCGCTCTTCCGCGCCGGGATCGTCAACGGCATCACCACCAACCCGACCTTGCTCAAGAAGGCCGGCGCCAAGTCCTGGACCGAGGCCAAGGCGATCATGAAGGATCTCTGCGCGCTGCTGAATCCCCACCCGGTCTCGCTGGAGTTGACCGAGCTCGCCGAGGACGCCATGGTCCGTCAGGCGTCGGAGCTGTCCGAGCTGGGTGGCAACTCGATCATCAAGGTTCCGATCGGCGGCTATCGGGCCGTCAACCCGGCCGCCGATCCCTACACCGGCCTCAAGGTGATCCGCCGGCTGTGGGAGCGTGGCATCAAGGTCAACACCACCTTGATCTTCAACACCACCCAGGCCCTCTGGGCCGCCAACGCCGGCGCCACCTACGTGAGCCCATTTCTGGGTCGCCTGGCCGACTACGGATACAAGCACGACCTGCCCGAACGAATACCCGGCAATTCCCTCTACTGGGTGGAGGACCACAAGAACTCCAAGGGCGATCAGGTGATGCACAACAGCGAATACGTGGCCTCGGGCGGCGCCCTCAAGGACGCGGGCGCGCGCCTCATCTTCGAGATCGCCACGGTCTTCGCGAACTACCAGATCACGACCGAGATCCTGGCCGCGAGTTTCCGCAATCCGGTGCAGCTCACGGAATGCCTGCTGGCCGGCGCCGACATCCTGACCGTGCCGGCGGCGGTGCTGGCGACCGTCGCCGATCATCCGCTCAGCGACGAGGGCATGAAAGCCTTCGCCGAGGACTCCAAGGCCTTCGGCAAATGAAGTTGTACTTCGCTCCGGGCGCCTGCTCGATCTCGCCGCACATCGCGCTACGCGAGGCCGAGCTGCCGTTCGAGCTCGTGCGGGTCGACCTGCGTGCCAAGCGGACCACAACCGGCGAAGACTTCTGGACCGTGAATCCGAAGGGCTACGTTCCGGCGTTGAAGCTCGACGACGGTCAGATCCTGACCGAGGCCTCGGTGGTCGTTCAATGGATCGGCGATCAAAAGCCGGAAACCGGGCTGATTCCGCCGGCCGGGACCATGGAGCGGTATCGGGTGCAGGAGTGGCTCGCCTTCATCGCCACCGAGCTGCACAAGGGCTTTGCCCCGCTCTACAGCGCGCTCGGCTCTCCCGAGGCCAAGGCGGCGACCCGGGAAAAGCTGGCCAGCCGTTTTTCGTTTCTCAGCAAGGCCGTCGAGGATCGCCCGTTCCTGATGGGGAACACGTTCACCGTCGCCGACGGCTACGCCTTCTATACGCTGCGCAGCTGGCAGCGCTCGGTGAAACCGGAGCTCCCTTCGGCCTCGCTTGCCGCCTACTTCGATCGGATCGCGGCCCGTCCCGCCGTGCGCGCCGCGCTCGAGGCCGAGGCCGCGGCGGCCCGTCCCGAACGCTGAGACCCGGCCGGCGGGGCGTGCCTCCGGTAGCTCAGCCGGAGATGCCCAGTTGCGGAAAGTCGATGGCCGCCCCACACTCGGCACCCCATGGCGATAAAGCAGATGCAGGTGATCAATGGGCAGATCCATACGGTCATCTACGCGCTCGACGACCATGGAAAGCTCTGGTTCACCTTCGTCAAAGCGGGCGACGTGAAGCCAAAGTGGCAGAGCATCGAAGGGCCGCCCGGGCCCGGTAGCCCCGCCCCGTCCCGGTAGACGGCCGCCGCGGACGCGGGCGGCTCGGCGCGGATGCGGGCACCCTCGGCGATCGGCCACCCGATGCCCGAGCACATTTCCTCGCAATGAGCTATGACTCGGCTCGGTTGGCGCGCAAATGCGCCTTTGCGAAGGGAATGGGGACATGAAAAAGATCGAAGCAATCATCAAACCGTACAAGCTAGACGAGGTGAAGGATCGACTCCGGACGGTCGGGGTCACCGGCATGACGATCACCGAGGTCAAAGGCTTCGGGCGGACAGGTGGGAAGACCGAGGTCTACCGCGGTTCGTCCTACGTGGCCGACTTCGTGCCCAAGGTGATGGTCCAGGTGGTCGTCCCGGACGGCCTGGCGGCCTCCGTCGTGGAGGCCATTGCGGCCGCCGCGAAGACCGAGAAGATCGGCGACGGCAAGATCTTCGTGTCGACGATCGACGAAGTGGTTCGCATCCGCACCGGCGAACGCGGCGAAGACGCCATCTGACCGACCGGCGCCTCCGTGGCGCGTGGGTCTGCCGGGCGCTCACCCCTGCCCGCGCGGATCTCACACAGATTCCCGCCCCTTCCGCCCGTCTCGACCGACCATCGAGACCAACCAAAGCTGGACCTTATCCACCTCAAGCTCTTGCGCAGGACGCCGCGCGGACTTAGAGACAGTGGTACCAGTGGCCCGTCGCGGAGTGGGCTGCCGGACGATTGGCCAGCTTAGCGACCTGGTGGACCCCGCCGAGGGAGGACACCGTGGAACGCACGAGCGTGGAGCCCGACCTGCGGATCGCGTTCCTGGGAACGTATCCGCCGCGTCGCTGTGGAATCGCGACCTTCACCCGAGATCTCGCGGCCGGCATGAAGGCCGCCGACGACCAGCTCCGGGTCATGGCCCTCGCCGTGACCGATGCGGCCGGACCCTACGAGTACCCGGAGGAGGTCGAATATCAGATCCGCCAGGGGACCAAGGGCGACTACGCGCGGGCCGCCGAGCTCATCAACTACAAGAACGTCCGCTGGGTCTCGGTGCAGCACGAGTACGGGATCTTCGGCGGCGACGACGGCGCCTACATCCTGGACTTCCTCGGCGCGCTGCACGTGCCCGCGGTCGTCACGCTGCACACGGTCCTCGACAATCCTTCGGATTCGCAGCGAAGCATCGTCCAGAAGATGGCCAAGGCCTGCGTGCTTGTCGTCATGAGCGGGGTCGCGGCCAACCTGCTGGCGCGACGCTACGACGTGCGCGGGCCGAGGATCCAGGTGATCCCGCACGGGATCCCGGAGATGGCGCCGCGCGATCAGAACAAGCTCAAGGCGCGGTTCGGGGTGGCGGGCCACCGCATGCTCCTCACCTTCGGCCTGCTGGGACCGAACAAGGGGATCGAGACCGTCATCCGCGCGCTCCCGGCGGCCATCGCGGCCTGTCCCGACCTGGTCTACTTCGTGGTGGGCGCGACGCATCCGGCGGTCATTCGCCAGAACGGCGAGGCCTACCGCACCACCCTCGAACGCGAGGCCGAGCGGCTGGGCGTGCGCGAGCACGTCGTGTTTCGGGACCAGTACGTCACCACCGAGGAGCTCTGCAGCTACCTGCAGGCCACCGACGTCTTCGTGAGCCCGTACCTCAACGAGGCCCAGGTGACCAGCGGCGCGCTGTCGTATGCGATGGGCGCGGGCGCGGCCGTGGTGTCGACGCCCTACTGGCACGCGCAGGAATTGCTGGCCGACGGACGCGGCTGCCTGTTCCCCTTCAACGACAGCGTCGCCTTGAGCCGGACGGTCATCTCGCTCCTGAACACGCCGGCGGAGCTGAACCGGGTCCGGACCGCCGCCTACGCCTTCACGCGCGAGTTCTCCTGGATGCAGATCGGCGCGCGATACCTGAGTCTCGGCGCGACCGTCATGAGCGGCGCGCCCAAGCGGGCCCGCCGCATGGAGCCGCCACGCGCGAGCGGCCTGCCGGAGCTGCGGCTCGATCACCTGCTGCGCATGACGGACGACACCGGCATCATCCAACACGCGACCTACAGCGTGCCGGCGCGGGAGAGCGGCTATTGCGTCGACGACAACGCGCGCGCGCTGATCGTCGCGCTGCACGCCGATCGCGTGAGCAGCTCGGCGGAGACGAAACGGCTCATCTCGACCTATCTCGGGTTTTTGCACTACGCGCAGACGGCCGACGGGCGCTTCCGCAACTTCATGAGCTACGGTCGGGACTTCGCTCCCGAAGGGGCCTCCGACGATTGCACCGGGCGCGCGCTGTGGGCGCTGGGCCGGACGGTGCGCCTCTCCAACGACGAGGGGCACCGCCTCTTGGCGGGGGAGATGTTCGAGCGCGGGCTGCCCCACGGCCAGGAGCTCGGCGAGCGCGGCACCGCCCTCACGATGCTGGGCCTCGCGAGCGTCCTCAAGGCACAACACAGGCTAACGGCGGGCGAGGATCTGCTGGCAACGTTGGCGAAACGGCTCTGCCGCCGCTATCGAGACGAGGCCACCCCGCAGTGGCGCTGGTTCGAACCGACGCTGACCTACGACAACGCCCTGCTTCCGCTGGCGCTGTTTCGCGCCCACGCGATCACCAAGGATCCGGAGAGTCTGCGGGTCGCCAAGGAGACGCTCGCGTTCCTGGAAGAGACTTGCTTCCGGGAGAATCATTTGATGCTGATCGGCAACGCCGGTTGGCACGTGCGCGACGGGTTGCGCGCCGAGGTGGACGAGCAGCCGATCGACGCCGCCGCGTTCGTGCTGGCGTTCCGCGGCGCCTACCTGGTCACCGGCGATCATCGCTATCTGAGGTGCATGCGCGAAGCCTTCGCCTGGTTCCTGGGAACCAACCGCCTCGGCATCCCCGTCTACGACTCGGCGACCGCGGGTTGCCGGGATGGCCTCGGCCTGGCGGTCCCGAACCTGAATCAAGGGGCCGAGAGCACGATCTGTTTTTTGCTGTCGCTGATCGAGATGCTGGAGCTCGCCGGCGAGGGGCTCGAGTACGACGAGCCTTCCCGATCCGACGCCTGAGGAGTCGACTTCAAAAATGATCAAACGAACCCCGCACAGGCTTCTGCACGACCCCAGCCGGGTCATCGCAAAACCGTACCTGCCCGGCGAGGAGATCGCGCCCGGGGTGGGCGCCCGCGCCGGCCTCCTCATGGCCCGAATCCTGGACATTCCCGAGGCGGAGGTGGCGACCGTGCTGGCGCAGACGCTCGACACGTTCCAGACGCGACACAAGGGATTCGAGGCGCTGCTGGAGCGCCATTTCGCGCTGGTCGCCCACCACGCCGGCGACGCGGCGCTCTCCCGCGAGCGCCGTCTCCTGATCGGCGCCTACTTCACCAACGAGTATTCGGTCGAGGGGGCGGCGCTGTTCAATCCCTCGATCGTCGCCGCACCCGATCAGACCGATCTTCCGCCCGGCAAGCGCCGGTTCGTCATGAGCCTGCGCGCGGTCGGCGAGGGACATATCTCGTCGATCGAATTTCGCACCGGCGTCGTCGACGCCGCCAGCACCGTGACCTTCGACGGTCTGGGCAAGCAGCTGGTCACAGGCAATCGCTCCGCGCCCGCCCACTACGACAAGACGAAGTTCCGCGAGAAGCTCGGCGAGCTGGGCGCGGGCAACGAGCTGGCCTGGGGGGTGCTCGACCGTCTCCCCGATCGGTTCACGATCGACGAGCTGGAACCGGCGCTGATCCGCCTCGCCCAGGAAGGACCGCCGCAAGCGATCAGCTACGAGACGGCCAAGATCATGCGCGTGCTCGCGTCGTCGAGCTACGTCACCACCTTCCCCAAGGATTCGACACTCTCGGAGCGGGTCATTTTTCCGGCGGGACCCCACGAGACCCACGGCATGGAGGACGCGCGCTTCGTGCGGTTCGTCGACGACGATGGCAGCGTGAGCTACTACGCGACCTACACCGCGTTCGACGGCTACGAGATCATGCCGCAACTGATCCAGACCGACGATTTTCGGTCCTTCTGCATCTCCACCTTGAGCGGCGCGGCGGCGCAGAACAAAGGCATGGCCCTCTTCCCGCGGCGAATCGGGGGCAAGTACGTGATGCTCTCGCGGCGCGATCGCGAGAACCTGCACCTGGCCACCTCGTCGGAGGTGGGGCACTGGGACGATCTCACCGAGCTGCACGAGCCGAAACACCCTTGGGAGCTCCTGCAGATCGGCAACTGCGGCTCGCCCATCGAGACGCCCGCCGGTTGGCTGGTGATCACCCACGGGGTGGGGCCGATGCGGCGATACGCGTTGGGGGCGTTGCTGCTCGATCTCGACGATCCCCGCAAGGTGATCGGCGATCTCCCGAGGCCGTTGCTCGAGCCCGACGAGAGCGAGCGCGAAGGGTATGTCCCCAACGTGGTCTATTCCTGCGGCGCGATGGCCAATGGAGACGACCTGATCCTCCCCTACGGCATGTCCGACGCCGCGGTGGGCGTCGCGATCATCTCGATCCCCGAGCTGCTGGCCGAGCTGCGGCGTCCGGGCTGACCCTGGGGCGGCGGGAGGAGAGCGCGGGCGCGGTTTTCTAATACACTCCGCGCCATGCAAATTTCCAAGATGGCTCGGGGTGCCGGAATTCAGGCCGGCGTGTGGTGTCTGGCGCTGGCGATCGTCGCCGGCTGCGGAAGCAGCGGAGGCGGATCCGCGACGATCTCCAGCCAGCCGTTGTCCGGGAAGATCGGCGGCCAGCCCTGGACGCTGGTCACCGCGGAAACGGATACCTTCCTCTCCTCCGCCACCCAATATGCGGTCGATGCTTACTCGGAGAGCTTCACCCCGTGTTCGGGCACCGCTTCCGGGACCACGGACTCTCTCATCCTGAACTTTCCGATGGCGGTCGGAACCTATGCTGTCACCCTCAACCTGAACCAGACCTTCTCCGTTCCCCCCATCGACAACTTCATCGCCACGAGTGGAACCATCGTCATCTCGGAGATCACCGCGACGACCATCACCGGCGGAGCCAACTTCGCCTACGACGCCGACAACAGCGTTAACGGTCAGTTTCAGGCGACCATCTGCCCGTAGCGAACGGAGCGGCTACTTCTTGCCGCTCCCCTTGCGCGGGGGGCTCGGTGGCTTCGCCTGGTCCTTCTCCCCGTCGCTGTCGTCCTTCTGGCCGGCGGACTTCTCGTCGCCGGACTTCTCGTCTTGGCCCTCGCCGGACTCCGCGGCCTGTCGCTTCTTCTCCTCGTCTTGGACGCGCTTGGCCTCCGCCTCCTCGCGTTTCTTGTCGTCCGCTTGCGCCCGCTTGACGGCGTCGTCGGCCTCCTTCTCCATCTCCGCGTTGCGCTTCTCCTCGCAACCGACCGGCTCGCACTCGCCGGGGCAGGCGCACTTGCCCTTCTTGCTGGTGCAGACGCAGCCGTTCCCCTTCTTGTAGCAACCGCAGGCATTGGGCGTCTCGCCGGGCGCGGGGGCGGCCGCTTTCTCCTCGGCGGGCTTCGCCTTCTTGGTGGTCTTGGCCGTCGCCACGCCCCCCGCCAGCGCCAGCGGCAATACGAACCCCAACGCGAAAGGAACGACCCGACACGAGCGCATCATCGCGAAGAGGATGGCACGCGGCGCGGCCGGAATGGGGTGGGATGTCTCAATATGGCAAGATCATTCGGATGAAGAAGACGCTGCAAATCGACGAGGCGCTTCTCAGGGAGGCGCGGGCCTCGACGGGCGCGGCGACCGACACGGAGACTGTTCGTCTCGGACTTGAGGCGCTGGTCCGCCAAGCCTCGTCCCAACGGCTGCGGGGCCTCCGGGGATCGGAACCGTCGGCCCGCGACGTAACACGGCGACGCGAACTGCGGATCTACGTGCCGGCCGACGGGATGATCGTGGCGTTCAAGCTCTAGGGAAGGTCGACTGTTTCGTGGGCCGACCCGGGCGGGGGGGCGACCGGGGCTTCCACCGGGCGAGCCAAGACGGAGCTTTCCAGCTGTCGGCGTGCGGCGCGGAAGGCGTTTCGGATCGCGACGTAGACATCCTCGTGCGGGCCGTTGCTCGGGTGCTCGGGCCCGACGACCACCACCCCTTCCGGCATGGTCAGCTCCATGCGCACGTGGTACCGGCGATCTTCTCTCCGGCCTTCATCGACGGATTCGATCACCACCTGTCCACCGATCATGGGCGTCGTGAGCGCGCCCAACCGATCCAGCCAACCGCGCACCTCGACCCGCGCCGCCTCACTCGGATCCATGCCTTTGAAGGTGATCTGACAGGGGTGCGGCGGCTTCGGACGGGTTACTACAGGTAGCTCTTCGATGGTCTGCACAGGCTCCACGGTGTCCTCCAGGGCGGGGTCCACCAGGTCGCTAGGCTGGCCAATCGTCCGTCCTTCATCCCTACGCTACCCCCGTTCCTTCCGCAAGGCGCGCAAGCAGCTCAGCCATGAACGAGTCGTCGATTGGTCGCCTTTTGCGCCTAGACTCCGTCGCAGCGGTTCCCCACACCATGCAGCGACACAAAAGAGCAGGTGTGTGGGCGACGGTCGCGCTGGTGCTTGGCGCCACCGGGATGCATGGCGCCCGCGTCATGGGCGCCGTTCCAGAGCCGCCTGCAGCCGCCCCGGTCGTGCAGGTTCCCCCGAAAGCGGCGCCACCCACCGCGCGGAAGCGAGAGCGGCGGGACGCGGCCATCGTCGTCCCGCCCGAATCGTGCCGCAAGTTCCCGGCCGGCAAGCGGATCGTCAAGCTGAACCTCAAACCGGACACCGAGCTCGCCGATCTGGTCGCCTGGATCTCGTCGATCACCTGCAAGCAGTTCATCTTGCCGGGAAACGTCGCCTCGACCAGCAAGAAGGTGACGATCTACGCGCCGCAGCTGATTACGCCGGAGGAGGCTTACCGGCTATTCCTGGACGCGCTCGATTCGGTCGGGCTCACCATCGAGCGAACGGGTCGGTTACTGCAGATCATCGAGACCGCCAAGGCCAAGTCGTCTCCCATCCCTTTCTATGGCGCAGATGGCAACTTGTGGTCCGCGCGCCCGAAGGCGGTGAACATGAAAGGCGGCGAGCTGACGGCCAAATGAAGGGCGGCGAAGTGAAAAGGACCGAAGTAGCGCCCCCGCGGACGCGTAAATGGACTATTGTGATTGCCGAGGCACAAGGAGAAACTTTGAACGGGAAGTCGTCCAGGGATTGTGTGACCGTCGCCAGTGAGAAGGCCGACTTCATCGCCGATCGCATCGCGGGCGGCGTCCCGGCTCCCGAACAAGAGGTGCGCAAGCTCGCCCGCTATCTCCGAGAGATCGCCGCCGAGATGGGCCCCGGATCGAAGAAGCCGCGAACCAGCACCCCCGCCGGCGGCTCCGAGCCCGTCGCCGGCTGAAGTCGTCGAACCAATCGCGGCTAAAGGTTCCGGTAGATCGCGTGGGAGCGGGCCGGCTCTGCCGGCACGATCCCTTCGCGGGAGGTGCGGAACCCTCCCAGGGTTCCGGCTAGATCGAAACGCGCCGGAAACATGATCCGTGCATGATGCGGCTGAGCTCGTGCTTTCTGCGATCTCGCTTCACGAATGCAAATCGTTCATCATCTGGCCGCGGTGCCCCACCCCGTTGAAGCCGAGCCGCCGCCGGCACCTCCCGTCCACGAGCATCACCCTCCGGCGCGGGGCAAGGATCTGGCCAAGCTGGCGCTCGGCGCGATCGGCGTCGTCTACGGTGACATCGGCACCTCGCCGCTCTACGCGCTGAAAGAGTGCGTGACGTTGCCCCACGGGGTGGCGCCGGCGTCGGCGAACATCTTCGGATTGTTGTCGCTGATCTTCTGGTCGATCACCCTGGTGGTCTCGGTGAAGTACCTGCTCTTCGTCATGCGCGCCGACAACGACGGCGAAGGGGGCGTGCTGGCGCTGATGGCGCTGGTCGCGCGGCCGACCGCGCCGGGGGGCGGAGAGTCGGGGGCGCATGAGACGTCGACGCGCACGACCTGGACCGGCCTGCGCCGCAGCAAGATGGCCTTGGTCATGCTCGGCCTCTTCGGCGCGGCGCTGCTCTACGGCGATGGCGTGATCACGCCGGCCATCTCGGTGCTGTCGGCGGTCGAGGGTCTCGAGGTCGCCACCAGCGCCTTCGCGCCCTTCGTCATTCCGGTCACCTGCCTCATCCTGGTGATGCTTTTCGTCATGCAAAAACGCGGGACCGGCGGCATCGGCGCGGTGTTCGGTCCGGTTACCGTGGTCTGGTTCGTCACCATCTCCGCGGCGGGGTTGCCCTGGATCTTCCGTCACCCGCAGATCCTGGCGGCCGTCAATCCGATCTACGCGGCGCGTTTTTTTCTGGCGCATGGCATTCACGGGTTCCTGGTGCTGGGCTCGGTGGTCCTCTGCGTGACGGGCGGCGAGGCGCTCTACGCCGACATGGGCCACTTCGGAACCCGCGCCATCCGGCTCGCCTGGTACGTCTGCGTCTTCCCGGCGCTGCTGATCAACTATTTCGGCCAGGGCGCGTTGCTGCTCGAACACCCGGAGGCTTCCGCCAATCCGTTCTACGGTCTGGTGTCGGGCGCTTGGCTCTACCCGATGGTGATCATCGCGACCGTCGCCACCGTGGTGGCCTCGCAGGCGCTCATCTCGGGCGCCTATTCGCTGACGCGGCAGGCGGTGCAGCTCGGATACCTGCCGCGCGTCACCATCATCCACACCTCGGGCAAGACCGAGGGACAGATCTACATCCCCGAGGTGAACTGGCTGCTGATGGTGGCCTGCGTCGCGCTGGTGCTGGGCTTCCGCGCCTCGAGCGGCCTGGCCGCCGCCTACGGCATCGCGGTGACGGGCACGATGGCCATCACCTCCGTCCTGTTCTATTACGTGGCGCGCGATCTGTGGCACTGGAGCCGGTTACGCTCGGGCGCGCTCCTGACCGTGTTCCTCTGCTTCGACCTGTCGTTCTTCATCGCCTGCTCGGCCAAGATCGCGCACGGCGGCTGGTTCCCGATATTGGTCGCGGTGGCGATCTTCACGGTGATGCTGACCTGGAAACGGGGCCGGGCCTTGCTGGCCGAGCGAATCGCCGCCGACTCACTCCCGCTGGGTGTCTTCCTGGCCGACATCGAGACCACCAAGCCCTACCGCGTGCCGGGCTGCGCCGTGTTCCTGACGTCGACGCGGCGGGGAACACCCAACGTGCTCCTGCACCATTTCAAGCACAACAAGGTCCTGCACCAGCAGGTCGTGATCCTCTCGATGACCACCGACGCCATCCCCGAGGTGATGGAGGCCGACAAGGTGCGAATCAAGAGCTTCGGCCAGGGGTTCTGGGGCGTGACCGCCCACTTCGGATTCAAGGAGAGCCCGGACGTGATCGGTGTCCTGCGCCTCTGCAAGGCGCAGGGGGTGCCGATCAACGAAGCGGACACCAGCTTCTACCTGGGCCGAGAGACCCTGCGCTCGGTGAAAGGTGCGGGGATGGCGGAATGGCGCAAGGTCCTCTTTCGCTTCCTGTCGCGCAACGCGCGGTCGGCGACGGACTTCTTCTCGCTCCCCCCCAACCGGGTGGTGGAGATCGGCGCGCAGATCGAGCTCTAGCGGAGCTTGGGCCCGCAGCCGATGCCCTTGGTCTCGGCGACCGCGGGAGGCTAACCTGGCGCAGGATGGTTGCCGCGCTGAATTCGATGGCCGAGCGCCAGGGCGCCACGCCGCCGCCCTGGCTGGGGCGATCGCGCTGGCGTCTGTGGGCCGACGTCGTGGGCGGTCTCCGCCAGAACTGGGACAAGCTGGTGCAGGTGCTCGCCCTCTGCGCGGCCTACTTTCGGCCGGCGCTGGTGCGACGGCGGCTGGTGCGTCTGCGCGCGCTCGGCCACATCGAAACGATCCCCACCATCGCCCAGCTCCTGGTGGCTGGCCGCGATCAGATGATGGTGAGCGCCACCGAGGAGACGAAGATCTTCTACCGCGAACAACACATCCCCTGGGTCTCCCACAACCTGCGTCGCTTCCTCTCGGGCCCCGCCACGATGCTGGATCCGATCGGCCTCTTTGCGCCGCGGGACGCGATCGTGGAGCACGTGCTGCAGACCTTCCACCGCCACCCGGTCTACGACCTGGTCCTGCTGCGCGCGCACGACAGCGGCGTCGAGGAGATGGCACGGCAGGCGCGCCAGATCGTCGACGGGACCCACCGGCACCAGCGGGCGCTGACCTCGCTGGTCGAGGACGGCGCGTACCACGCGCGGCTCCCCGCCGAGATCGAGGCTTTCGCGGCCGATCCGCGGGTCCCCGCGCGCCCGATCCCCGCCGGCCTGGTCGACGATCCCGGCCTCATGCTGGCGATGGATCAGTTCAAGGACGTCGGCGGCTTCGTCCGCTACGCCGAGCGCCTGCAGGTGGGGATCGTCCGCGCAATCTTGGCCTGGGCGGTGGTCGGTTTCGACGAGACGCTGGGCGCGCTGCTCGGGATCAAGCTCGGTCCCCGCCGCGTGAACCGTCAGGCCTGCGACCCCGAGATCGTCGCGCGCCATCCCGAACGCCCGGCCTGATCGACGCCACGCAACCGCTGGTGATGTGGACGTAGGCGGCGTCGGAACGAGGCGGTCGTGGCGGCAAGCTGGCGCGGCGCGGTCGGGTCAGCCGAACCGCCAGCGCGAGCGCGCCCAAGGCCAGCATCACCACCCCCACCGCGCGACGTTTGTTGGGGCTCATCCAGCCCATATTGCCTCATACTCGCGCGCGGTGGTCGCGGCCAAGCTCTTCCTCTCGATCTTCGCGGTGATCTTCGTCGCCGAGCTGCCCGACAAGACCGCCCTGTCGGCGCTGGTGCTGGCGACCCGCCACCGCGCGCTGCCGGTGCTGCTGGGCGCGGCCGCCGCGCTCGCGATCCAGAGCGCCGTCGCGGTGCTCGCGGGGAGCCTGCTTTCGCTGCTCCCGCCGCGCGTGGTTCACGTCGGCTCGGGCGTGCTGTTCCTGGTGTCGGCGGTCGTCATGTGGGTGAAGCACGAAGACGAGGCGACGGCCGGCGACGAGAAGGGCCAGACCCGTTTCGGCAGCGTGCTCTGGATGTCGTTCAGCATGGTGTTCCTCGCGGAGTGGGGCGACCTCACGCAGATCGCGACCGCCGGCTTCGCCGCGCGAACGCGCCAACCGCTGCTGGTCTTCTGCGCCTCGACGGCGGCGCTGTGGGCGGTCTCCGCGCTGGCCGTCGTGATCGGCAATCACGCGGGGCGCCTGCTCGACGCGAAGCTGACCAAGCGGATCGCCGCCGTGCTGTTCGCGCTGATCGGCATCGCGCTCGTGACCGGCCTGGTCTGACGCCGAAGCCTCCGCGAAGACAACCGCGACAGTCGCGTCATGCTTTTTCGGCTGCGCGGGCCCCGATCGAGCGGCCAGCCGCCGTGATTTCGCGGCCGAGCGCGTTTGGCACGTGCGCTGCAACTCGTTCTCCGCATGCGCTTATCTTCGCTTGTTTCATTTTCGGCCAGCGTCGCGCTGGCGATCGGGTGCGCGGGAATGCAATCGGGCGCGAGCAACGCGGCCGGACCGACCACCACCACACCGACCACCACCACCACATCGGGCGACGCGCAACGCGCGATCGCCGAAGCCGACATCATCCAGATCGAGGGTGGGCTGCTCTATGCCATGTCGAAAACGGGCACGGTCAGCCTGGTCGACGTCTCCACGCCGGGCCGGCTGGCCCTGCTCGGACAGACGACGCTGCCGGGTCAGCCGTTCGAGATGTACCTGCGCGGCAGCTCGCTCGTCGCCATGTCGAACGGCGCGATCGCCACCGACGGCAGTGTCTCGACGACCTATGCGTCGCCCGACAGCGGCGGCGGCGCGCTGGTGATCGCCGTCGACGTGAGCGACCCCGCGCTGCCGCACCAGGTGGCGTCGCTCAAGGCGCCGGGAGAGATCGCGGATTCGCGCATCGTGGGCGACGTCCTCTATCTCGCGACCTACGAGAACGCCGCGTGCTACGGCTGCGGCACGGCGCCACGCACGCTGGTGACGACCTTCAACGTCGCGTCGCCGACCGCCATCACCGAGGTCGAACAGGTGTCGTTCCAGAGCAACGCGCCCGACGGCTACAACCTGCCCTGGGGATCCAACTGGAAACGGAGCATCTTCGTCACCGACGAGCGGCTCTACATCGCCGGCCACGCGGATATCGATCCCAACGACTTCGGCACCACCAACGAAGGCATCATCGACGTCCTCGACATCACCGACCCCACCGGCCGCCTCGGCACTGGCGCGCGGCTCTCGGTCGCGGGCGCGATCTTGAGCCGCTGGCAGATGGACGAGCGAAACGGCGTCTTTCGCGTGATCAGCCAGGTGGGGGCAGGACGCACCGGCAACGGGCTCGCGGCGCCCGAGATCGACACCTTCCAGGTCGCGGGCGCGCAATCCTTCACGCCGCTCGGCCACACCACGATGCAGCTCCCGTCGCAGGAAGGGCTGCGCACCGTGCGCTTCGACGAGACCCGGGCCTACGCCATCACCTACAACCAGACAGACCCGATGTTCGTGATCGATCTGGCCGACCCCGCGCACCCCAAGCAGCGCGGGGCGCTCTTCATGCCGGGGTTCATGTACTATCTCGAGCCGCACGGCGATCGGGTGATCGGCCTCGGCATCGATCGCACCGACCCGAACGGCAGCCTCAACGTGTCGCTGTTCGACGTGAGCAACGCCGACGCGCCGACCATGCTCGCGCGCGCCGCCTTCGCCACCGCCGTGATCACCGAGGACTACGACATCTTG
>CAYTTF010000013.1:0-29402 GCA_964440665.1 uncultured Myxococcales bacterium | reverse complement strand
CAGCCCAGCGAGATCGCGGAGGTGGTGCTGGTGGGTGGCTCGACCCGCATCCCGATGGTGCAGAAGCTGGTGAAGGACTTCTTCGGTAAGGAACCGCACAAGGGGGTCAATCCCGACGAGGTGGTGGCCCTCGGTGCGGCGGTGCAGGCCGGCGTGCTCTCGGGCGAGGTCAAGGACATGCTGCTCCTCGACGTCACGCCGCTGTCGCTGGGGATCGAGACGCTGGGTGGCGTGATGACCACGCTCATCCCGCGCAACACCACCATCCCCACCAAGAAGAGCGAGGTCTTTTCGACAGCGGCCGACAACCAGAGCTCGGTCGAGGTGAAGGTCTTCCAGGGCGAGCGGCCGATGGCGGGCGACAACCGCCTGCTTGGGAAGTTCGGGCTCGACGGCATCCCGCCGGCGTCGCGGGGCGTGCCGCAGATCGAGGTCACCTTCGACATCGATGCCAACGGCATCGTGAACGTGTCGGCCAAGGACAAGTCCTCGAACAAGATCCAGCACATCACGATCACCGCGTCGTCGGGGATGTCCGAGGCGGAGATCCAGCGGATGGTCAAGGACGCCCAGGAGCACGAGGCGGAGGACAAGAAGCGCCGCGAGGCCATCGACGCGCGCAACAAGCTCGAGTCGCTGACGTTCCAGGTGCAAAAGCACCTCGACGAGAACCGCGACAAGATCGCGGAGGGCGATCGCACGGAGCTGGAGGCGGCGCTCAAGGACGCCAAGGACGCGGTCGAAAACAACCGCGACCCCAAGGACGCACAGCTGTTCGAAAGCGCGTTCGAGCGTCTGCAGAAGTCGTCGCACAAGATGGCCGAGGCGCTCTATCGGAGCGCCGCCGGAGCGGCTGGGGGGCCCGAGACGCCGGCCGGCGACGCTGGAGGCGCGGCCCCGGGCTCGGACTCGGACGGCAAGAAGGACGTGAAGGATGACGTCATCGACGCCGAGTACACCGAGGGGCCGAAGAGCTAACTAAGACAGGCAGGCGGCGGCCTCGAATCCACGCCGGTGGGCCGGTGAGCGGCTAGGGCGTGGGGGCGAGCAGTTGAATCTGCGCCTGCGCGGATTCGATCCAGCGCTTCTCGCTCGGGTGCTTCTCCATCGATAGGTACGTCTCGTAGGCCTTGCGCGAGTCGGCCTTCCGGCCGAGGTGCTGGAGGGCGCGTCCCAGCCCGTAGTAGGGATCGGGATCGGCCGGGCGGAGCTTGATGTAGTGTTGGTAGGCGTCGACGGCCTCGGCAGCTCGCCCCCGAGCGCGCAGGGCGAAGGCGAGGTCGTACCAGGCGAGCGGGTAGGCGGCGTTCTTGTCGAGCGCGGCGCGAAAGGTCACGATCGCCTCGTCGTCGCGCCGGATCTTGAGCAGGAGCTCGCCCAGCGCGGCGCGCGCGGCCATGTGGCGCGGATCGGCGGCGATCGCCTGGCGGAACTTCGCGATCGACTCGTCGATGTGCCCGTGGTCCCGCAAGCTCTGCGCCTCGACGTAGGCCGGATTGGCGGGCGAGGCCGACGAGCCAGGCGCGGCTGCGGACGAAGGTGTCGGCGCGCTCTCCCCGCCGCCTTTGACCGCGGCCGGCGCCTCGCCCGCAGCGGACGGCGTCTCGGCCGGTGCGGCTCCGGGGGCACTGAGCTCGGCCAAGACGCTATGCGCCTTGTCGACCCAGCGCTCGGAAGCGGGGCGTTTTTCGATGGAGACGTAGTGCCTGAGCGCTTCGATCGCGCCCTCCCGATCGCCGGTGTCCCGCAAGCACAGCCCGAGCCCGAAATAGGGCTCGGGCTCGTCGGGCGCCAGGGCCGCGTATCGCCGGTAGGCGGCGATTGCCCCGGGGCACTGATTGAGGTGCCTGCGCGCGACCGCCAGCGAGTACCACGCCGAGGCAAACTTCGGATCGACAGCCACGGCCGCTTCGAATTTTTGCGCCGCCTCCGCGAGGTGTTTGGCGCTCAGCAGGGCCTGTCCCTCGGCAAACGCAGCCTCCGAAGCCGGCGAGGCGAGCACCGGACCCGCCCAGAAAAGGGCCAGCGCTGCGACGAGGGCGCAGGTGCTCGGGACCGGCTTCACGCGCCACATATTAGTCTTTTCCAGAGGTCTTTTCGTGAACTTCGGGGCCAATTCTTGACAAGACCTACACGTGATCTAATGTAGCCAAACGTATGGTTCCAATCGTCGGCAGCCTCGTCATGGGATCCTTCGCGCTGGCGCTCTTCTGGGCCACGATTTCGCTCGGTCGCGGATCACCGGCGGGTCCGGACCGCTGATTCGGCTGGCAGTTCCCGGGCGGGCGACCTAAAACCGGCCCCCATGCGGGTCGTCCGCTATGAGGATTTCACACTCGGCGATCTGACCGCGATCAGGAACCTCCTGCGCGGCGGTTCGGTGATCGACTGGCATCGTCTATATTTCACCGATCGCGACGAGGTCGATCGGTTCCTGCGCGTCAACGAGCTCGATCCCAGCGACGCGCACGACATGCGCCGCCTCGGCGAGCTGCGGGCGGCGGCCGTCGAGTACCTGGAGCGCCACCTCGGCCTGCAGATCCCCGACGAGGTTGCGCACGGTGTCCCGCCGCGAGATCTGCTGCTGATCGCGTCGCAGAAGGGACGGCGGCGAACCCTGGCCTGCGTCGTGCTCAAGGTCATGCACGTCATGCACCACCTCGCGGGCCGCGAGCTTCTGACCAAGCTGCCGGTCTCCGACGACCAGATCTTCCATTTGGTCGAGGAGAAGGTGCTGCGCACGGTCGAGGAGATCAAGGCGGTCGGCTGTCCGGTGGTGGAGTTCGAATGGAGCCGTAAGCACGCCGACAGCCTGATCACCAAGCTGCTCGCCAAGAAGGAATCGATCGCGGCCGACGTCTACGACAACCTGCGTTTCCGCATGATCACCAACACCGAAGAGCAGCTGGTGTTCGTGTTGCGAGAGCTCACCCAGCGGCTGGTTCCGTTCAACTACGTGATCCCGGGGCAGTCGGTGAACGACATCATCAAGATCCGCGAGACGCTGGGTCGATCGCCCGCGCTCCAGAAGTTTTTGCCGGACATCACCGATCTGGCGGCGGTGGCAGCGGACAAGAAGCCGTCGCCGCTGAACGAGTTTTCGGGCCCCGGCTACCGCGTGATCAACTTCGTCGGCGATCTGCCGGTGCGCATCGACAAGTATCTGTGCCGACTGCCCGACGATCCGATCTTCGCCGAGTACGGCACCATCGTCTTCGTGCTCACCGAGTTCCAGATCATCGACGTCCGCACCGCCGAGGAGAACGAGCGGGGCGAGAACAGCCACGACAAGTACAAGGACCGGCAAGCGGCCCGGGTCAAGGCGCGCCTCATGCACGGCATGAAGGACGATGGGGTGGATTAGGTTTGATCTACTGTGGGACCCTGGGAGGGTCCCACACCCCCCGCTCGACGCGATCGGCTTCGGGACACCTAGGTCCCCAAGAGCTCCGTCACGAGGGGGCCGTTGATGTAGCGCTCGCCGCCGTCGCAGACCATGAAGACGATTGTCTTGCCGGCCAGCTCGGGTCGTCGGGCGACGCGCAGGGCGGCGGCCAGGGTGGCGCCCGACGAGATGCCGGCGCAGATCCCCTCCTCGCGTGCGAGACGCCTCGCGTGCGCGAACGCCTCCTCGTCGCTGACGGCGATCACCTCATCGATGACGGCGCGGTTGAGGAGCGGTGGGATGAACCCGGCGCCGATCCCCTGGATCATGTGGTTGGCGGCACGCTGCCCGGAGAGCACGGCCGCGCCCGCCGGCTCGACAGCCACGATGCGCACGCCGGGGCGGCGGGCTTTGAGCACCTCGCCGACACCGGTGATGGTGCCGCCGGTCCCGACCCCGGCCACGAAGACGTCGACCTCACCGGAGGCGTCCTCCCAGATCTCGCGGGCGGTGGTCTCGCGGTGGGCCTCCGGGTTGGCCGGATTTCGGAATTGATCGAGCGCCACCGCGCCCGGGATCTCCCGCCGCAGCTGCTCGGCCTTGTCGATCGCCTCGCGCATGAGGGTTCCGGGCGTCAGGGTCACGCGAGCGCCGAGGTAGCGGAGCAGCGTCAGCCGTTCCTTCGACATCCGCTCCGGCATGGTCACCTGCAGGGTGTAGCCCTTGGTCGCGGCGACGAACGCCAGCGCGATGCCGGTGTTGCCGCTGGTTGCCTCGACGATCGTTCCACCGGGCGCGAGCAGCCCACGCCGCTCGGCGTCCTCGACCATGGCCGCCGCGATCCGGTCCTTGACGCTGCCGCCGGGATTGCGCAGCTCGAGCTTGGCGAGCAGGCGGACGCCGCCAGCGCCGCTGTCGCCGTTCCCCCCGTTTCCGCCATTCCTGCCGATTCTGCGCAGCTCGCAGAGCGGTGTCCGGCCGATGGTGGCGTGCACACCGCGATAGAGCATTCGCGGCGATCATAACCCGCGGTCAGACCTCCGGGGTCAAAGACGGAGGGCGATTCCGGCGTCGAGGTCGAAGTTGAAGGTGAAGTTCGGAACCCCCAGCTCGGTGTTGAGGCCGACCACCAGAGCGACGGAGTCGCCGAGCTCGTAGAAGAACCCGACCGTCGGTCCGATCAGGAACGGACCGCCCAGGAGAGCGTCCACACATTGGGTCTTGCCGGCGGCCCCGCAGTTCGTGCTCGGGGTGGTGTTGGTGAGCGGGAATGCCTCTGCGTGCGCGATGTAGCCGCCGCCGATCTCGCCGCCGAAGGTGAATCGGAAGGGTCCGTCGGTGAGCAGCCAGGTGGCGCGCAGCAGGACCGCGCCGGCGGTGGTCAAGGGGGCGCAGGCGGACGTTCCGTTCGCGCCACATCGATTCTCGCCGTTGAGGCCGGTCACGTACTGGAGGCGCGCGGCGATCGATAGGAGCGTCGTCGGGGTCACGAAGTAGCCGATCTCCGGCTTCACCTGTCCGAGCTGTCCGGGCGCAAAACCGGCCGAGGCCAGCTTGTGGGCGGGATCCATGTGCGCGGACCCGCTCGCGACGCCAGCGCCGGTGCCCAGCGTCAGGGCGAGGAAGTAGCTCCCCTTCTGGCCCCCGCCCGCCTCGTCCTTCTTATCGTCGTCCTCGTCGTCGCCGTGCTTCTTGCGCGGCTTGGGTTTGGGCGCGCGCTTGGTCGCCCCATCGTCGTCGTCATCGCCGGCCGCCGACTCGCCGCCTGTGGCCCCCGCGTTCTCGTCGCCGCCCGCGGCCGGAGCGGACTCGCCGCCGGCCGGTCCGTTGCCGGCCAGCACGGCCTCCTCGAAAGCGTCCTGCAGCTCGGGCGTCACCAGCGATTTGGTCAGCTTGATGTCGGGCTCGATCTCGATCGCCTTGCGGAAGTGCTTGATGCCGACGTCGTGCTGCTTGAAACCGGCAATGGCGATGACGCCGAAGTGGATGTGCGTACGGGCGGTGATCGGATGCTGATCGAGGCCGGCGCTGTTGCAGACGTCCAGCGCTTGCTTGAGCAGATCCTTGGCGGCGTCGAAGTCCTCCTTCGCGTAGGCCTCGAGCGCCTTCTTGTTGAGGTTGGTGACCTTCGCGACAGCTGCCGGATCGCCGGGCGGGGGCGCGGCCGATGCGATCCGGGCGATTGCCACCAAACCCACGACCACCGCGAACAGGCAAAAAGAGGCAACGGGGCGACGCGAAGCGATCATGGCCGCGCATTAAAAGACGGGCCCGGCCGGAACGCAACAGCCTAGCGGTGGATGTTGCGCAACCTCGGGCGCTGCGCCGGGAGATGGGCGTTTACGGAAATATGCCGCGCTCGGCGTAGGCGCGGCCGACGCGCTCGAGGGCGATGGCCATCGCGGCCACCCGCCAGTCGCACTTCTTGGCGGCGGCGTATTCGCTGACCGCCAGGTACGTCCGCTTCATCCGCTTGGCCAGCCGCTCTTCGACCTCTTCCAGGTCCCAGCGCTCCGAGCGCTTGTTTTGCAGCCACTCGTAGTAGCTGACCACCACGCCCCCGGAGTTGGCGAGGATGTCGGGGATGACGTCGATCTTCTTGTCGTGGAGGATCGGCTCGGCGTCGGTCTCGGTGGGGCCGTTGGCGCCTTCGACGATGAGCTTGACGTTGAGGGCCTTCGCCTCTTCGACGCCGATCTCCAGCTCCAGCGCGGCCGGGATGAAGACGTCGGCGGGCGTCGCGAAGAATTCCGCGCGCGTGATCGAGCGGCTGCCGGGATAGCCGACCACCGAGCCTTTCTTGAGCACGTATTCCGTCAGCTTGAAGCTGTTGATGCCGTCGGGGTTGGAGATGTACCCCTTCCAGTCACCGACCGCTATCAGCGAGGCGCCGGTGCGGGCCAGGATCTTGGCCGCATTCGAGCCGACGTTGCCGAACCCCTGCACGATGAAGGTCGAGCCGTTCAGATCGAAACGCCGGTCGCGGGCCCACTCCGAGATGCAGTGGACGATGCCCTGGCCGGTGGCGGTTTCGCGTCCGAACGAGCCGCCCGAGGCCAGCGTCTTGCCGGTGACCACCCGGCGGTTGGCGTTCTTGTCGGAAAACCCGACGACGTTCATGTACGTGTCCATCATCCAGACCATGATCTGGCCGTTGGTGCCGACGTCGGGGGCCGGGATGTCGTACTCGGGGCCGATGTTGGCGCCGAGCGCGTGGGTGAAGCGCCGGGTGATGCGCTCGATCTCGGCCAGCGAGTGGTCCCGCGGCGTGAACTTGATTCCGCCCTTGCCGCCGCCGAAGGGGATGTCGTGCAGCGCCGATTTGTAGGTCATCCAGGAGGCAAGCGCCTTCACCTCGTCGAGGGAGACCTGCTCGTGGTACCGCATGCCGCCCTTGTAGGGCCCGAGAATGTTGCTGTGTTGGACGCGGTAGCCCTTGAACATCTTGTACTCTCCGCTATCCATGCGGACCGGAAAGTTGACGATGAGCTCGTTCTTGGGTTGCGACAGGATCTCCCGGACCGCGGGCGGGATCCCCGCGACCGGCGCGGCGCGGTCGAGCTGCTGGAGCGCGACCGTGTACGGGTTCGGCTTCGGTTTTTCTGACTCTGACATCCGCCACAGAATACCAGCCCCGTGAGCGCGTCGCGACTAAGGGGCTCTGCGCGCGCGCTGGCGCTCGAGCTCGCGGCGGAGGCGCGGGCCGAGTGGGGGTTCGCCAGCGACATCATCGCGCGAAGCTTCCGGGCGCACCGCGAGCTGGCCAGCAGCGATCGGCGGCTCTGCGCCGAGACCGTCTACGGCCTCATCCGGATGAATCGGCGCCTCGACGCGATCGTCGAGGAATTGCCGGGGTCGGGCGCGCTCTCCCCGCTGGCGCGCGACGAGCTCAAGCTGCTGGTCCACGAAGCGCGCTCGGGCGTCCCGGTCGAGGCATTGGCCGCGGAGGCGCAGCGGGTGGTGCGCGGATCGATCGATCTGGCGCGCGCCGCCGGCGACGAGGCTGGCCTGAGCGGTCGTCGCGGCCTCGATCGCGAGGCGGTGCGGCTCTCCTATCCGACCTGGCTCATCGAGATGTTCGTCGAGGACTACGGTGAGGCGGAGGGACTGGTGCTCGCCGACGCCATGAACCGGCGCGCACCGATGGCGGTCCGGGCCAACACGCTGCGCACGACGCGGCAAGCGCTGATCGCGCGCCTCGGCGAGGAGCACGTGCTCTCGCAACCGACGCCGCTGGCGCCGGCGGGGCTGTTGTTCGAGACGCGCGTGAACGCCTTCGCGCTGTCGGCGTTCCGGGACGGCCTCTTCGAGGTGATGGACGAGGGGAGCCAGCTGGTGGCCGAGCTGGTGGCGCCGCCGCCGGGCGGCCGGGTGGTCGACGCTTGCGCCGGCGCGGGCGGCAAGACGCTGGCGATCGGGGCGTCGCTGGGCGGCAAGGGGCGCCTGCTGGCGCTCGACACCGACGGCAAGAAGCTGGAAGAGCTTCGCCGCCGCGCCCGCCGCGCCGGCCTCACGAACCTGGAGGCCCGCGCCGTCCAGGCGAGCGGCGCGGTCATCAAGGGAGCCGCGCTTGCCGTCGGTGGCTTCGACCGCGTCTTGGTCGACGCGCCTTGTTCCGGCCTCGGGACGCTCCGCCGCAACCCCGAGGCGCGCTGGCGGCTGACACGCGCGGCGGTCGAGGCGTTCCCCGCGCGCCAGCTGGGGCTGCTGGTGACCTACGCGCCGCTGGTCGCGGTGGGCGGCCGGCTCATCTACGCGACCTGCACGGTCGCGCGCCTCGAAAACGAACGCGTCGTCGAGCGCTTCCTGGCCGAGCGCGACGATTTCGTCTCGGTTCCCGTCAAAGAGATCTGGGGCCGCGAGCGGGCGGAGCGGATGGGCGATGGCCAGACCTTGCAGCTTGGGCCGCACAAACACGATACGGACGGGTTCTTCGCCGCGGTTCTGCGGCGGGTCCGGTGATACGCTACCGTTGAATGCTGTCCCGCCCCTGCGCGCCGGCGGTTGTGGTCGCTGCGCTGACCGCCGCCCTCGCCACCTGCGTCGCCTTGGCGACGGAGGGTACGGCCCAGGCCTCGCCCACCGATGTTGCGCGGCCGGCGCCGCCCGCGGACCTTGCCCGACCGGCACCGCCCGAAGTGTCCGACGATCTCACGGTCGGCGTGATGACCTTCGGGCCGGGCGACCATCCGTTCTTCAGATTCGGCCACGACGCGATCTGGATCCACGACCGCGCGACCGGGATCGACCGGGTCTACAACTTCGGCACCTTCACCTTCGATTCGCCCCGCCTGATCCTGGATTTTCTGCACGGGCGGATGACCTATTGGCTGTCGGTCTCGTCGCTGGCCGCCACGCGCGAAATCTATGAGCGCGAAAACCGCTCGATCGTGGTGCAGGAGCTGGCGCTCGATCCCGACGCCAAGCGGGCGCTGCGCGTGCGGCTGGACGACAACGCGCGTCCGGAGAACCGCGCCTACAAATACGATTACTTTCGCGACAACTGCGCGACGCGCGTGCGGGACGCGATCGACGCGGCGGTGGGCGGCCGGGTGCGCGCCGGCGCGCGGGGACCGGGCCGGCTCACCCTGCGCGGCCAGGCGCTGCGCATGACGGCCGGCTACCTGCCGCTCTACGTCGCGCTCGATCTGGTGCTGGGGCCGGACGTCGATCTCCCGATCGATCGCTGGACGGAGACGTTCATTCCGGAAGAGCTCGAGCGCGCCCTCGCCGAGGTGACCGTCCCCAGCCCGACGGGTGCGCAACCTCTGGTGGTCCGAGCCACGGAAGTCTTTCACCCTCGCCGCGCGCCACCGCTGGCGGCGCCCCCCACCCGCGGCGGCGGCTTTTTTCTGTGCGGTCTCGCCGTCGGACTGGTCTTTCTCCTCTTGGCGGTCGGCTCGTGGGCTTCCCGCCCGACGTTCCTGCGCGCCGGACTTCGTGCCGTGTTCGGTCTCCTCGTCGTCGGCTTCGGCCTGGCGGCGGGTTTCATCGGCTGTTTCCTGGTCTACATCTGGATCGGCACCGACCACCTGGTCGCCCACCGGAACCAGAACATCCTGCTCTGCGCCCCCTTCGCGCTGGCGCTGGCTGTCCTGGGCTTTGGCGTGGTGCTGGGGCGTCCGGGCGCCACGCGCAAGGCATCCCTCGTCGCGTCGGCGGCATTGGTCACCACGGTTCTGGCCGGCCTGGTCAAGATCGGTCTTTTGCACCATCAAGAAAATGGCGCGCTGATCGCCTTCTTCTTGCCAGTCTGGCTGGGGATGACGGCGGGGCTCGCGCGTCTGTGGCCACGCGGCGGGTTCAGAGCATCCTGAACAACCAGGCCTTGAGGTGGCCGGTCTCCGGCACGCCGCAGAGCTCGGGGTGATCGCGCCCGGCGCCGGCGCGACCGAGCACCTGCGCGGCGCGCCCGGCGTCCGCGATCGCGTCGGCGCAGATCTCTTCCCAGTGCACGCGGGTGATCCGGCCGGAGCAAGAGCAGGCGCAGAGCAGGCCGCCGGGGCGGGTCAGGCGCGCGCCGCGCAGGATCAGCTCCTTGTAGGCGCGCGCCGCCGTCTCCACCGCAGCCGCGCCTCCGCGTTTGGCCAGCGCCGGCGGATCGATCACCACCACGTCGAAGAGCTCGCCCCGACTCTCCAAAATCCGCAGCAGATCGAAGGAATTGGCCCGCGTGGCGGCGAGGTTGGGCAGATCGTTGCGGTGCGCGTTGGCGGTGGCGCGCGCCACGGCGGCTTCGCTTTCGTCGACGGCCAGCACCTCGCCACCCCGCCGCGCGAGCGCCAGCGCGAAACCGCCGTGGTAGGTGAACGCGTCGAGCGCGCGGGCCCCGGGGGCCGCCAGGGCGGCGACCGTCGCCTGGTTGTCGGCCTGATCGAGAAATCCGCCGGTCTTCCCGTCGGCCAGCAGATCGGCCTCCAGCCGATTTTCGCCCAGCCGATAGACGATGCGGGCGCCGGAGCCCGACAGGATCCCGGCGAAGCGGGGCAGCTCCTCGAAGTCGCGGGCCGAGCCATCGTCGCGCGCGATCACCACCCGCGCATCGAGCCGGGCGCGAACCAGCGCGGCGATCTCATCGCGCGCGGCGTTCATCGCGACCGACGTGGTCTGGAGGACGGCGGCGTCCGCGTACCTGTCGACCACCAGCCCCGGTAGACCGTCGCTTTCGGCGTGGACGATCCGGTAGGCGTCCCGGTCGAGGCCGAGGGCGAGGCGGCGTTCCAGCGCGGCGCCCAGCCGCTCCTCGACCAGCTCGATGAGCGGCCGCGGGCGTGCCTCGGGACCGCGGGCGATCATCCGCAGGGCCAAGCGCGCGCGCGCCGCCCAGGTGGCGACGCCGAGGGGCTTGCCGCGCCCGTCCTCCACCGCCACCAGCGTCGGGCCCCCGTCGCCCGCGTCTCCGGCGGGGCCGCGCACGACATCGGTCCGGAAGACCCACGGGTGGCCACTTCGGATCCGCGCCGCGCCGCGGGCGCTCACCACAGCGGTCGCCGAGTCGTCGCGCATCGGTCCGCGGCCATCATAGGCTAAAATCACAGCCATGGCCGTTGCGCCCGTCTCCGACACCGCCGCGCCGAGATCGATCTTCGCCGATCGCCGGGCGCAGCTCGCCGGGCGACTCGGTCCGGGCGGCGCGCTGCTCCTGATGTCACCGCCCGAGCGGCTGCGGAACGGCGACGCGCACCACAAGTTCCGACAGGACAGCGACATCCTCTACCTGACGGGATTTGCGGAGCCCGGCGCGGCGGTGCTGCTGCGGCCCGGCCACCCGACGACGCCCTTCGTCCTGTTCGTTCGTCCGCGCAATCCGGCCGAGGAGACCTGGACGGGCCGGCGCGCCGGCGTCGAGGGGGCCGTGCGCGATTTCGAAGCCGACGCGGCGTTCTCCGTCGACGAGCTGGACGACAAGCTGGCCGAAATCGTCGCGGGCGCCGAGGAGATCCACTACCCCTTTGGCCGCGAGCCGGCCCTCGACCTCGCGATCGCGCGATTGCTGGGACGGTTGCGCGCCGGCGAGCGGCGGGGGCGGCGCGCCCCGGTGCGGCTCTGCGACGCGCGCCTCACGCTGCACGAGATGCGCCTCCTCAAGTCGCCGGACGAGGTGGCCGTTCAGCGCCGCGCGGCGGCCATCACGGCCGAGGCGCACATCGCCGCGATGTCCGCCGCCCGCGCCGGCGGCAGCGAGCGCGAGATCGAGGCGCTCATCGACTACACCTTCCGGCGTCGCGGCGGCACAGGCCCCGGCTATACGACGATTGTCGGCGGCGGCGCGAACGCCACCATCCTCCACTATGTTGAAAACAACGGCCCGCTGGTGCCGGGGCAGCTGCTGCTGGTGGACGCCGGCTGCGAGGTGGACGGCTACACCGCCGACGTGACCCGCACCTTCCCGATCGGGGCGCGCTTCACCGAGCCGCAGCGGCGGCTCTACGAGGCGGTGTTGG
The DNA here is from genome assembly GCA_964440665.1 of uncultured Myxococcales bacterium. GTDB lineage: Bacteria > Myxococcota_A > Polyangia > Fen-1088 > Fen-1088 > JADGRB01. The sequence continues at coordinate 17,573 of CAYTTF010000013.1, read as the reverse complement.
AGACGCAGCAGGCGGCGATCGAAGCGGTCAAGCCCGGCGCGACCCTCGACGCGATCCACGAGGCGGTGGTCGAGCGGTTGACCGGGCACCTGGTGGCGCTGGGCCTCCTGAGCGGCGAGGTTCCGGCGCTGATCGCGTCGGGGGCTTACAAGACGTTCTACATGCACCGCACCAGCCACTGGCTGGGGATGGATGTGCACGACGTCGGCTTCTACGCCGAGCGTGGCGTCGCGCGGGCGCTGGTGCCCGGCATGGTGCTCACCATCGAGCCCGGCCTCTACATCGCCGAGGACGCCGCGGTGCCCGCCGAGTACCGCGGCCTCGGCGTACGCATCGAGGACGACATCCTGGTCACCGCCACCGGCCACGAAAACCTCACCCTCGACACGCCCAAGTCCGTCGCCGAGATCGAGAAGCTGACCTCCTAGAACTGAAACTCGAGGCCGCCGCCCAGGTCCAAGACCGAGTAGGCGTGGCTGCCCTGGAAGGTCGAGTCGTAGTCGATGCGGCCCAGCGAGACCCCGACCTCGATGCCGAGCCCCAGCCAGTCGAAGAAGAAGTAGTTGACGCCCCCCGCGCCGCGGATCGCCAGCCCGGGCGCGTCGCTGGCCCCGTTCGGGAAGGCGAACACCAGGCCCGCCGCCGCCTTGACGAACGGCACCAGCGGCATCGGCGTCGCGAATTTCCATTTGACGCCGGCCAAGGTCTCGACGACGTCGCCGGTGTTCATGCTGCAAAGGGCGTTGCCCGGCGTCGGATCGCAGCCGCCATGCTCGACGTTGATCTCGAGGTTGAGCCAGATCGGCGCCGCGCCGGCGCTCAACTTGTAGCCGTAGTCGAGCGCCAGCTTTGCGCCGCTCAGCGAGTCGTTTTGGCCCTCGGCGATGAGGACGTGGATCGAAAGCTCGTTGTCCCTGAGGAAGGGATGCGGTCCGTGGAGCAGATTCTCGTCCGCGCGCGCCGTCGACGACAGCGCGGCAAGAGCCCCGATCACGAAGGCGAATGGAAAAGTACGTGCTAACGACATAGCCTGCAGCTCGGCCGAGGATATGGAAGAACGATCGCCAGGTACAATTTCTTGCTCACGGTGGCGAGCTCTGGCATTGGGGCTGACCCTGATGACCGGGGGTTGCGTCGGGCGGCATGCGGGCCCGCGCACGCTGGCGGTGATTGGGGCCCTGGCGGTCGGCGCGGGAAGTGCGACCTGGGCGACCGGCGAGGGGCTGGGGGGCGGCGGGCACGCCTCGGTGTCGCACGCGGTGGTGAGCGGTGGATTCGTCTCGGTCGCGGTTGGGCTGGCGGCGATCGTCGCGGCCGGAGGGTGGATGGCGCTGTCGGTGGCTTGCGACGCCGATCCCGACTGTCCGGAGGACGAGACCTGCCGCGAGGTCCCCGCACCGCCCGGCGGCGTCCCCTACAAGCAGTGTGTGCCGCGCATCTGATGCGGGCGCGCGAAAGACGCATAGGCCGCCTCCGGGCGGCACGGCGTCGGGCATGGTTCGCTTCGCTCACCGTTGCCTTACGGCAACGCCCTAGCCGTCGGTGCCGTCGGGCGCGTCGTCCAGATCGAGCTCGGCCCAGGCGCCCTCGGTCTCCTCGACGGGCAGCGCCGGCTCCGACCATTCGTCGTGACCGTCGTGTCCGTCGTGACCGTCGTGTGCGGGGTGCACCGCCGCGTCTCCGAGGTCGTTGCTTTCGCTCTGGGCCGCGGCCGGATCCTCGAGCGGCCGAAGCTCCATCGGCAGCGTCTTGCGGCGTTCCTTGCGCCGGGTGAGCAGGATCGGCGAGCTGCCGGCGGCGCCGGGGCTGGTGCCATCCGAACGAAGCTGCGGCGTACCGGGCGGCGTCAGGATGGTGCCCGAGATCTGGTTCGACCCCGGTCGCCGCTGCACGGGGATCGCGTCGACAGCCGCGCTGCGCTCGCGCTCGCGTTCGATCGACCGGCGGTAGCGAACGGAACCGTAGCAGCGCTGCAGCTCCTCGTGGAACTCCTCCATCGACTGCTGCCGCCTCTGCGGGTCCTTGGAGAGCGCCTTCATGATGAGGTGCTCGGCATCGGGGGTGATCTCGATGCCCGGGGCGCGCTCGCGCGGCGGCTCCACCGGTTCGGAGACCACCTTGAGCATGACGTCGACCGCGGTCTCGCCGGAGAAAGGAACGGTGCCGGTGAGCATCTCGTAGAAGATCACGCCCAGCGCGTAGACATCGGTGCGGGGATCCGACACGCCGATGCGCGCCGTCTCGGGCGCCATGTACTCCGGGGTTCCGAAGACCACCCCCTGTTGGGTGACCCGCCCCTCGTTGACGTTCGGGTCGCGGACCTTGGCCACTCCGAAATCCAGGATCTTGACGAAGTCGAACGCCTTCTCGCGCTCGGTGACCACGTGCAGGCCCGACTCGTCGCTGATCTGTCGGACCAGCTCACGGCGTCCTTCGCGCCGGGTGAGCATCACGTTCTCGGGCTTGAGATCGCGGTGCACGATCCCCTTGGCGTGCGCGGCACCCAGCGCCCCGCCGATCTGGTTCACGATGGTGATCGAACGCAGCAGATCCAGCCGGTGCTCGCGCTGCATGAGCGCGTCCAGCGGCTCCCCGTGCAGCAGCTCCATCACGAAGAACACCGTTCCGTCGTTCGACTTTCCGAAGTCGGTGACGTCCACGATGTTGGGGTGGTTGATGAGGCTGGCCGCGCGCGCCTCGCGCAGGAAGCGCTTGATTGATTCTTCGCGCCCGCCGTAGCCGTCGTGCAGGATCTTCACGGCCACTTCCTTGCCGATGTAGACGTGCTCGGCGCGGTAGACCACGCCCATTCCGCCGCGCCCCACGATCTCGTGCAGCTTGTATTTGCCCACCGTAGTACCGGCTCGGGCGTCGGCTGGAATGACTCTGTTCACAGCGGGGCTCACGCGTGCAAGGTCGGCAAGATCTTGAGGTCTAAAGGGACGCGGTTACGAAGACGGCCGGGAATATTTCCAGGATAAAGCATGCCTTTGCAACACTTGTATTCCTAGTGCTTTTGAACCAGCGAAACAACGGGGTACAAGTAGTCCGATCGCACGACATGTGCGCGCTTGTCGGGCGCCTCGCTTTGCACCTTTCTGGTGCCGTTGCCGGCCTGTAGAGTGTCCGCCCCATGCGACCCGACGGGCGTCAAACCAACGAGCTGCGAGTCATCTCGATCACCCCCGACTGCAACCGCTACGCGGAGGGGTCGGCGCTGATCGCCTTCGGCGAGACGCAGGTCATCTGCACGGCATCGGTCGAGGAAAAGGTTCCCGGGTTCTTGGAGGGGAAGGGGCGCGGCTGGGTGACGGCCGAATACGCGATGCTCCCGCGCGCGACGCACACCCGTTCCGGTCGGGGCGGCGGCGGCCGCGGGCAGGAGATCCAGCGCCTGGTCGGTCGCTCGCTGCGCGCGGCGATCGATGCGAAGGCGCTCGGCCCGCGTCAGATCACGATCGACTGCGACGTGATCCAGGCCGACGGTGGAACGCGGACGGCGTCGATCACCGGTGGCTTCGTGGCGCTGGCGCTGGCGGTGCGGCGGCTCCAGCGGGTCGGCAAGATCGCGAAGGACCCCATTCGTCAGGCGGTGGCGGCGATCTCGGCCGGCATCATCGACGGCGAGGCGCGGGTCGACCTGCCGTACATCGAAGATTCGGAGGCGGATGTCGACTGCAACTTCGTGATGACGGACGACGGTCGCTTCGTCGAGATCCAGGCCACCGCCGAGAAGGACGCCTTTTCGGCCGAGCAGTACGGGGCGCTGGTCGCGCTGGCCGGGGAGGCGATGAAGACGCTCTTCCTGCGGCAGCGGGAGGCGCTGGAACGGGCGCGGTCGTGAAGCGTCTTCGCCCGTGAAGATCGTCGTCGCGACCCGGAACCGCGGCAAGCTGCGGGAGATCGTTCCGCTGCTCGGCGATCTGGGTCTGGAGCTTTGCACCCTCGACGATCTGGCGCCCGACGCCGAGCTGCGCGAGGACGGCGTGACCTTCGAGGAAAACGCGCTCGCCAAGGCCCGCCAGGCGGCGCGCGCCACCGGTCTGCCCGCCATCGCCGACGATTCCGGTCTGGAGGTCGACGCGCTCGGAGGCGCGCCGGGCGTCTTGTCGGCGCGCTATGCCGGGTCCCCGACCGACGACGGTCGGAACAACGCCAAGTTGATCGCGGCGCTGGCGGTGCTCCCGGGCGGGCCGCGCGCCGCGCGATTTCGCTGCGTGGCCGCCTTCGTCGATCCGGCGCGCGGCATCGAGATCGTCCGCAGCGGCAGCTGCGCGGGTGACATCCTGGGCGCGCCGCGGGGCGAAGGCGGATTCGGCTACGACCCGCTCTTTCTCGTTCCGGCGCTGGGGCGCACGATGGCCGAGCTGTCGCTCGAGGAAAAAAATCAGCTCTCCCACAGGGCAGCCGCGTTCCGCGCGCTGGCCGAAACCCTGCGACTCGAATCCGCGGTGGGCCGCGGCCTAGTGGGTTAGGACCAAGTAGAAAACCAGCGTCAGACCGCCCACCAGAACCGCCGAGATGGCGAGCCCGACCCGCTCACGGACGCGCCGGCGCCGTTTCTCTTCCCGGAGCTGGTGTCGACCACCGCGCGCGCGGCGACGGCGAGACGCTTGCTGGTAGTACTCCTCCCAAGCCGCCCACGACGCCGTCAGAACCGACGTCTGGCTCTGAGGGTCGCCCCCATTCTGGCTCGGCGCCTGGTCCATACGGCGCCTACATTAGTGCACTTCCGCTCCCCTGCCAATGGCGCAATCGACCGGCCGCAGCGCGGTGGCCGCAGCGCGGCAGAGGTTTACGCGTCTGCCTGGCCGGCGCCCGGAAATCCGGCGCGTCGCACCAGGATCACCGAAATGACGAAGGGAATCGCCAGGAGCAATGCGGCCAGCAGGGCTCGGGTCATGAGGTTTTTATCGACCGGCTGAGCCGGGACTTGAGTCGAAAAGTCGGTTGACCGGTAGTCGGTTCACCGGGGGAGCCGGCGTCCCGGGCTTGACAGCCGAGGCCGGGCGGCGGGAGATCGCGGGAGCCATGACCATGAAAGATCGCCTGCCGCTCGTCGCCGACCTGCTCATGGACGCCGCCTATGCCGACCAGCGCCTCGAGGGCGAAGAGAAACCGATGGTCAAGCGCCTGCTGCGCGAGATCCTGGACGTCCCCAACTTGCCGATGGACATCGACTTCCGCGTCGACGAGTTCGATCCGAAGCGTTTCGATCGGACGGCGACCGTGGCCGCATTCGCGGCCGATTCCCACGAGATCAAGCGGCGTTTGCTCGAGCTCATCGCGGCCGTCCACGCCGCCGACGGCGAGATCGACTTCGCCGAGGACGAGCACCTGCGGGGCGTCGGCGCCGCGCTCGGCCTGCCCCCCGAGGATTTCCAGGAGCTGGTGGTCGAGATCGTCGAGGAGATCGATCTCGGCGAAGATCTCGATCGCCTCAGGTACGGATAGGCGACCGCATGTCCTCGGTCGCCGCCACCCGTCCTTTCGTTGGCCGGGGGCGCGAGTTAGGTCAGCTGACGGAAGCGGCGGGCGACGCGCTGGCTGGACGCGGGCGGTTCTTGCTGCTGACCGGCGAGCCCGGCATCGGCAAGACCCGGCTGGCGGACGAGATCGCCGGCCAGATCGCTCGGGGGGGCGTGCCTGGCGTCTGGGGGCGCTCCTGGGAGTCGGGGGGCGCGCCCGCCTTCTGGCCCTGGCTGGACCCGCTCGCGTCGCTCGCGCGTGCCATCGACGATGGCGCGCTCGGCGAGGCGCTGGGCGAGGGGGCGCCGCTGGTCGCCGAGCTGGTCCCCGAGATCGCGGCCCGGCTCGGCGTGCCGCCGCCGACCGCCGCACCGCCGTCGGACGAGGCGCGCTTTCGCCTCTGGCGGGCGGTGGCGGGGCTGGTCCGGCGGGCCGCGGCGCCGGCCGGGCTGGTCATGATCTTCGAAGATCTCCACGCCGCCGATCGCTCGTCGCTCTCGTTGCTTTACTTCGTGGCGCGGGAGATCCGTTCGATGCGCGCGCTCCTGATCGCGACCTGTCGCGACGTCGAGGCCCGTCTGGATCCGGAGGCGGGCGAGATCATCTCGCGCCTCGGACGCGAAGGGGTGACGCTGTCGTTGCGGCGCCTCGACCGCGAGGCCTCCGGTGATCTGTTGCGGCGGCGGACCGGCGAGCTCGCGCCGGGTGTCGCGGGGCGGATCTACGACAGCACGCAGGGCAATCCGCTGTTCCTCGAGGAGATGGCGCGCCTGCTGGAGGAGGAGGGGCCGGACGCGATTGCGGCCGGCGTCGTGCCGGGCGGCGTGCGCGACGTGATCCGCCAGCGCCTCGATCGGGTGTCGGCCGACGCACGGGCCCTGCTGGATCTGGCCGCGGTGGCCGGCGACGAGATCGACGTCGCGCTGCTCGCGCTGGCATCGGGACGCGATGGCGCCGCCGTTCTCGCGACCGTGACGGATGCGGTGCGTGTCGGGGTGCTCGCCGAGCGGGCTTCCCGCAGGCGCTTTTCCCACGCGCTGGTCCGCGAGGTGCTCTACCGCGATCTCGGCGCCGAGCGGCGCCGGGCTCTGCACGGGGAGATCGCGCGCGCGATCGAGACGCTGCACGGGCCGGACGCCGCCCCGACCGGCTCGAGCGCGCCGCTGGCGGAGCTGGCGTATCACCTGCTGGAGGGACCACCGGCCGGGCTCGGTCGGGCGGTCGAGTTCGCGACCCGCGCCGCTTCGCGCGCGCTCGACCTTCTGGCCCACGACGAAGCGATCGCCCTCCTCGAGCGGGCCGCGGCCGCCGTCAATGCCGCGGGCGCTCCTCCGCTGCTGCGTGCGCGTGTCTTGCTCTCGCTGGGTGAGGCCCGGATCCGGCGCGGCGAAGCGACGGCGGGTCGCAACGCCTGTTGCGAGGCGGCCACGCTCGCGCGGGAAGCGGGCGACGGCGAGCTCTTGGGGCGGGCCGCGCTCACCTACGGTCGGGTGTTCACCTTCGCGGTCGTGGATCCGATCTTGGTCGGGATGATCGAAGAGGCGCTGGCGGCCTTGCCGCCCGGAGACAGCCCTCTGCGGGCCCGCCTGCTGGCCCGCCTCGGTGCGGCGCTGCAGCCTTCGCTGGTCGCCGAAGAGCCGGTCCGGGTGGCCCGGGAGGCAATCGCGACCGACCGGCGGCTCGGGGATCCCCGCGTTCTCCTCGAAACGATGCACGACGGCCTGTCGGCGCTGATGGACGTCGTCGACCCGCGCGAGCGTCTGGCGCTCAACCTGGAAAACGAGCAGCTGGCGCGGTCGCTCGGCGATCGCGAGCGGCTCCTGCGCACGCACCTCCGGCTCGCCATCGATCACCTGGCGCTCGGGGATCTGGCCGCGGCGGACGCGCGAATCGGGGCATTCGCGGCGCTGGCCGAGGCGCTGCGCGCGCCCTGGACGCTGTGGTGGGCGCCCCTCTTCCGGTCGGTTCGAGCGATCATCGAGGGACGTTTCGCCGACGCCGAACGGGAGGCCGACACCGCCGCCGCGATTGGCCGTGGCGCCCGGGATCCTCAGGTCGAGGGATCGATGATCCTGCACCGGGAGGGATTCCTGCGTGCCGCCGAGCGCTTCGACGAGCTCCGCGCCGTCGATCCGCTGGCCCGTCGCGAGCGGGCGGCCTTCAGCGCGGGGCCCGCCTGGCAGGCGCTCGGCTCGGCGCTGATCTACACCCGCCTCGAGGACGCCGAGATGGCCCGGCTGCATTTCGACCTCCTGCCGCCGGAGATGCGCCCGCCGGCCGACAATCTGTTCGCGATCTTCTCGGTGGGCGAAACGATCGCCTTCGTCGGATCGCCCGCGCTCGCCGCGCGGATGTCGGAGATCGTGGGGCCCTTCGCCGACCAATACATGATGCTCGGCATGACGCATATGAGCTGGCACGGTCCGGTCGTCCGTCTGCTTGCGCTGCTGGCGGCGCGTTGTGAGCGCTGGGACGAAAGCCTCGCTCATTTCGAAGACGCGATCGCGCGCGCCCGCCGGTTGGGGGCGCGACCGTACCTCGCTCGAACGGAATACGAGCTCGGGCGAACGCTGTTGGCGGGCGGCTTGACCGCCGACCGGCCGCGCGCGTTCGCGCTCCTCGAATCTGCGGTACGAGCGGCGACCGAGCTACAGATGCCGGGGCTGGTCCAGCTGGCGAGCAGACGCCTGGCCGGTGGAGAGGCCCAGGCGCCGACCATCGAGATCTCGGACCGCGCGGTGGGGAGCCCGTCGGATCGCGGGGCGCTCTCGCTCACGCTCGAAGGGGAGTACTGGACGATCGCGCACGACGGCGCGACGGTCCGGCTCAAGGACAGCCTGGGGCTGCGTTACCTGGCCCGGTTGCTGGAGGCACCCGATCGAGAGATCCACGTTCTGGATCTGGTCGGCGCGGCGGCGGGTGGTGCGCCGGAGGGTCAGGCCGTGGATGCGGGCGATTCCGGCGAGCTGCTGGACGACGATGCGCGCGAGAGCTACCGGCGGCGGCTCGAAGATCTGCGCGACTCGCTGGCCGAGGCCGAATCGTTCGGCGACGCCGCGCGGGCCGCGCGCGCCCGCGAGGAGATCGATTTTCTCGCCACGGAGCTGGGGCGCGCGGTCGGGCTCGGCGGGCGCAGCCGGCGCGCCGGAACGGCGGCCGAGCGCGCCCGGAGCGCGGTCCAGCGCCGGCTCAAGAACGCCATCCAGCGGATCGCCGAGAGCGCGCCTGCCCTGGGCGCGTTCCTGACTCGCAACGTAAAGACCGGTAATTATTGTAGCTTTCGACCCGTCCGCTGAACCTCAGGGCACGTGCGAAAACAGACGGAACGTCGTTCCGTCGAAGGTCACGCCGTCTTCTTCGAACCCCAAAGGAGAAGACGATGCTGATTCGAACCTTGAAGATCGCGCTGGTGGGACTCGCCCTTTCGGGGGCGGTCGCCGCTGCCACCCCACGCCGACAGACCGCGCCCGTCCAGATTGCAGCGGCGCCACGCCCGGCCCATCGGCTGCCGCGTGTCGAAGGCTGTTTCGTGCCGCCGCCGGAGCCGGCGGTGGTCGCGCCCTGCGACGATGACGTCCCCGGCGTCCCTTCGGAGCGCTCGAACCGCCGGGGGACGCGATGACGCCCGCGGAGCTGAAGGAGCTCTACACGCGCAAGGCCGCGGCGATGACCCGCCGGCCGGCCTTCGCGCGGGGTTCCGGGGAGGCTCGCGTTCGCCTGCTCGATGGCCTGGCCTGCGATGTCGAGCTGGACGGTCGCACGGTGCGGGTCGACCTGGCGGCCAACGAAGGCGGCGGCGGGACCGGTCCCCACCCCGGTCAGCTGATGCGGGCCAGCCTGGGCGCCTGCATGGCCATCGCTTATCGCCTCTGGGGCGCGCGGTTGGGCGTCTCGATCGATGCGGTCGAGGTCGACGTCGGCTGCGACTACGACGCCCGCGGGCAAATGGGCCTTTGCGACGACGTCGCGATCGGCTGGGAGCGGCTGCGGCTGGTGGTCACCATCGTGAGCCCGGCATCCGAGGCCGAAGTTCGCCGGGTCGTCGAGACCGCCGATCGTCTGAGCCCGATGTTGGCGAACATCTCGCCGGCCGTGCGTCGAACCCAGCATCTGACGGTCATGTCACCGCCGCCGGTCGCGGTGGCAGCGGAGGCGGTTGCCCATGGATAGCCGGCTGTTTCGCCGCGTGCAGCGCTACGGCTGGGATGCCGCCAGCGACGCCTACGATCGGGGCTGGGTGCCGCTGCTGACGTCGCTGACGCGCGCCTGCGTCGAGCGCGCAGATCTGCGCACGGGCGACCGGGTGGTCGACGTCGCCACCGGCACCGGCGTCGCCGCGTTCGCGGCCGCGGCGGCGGTCGGGTCGACGGGCGCCGTCACCGGCGTCGACGTGTCGGAGCGGATGATCGCCCGCGCGACCGAGCTCCGCGCCGGGCAGGGCGCCACCAACGTCGCCTTCGAACGCAGCGACATGGAGACGCTGGGCGGCCCCGATGGGGCTTTCGACGCCGCCATCTCGGCCTTCGGCCTCATGTACGCGGCCGAGCGCAAAGCCGCGGCGGCGGAGCTGGCGCGCGTGCTGGCGCCGGGCGGACGGTTGTCCGCGGTGGTGTGGGGCCGGCGGAGCGCCTGCGGGTGGGCGGAGGTCTTCCCGATTGTCGACGCGCACGTCGAGAGCGAGGTCTGCCCGCTGTTCTTCTCGCTGGGCGTGCCGCGCGCCCTCGAGATCCTCTTCACCGGCGCCGGCTTCGTCGACGTGGTCGAGGAACGCCGGGACGTGACGCTGGTCTGGAGATCGGACGACGAGGCCTGCGGCGCGATGCTGGAGGGGGGGCCGGTCGCGCTGGCCTGGAAGCGTTTCCCGCCCGAGACGCGCGCGCGGGTCCGCGCCGCCTATCTGGAATCGATCGCGCCCTTTCGGCGTGGGGCCGGCTACGAGGTTCCGTCCGAGGTGGTGTTCGCCCGCGCGCGGCGCGCCTGACTTCCGGTCGCCGCGCGACGGACGGAACGTTCCGTTTCACCGACAACTCCGGAACGTTCCGTTCCGTTCGTCGTCACGCCTCACCCGATGAAGCCACCGCGAAATGCGGTCGGCAGCAACCCGAACCAGCAACTCGAACAAGGAGAACGATCATGACCCGTACGACCAAGACAGTGTCCCTGACGCTCGCACTCGTATTCGCCAGCCTCCAGGCGGCGACCCGCGCGGCCGAGGCGGCCAAGGGGAGCCCCGCGGCGGCCGAGGCGCGCGCCGACATCCAGAAGACGCTCGGGTTCGTCCCGCAGTTCTTCTTGAAGTTTCCCGAGACGGCCCTGCCGGGCGCCTGGGAAGAGATGAAGACGTTGCAGCTCAACCCGGCCACGGCGCTGCCGGGGCGATCGAAGGAGCTCATCGGCCTGGCGGTCGCCGCGCAGATCCCCTGCCACTACTGCATCTACGCGCACACCGAGTTCGCCAAGCTGAACGGGGCGACCGACGAGGAGGTCGGCGAGGCGGTGGCGATGGCGGCCACCACCCGCCACTGGAGCACCTTCTTGAACGGCATCCAGACCGACGAGGGGAAGTTCCGCGGCGAGATCGCCAAGCTCGTCGGCAACGCCAAGCAGGCGGCGGCCAGCCACACGCCGGCGGGCAAGCCGATCGCCGTCGTCGATGGGCAGACCGCGCTCCGCGACGTGGTGCAGACGCTCGGCTACGTGCCCGAGTTCCTCAAGCGGTTCCCCGACGAGGCGCGCGCGGGGGCCTGGCGCCAGTTCCGCGATGTCCAGCTCAGCCAGACCACGGCCGTCGCGCCGAAGAACAAGGAGCTGATGGGTCTGGCCGTGGCGTCGCAGATTCCCTGCCGCTTCTGCATCATCGCCCACACCGAGTTCGCCAAGCTGGCCGGCGCCAGCGACGCCGAGATCGACGAGGCGATCGCGATGGCCTCGCTCACGCGGGACCTGAGCACCATGCTGAACGGCATGCAGGTCGACGAGCCGCAGTTTCACCGCGACGTCGATCGGATCGTCAAGGGCGCCACCGCGGCCGCCAAAAAGTCGCGGACCACCGCGGCGCGCTGAACGTCCGCCGTTCGCAGCGCTGGAGCCGGGGTGGCTGGATGCCGCCCCGGCCTTTTTCGTCGGTCCGTGTGCGCCGTGGATATCACGTCGGCGGCGCTGCGGGCGACGGCAGCAGGTACTTGAAGGTCAGTCCCTGCACGACGATCGAGAAGACGACCACGACATAGGTCATCGTGACAAAGAGCGGGGCGTCGGCGATCGCGGGATCGATGGAGAGCGCCAGCGCCAGCGCCAGGCCGCCTCGTAGCCCGCCCCAGGTCAGGATCGATATCGCGCGCGGCGGGAGGCGCAGCCTGCGTGCGAGGGGGACGAGTGTGCCGCCGACGACTGCGAGGCGCGCCAAGAGAACGATCGGGATCGCCAGCAGGCCGGCGACGAGCGCGCGGGGGGTGAAAGGGACGACCAGGGCCTCGAGGCCGATCAGCGCGAAGAGAACGAGGTTGAGGAAGCGATCTAGGTTGGCCCAGAATGCAAGGAGCCGCTCGGCGACCGGCGACGAATGGGCCTCGCCGCTGCGGACCGACTTGCTATGCAGAAGCCCGGCCACGATCACGGCCAGCAATCCAGAAGATCCGAGAACGTTCGCGAGGCCGTAGAGGCCGATGGTGAGCACGAGTGTGATCAGTATGGCGATCCGGTGATCACCGATTTGGCGGAGGATTCGGCGCCCGAGTCGGCCGAAGATGTAGCCGAGCAACATGCCACCGGCGATCTCCCGGACCAGCAGCACGCCGATCGCTCCGGCGCCGACCGTGCGGTGGGCGGTGATATCGACGAGCGCGAAGAAGACCACCACGCCCACGCCGTCGTTGAACAGCGACTCGCCGGCCATCGACACCTCGAGGCGCTCGGGGGCGCGCGAGGCACGCAGCATGCCGAGCACGGCGATCGGATCGGTCGGCGAGATCAGCGCGCCGAACAGTAGGCCTTCGCCGAGGGTCATCTGAAATCCGAACGGTTTCGCCACGACCATCGTCAGCGCCCCGACCAATGCCGTCGATACGACGACGCCGGTGGTCGAGAGCAACCCGACCACCAGCTTCTCACCCGGGAGCGCGTCGAGGTCGACGTGCAGCGCGCCCGCGAAAAGCAGGAAGGGGAGCAGGCCGTCGAGCAAGGTCTCTCGAAAGTGTGCCCGCTCGACGAGGGCGCGGGCGGCCGGTCCCATCGACAACCCGGCGGCATCGGCCAGAAGAATGGCGGTCGACGCGATCAGGGCCAGCAACGTCGCAGCGATGGGCGGCGGCAACCCGAGACGCGTGAAGGTTTGCACGGCCCTAGCGATCGTCGTCGCGATGGCGATCGAGCGCGCGCTGGCCACGGCGCTCATCACGCAGGGCGCGCCGCGCATCCCGATCTTCGATCCGTTGCCGGCGCCGCGCAGCCCGATCGTTCTCGCCCGGCAGGCGCATGGTGATGTCGACGCCGCCCATGATCGCGATCCCGTGCACGCGCAGCAGGGGCGCGTCGGGATCGGGGTGCGCGGGCGAACGGTTCACATTTTGGAAGCCGCCCATGATCGCGGTGCCGTGCACCTCGACGGCGAGGCCCGGCGGCACGATGATCTGGACGCCGCCGAAGACGGCCTTCACCTCGAGGTCGATGACACCGGCGGGGAACCGCGCCTCGCGCAGATCGAGCTGGGCCCCCCCCATCATGGCGACCACGCGCCAGCGACGGGGGACGGTCCAGGCGCCCCGCCGGTCGACGCCGCCCATGATCGCGTAGACGGTCTGGACCGCGCCTTCTTCGCCAGCCAACCCCGGCTCCGCGGGCGCGAGCGCCACGGGGACGCGGGCGATCGCGGCGGTGGAAGCGGGCAGATCGGCGAGCAAGGCCAGGATCTCCTGGGGCGACTCGGAGGTATGCGCGACGGTCACGCGACGCTCGAACTCCTCGACGTCCATCGCGTCGTGAGCGAACGCGTCGGAGAGCGCCGCGATCGCGCGATCGCGGGCGATGCGCGCGCGCTCGAGCGTGGCACGATCGGGGCGGACCGCGCGGCGGGTCTCGGGACGGACCTCTGGTCCCGTCTCGGGGCCGGTGAGGTCGGTCGTGCCGGTCGTGCCGGGCGGGTGATCGTCGTCGGACCACATGCGGGGAAGTTTAACCCCAATCGGCGGTGTGGGAGACTCGGGCGGTCATGGATCTTTCGATTCGTGCGTTTCGCGACGGCGACCGCGCGGCGGTCGAGGCGCTGTGGACGCGGATGTTCCCGGACGACCCGCCGCGGAACGCGCCAGCGGTGATGATCGACAGCAAGCTCAAGGTGCAACCGGAGCTCTTGCTCGTGGGGGAGGTGGACGGGGCAGAGGCTGCGGCGGACGGAGTGGACGGAGCGCGCGCGGTGGACACCCGCATCGTCGGTGCGGTGATGGCGGGATACGACGGCGTCCGCGGGTGGATTTACCACTTGGCGGTCGCGCCGGAATTTCGTCGGCGCGGCTACGGCGCACAGCTGGTGCGCGCTGCGGAGGCGGGCTTGCGGACGCTCGGTTGCGCGAAGGTCAACTTGCAGGTCCGCGCCAGCAACCGTGAGGTCGTCGCGTTCTACCAGAGCGTCGGCTACGAAGTGGAGGAGCGCGTGAGCATGGGACGGCGGTTATAGAAATTGTGTCGGTCTCAAAGTCATGCGCCATCAGGACAACAAACGGTCCTACCGCGTCCGAAATGCGCGGCGGCTCTGGAATAGCAGTGGCAGGAGGGGGCGGTATCCGCCAAGGAGCGTGACATGTCTGGAAATCCAAAACCGTCCAAGGAGCCTCAGAGTCCGTTGGACGCCGCTCCGATCTGACGGCGAGCGAGATACTTCGGGTTTGAGCTGCGCCTCGGACGCGCTTTCTCCGACGACCGAAGGTGTCGGCCACCCGCCTTCTCCCGCCCACGCCCGAACAGCGCTATCGTCTCCCCATGGTCATCTCCGAAGAGGGCTTTTGGCACGCGCAGCTCGACGACGAAGTCACCGGGCGGCACGATCAAGGGTCGTTTCACGTCTTCGCGGAGGGGGAGCACTCGGATGTTCGCGGCCAGGTCTACAATCTGGCCGAGGGGGGGCAGCTCTCCATTCCCCATGACCGCTGGCCGCAGCATCTGTTCGTGGTGATGGGCATCGCCGGCTCGCTGGACGCCGAGATCGGCGGCCGGACGCTGCCTTTGCGCGCGCTCACCCAGCTGCTGGTGCTTCCCGGCGTGCCGTGCCGGCTGACGGCTCGCTCGAACGCGTCCCTCGAGGTGATCAGCCTACGGTCACACCGGCCGCCGGGTATTCTGGGTTGACGGTGAAGCCCCGCGGGCATCGAAGGTCCGTGACGATCGCGGAGTCGGCCCAACTTTCGCTACAATTGGCGGCCATGCCCCGAGCCGACGCGAGATCTCTGAGCATCCTGGCCCTGACCGCCGTCGCCGTCCTGACGGCGAGCTGTGCCACCTCCGAAACGTCCCAGACGGGATCCGAGGGCATGCCAGGCTTGGACTCTTCCCTCGGCCGAACCTTCACGCTCCTCCGCACAAACCGGGCGCGGGTCAAGAGCGCGCAGCCCGATCAACAAGTCGACACCGGCCGCGAGATCAATGTCCAAGAGCTGGTCGATGTCGAGCGGTCCGTCATTCAAAAGGAGCTCGGGCCCCCGGACCAGTGCGACCTCCTGGGCAACGCCCCCTGTCCGGTCGCCAAGCACTGGTACTACGATTTCTATCATCTGCCCGAGGGGTCGGTCGGGGGAGGATCGGCGCTGTCGCTCACCTTCGACGATGCCGGCCGGTGCGTTGTCGCGACCTGGATGGGATTCAAGTGATCGGGCCTGGTCGCCGGGTTCGTCGATGTCCAATGATGCGACGGTAGCGACCGAGAGATACCGGTTGGACGTCTCGACGAGATGAATCGGGAACGTTGCCTGGCGAAAGGGGGCCAGCCTCGTCGCAGCGGCAGGCCGTGAGGACTGGTTCGCGGTGGGTGGCCCGGCGCCGTACCACGACTCGACACGACCAGCATCTCCGTGACGCCCCCGCATTCCGGCAACCTCGTGAGAGCGATCGAGCTCCACGCGCGCCGGGCCGGTGGATGGCTCGAGGCCTTGGCAGACTGAGCGACGAATGGATCCCAAGGACGGCACCATCCGGAAGTCAGGCGCCGTGGTAAAATCGCCACTGTGGATGTTCGTTCAGGACGCGGGCTCGTCACTTCCCGGGTGGTGCGCCCGGGGCAGGCGATTCCGCAGGACAGGGAGTGGCTGGATCGCACCGTCGAGGAGCGAATCGCAGGCGTCTGGGAGCTGACGAAGCTGTGGCACGCTTGGAATCAGGATGATTCCGGTGAACTCCGACTTCAGCGATCTGTTGTCCACATTCAACGCCGAGGCCGTTGAATACCTGGTGGTCGGCGCTCACGCCCTCGCCGCCCACGGCCACGTTCGCGCTACCAAGGATCTGGACGTATGGGTGCGGCCGAGTGCGGAGAATGCGCCACGTGTTCTTCGCGCCCTCGCGTCCTTCGGCGCGCCTCTCCACGACCTTTCTGAGCGCGACCTCGCGACTCCCGGCGTGATTTTCCAAATCGGCATCGCCCCGGTTCGAATCGATGTCATTACCGCGATCGATGGCGTTGATTTTGTGGCCGCATGGGCCGACCGAATGGAGGCAAAGCTCGGCGGTGTCTCGGTTCCGGTTCTTTCTCGCCATCACCCAATAGCGAACAAGAAGGCGTCGGGACGACTTCAGGATCTGGCGGACGTAGAGCGCCTGGAAGGAATGGAGCCTGGCCGCGGCAAGGC
This sequence comes from uncultured Myxococcales bacterium, assembly GCA_964440665.1. GTDB lineage: Bacteria > Myxococcota_A > Polyangia > Fen-1088 > Fen-1088 > JADGRB01. The sequence continues at coordinate 1,272 of CAYTTF010000013.1, read as the reverse complement.
GTGAGACTTCGCCGCAACGGCACCACGCTCAGGGCAGAAGGTGGAGCGTCAGCGCGATCTGGCAGCCGCACTTGGTGCTGTCGTAGGTCCCGTCAGCGACGCACTCTGCGCCGTGCCCACCTGCATACCACACCAGGCGCCGGTGATATTGCCGTTGCCGTTGCTGGCGTCGTTGGCCGAAGCGCCGCTCCCGCTCGAGCAGCCGCCGACACCAACCGTCGCCAGAACGGCCAGAATCATGGCCAGCGAGGAGGCGGCTCCCTCGGCACCCACGCATGACAAGAACAGTATCACGCGATATCTAGAGAACATGACCGTGAAGGCGACTTACGAAGGCGGATGTCACTGCGGCAAGATTCGTTTCCGCGTGCGCGGCGACCTCGGGACGGCTGGCGTATGCAATTGTTCGATCTGCACCAAGAAGGGCATCATCCATCTGGTCGTCGCGCCCTCCGATTTCGAGGTCATCCAGGGGCGCGACGAGCTGGCGACGTATCAGTTCAACACCGGCATCGCCAAACACACCTTCTGCAAGACCTGCGGAATCCACCCGTTCTGCCCGGCCGACCCAAACGCGAAAGAGCCGGGCTGGACCGGCTCCCGAATCACCCCCCGCTATTTGGCGGCGCGGCGGATGACGCCCGGCGCGGCAGGGTAGGGGATGCCCCATTCCGCCCAGTAGACAAAACCCGTGTCGAGCACGATGGTGCGCACCGGGCTCGCGATGGTCGCGACCGGGGTCGGGCTGGCGCAGCCGCCGACGGCGCACTTGTTGATCGCGGTTCCGTCCGCCCAGTAGACGTTGACACCGTCGGTGGCCACCGCCGTGCCGGCGAGCGTCGGGTTGATCACCACTTGGGTTGTTCCGTTCTTGAGCGTTTGCAAGACGCCGCTGGCGCTGCCGATCGTGAAGATGTGCGTCGCGTCGAGGGCGACCTTGCCGGCCGGGTTGCCGATCATGACCGGTTGCGCGCTGCCGCAGCCACCGATCGGGCAGATCCAGGTTCCGCCGGGAGACGTCGGCGGGATGCCAGCCGATGTGAAGAAGACGTTGCTGGCGTCGACCGCGAGGCCGCCCATCGAATAGAAGACCGTCGCGGCGCTTCCGGTCGCGTGATAGATGACCGCGCCGCCGACGCTCCCGTCCTTCTTGGCGCTGTTGATCTCGTTGATCCCGTTGTTCCAGTAGACGAACGTGCCGTCGATCGCGATGAGGCCTGGGGTGGGTTCGGCCGAGGCTAAGGTTGCCGGCGTGACCGGACAACCAGAGGA
>CAYTTF010000012.1:17428-29524 GCA_964440665.1 uncultured Myxococcales bacterium | reverse complement strand
GATGCAGCGCCCCTCGCGTGGCGTATCTCTCGAGGCTGATCGCGCGCTCTTCGGTCAATCTTTGGCGAAAAAATTGCGCCCGCGCCGGCGGAGGCAGATCCCGTACGGTCTCCTGCTTGCGGCTCTGCGTGATCGCGATGAAGAGGCCGAAGAGCACGACCGCAAGCACGGCGAGAACAGGAATCAGGCGCGACCGCCAACGATTTGACGCCGGCGGAGCAATATCGGCCTCCGCCGGGAACGAGAGCAGAACACCGTTGGAGCGTTTGGCTGTCGTCGACGTGAGCATTGCCGTTACCTTTAGCCATGTTGGTAAGCAAGCTCGGTGCCATGAATATACAACGACCGAACCCCTGGGTGGGCCTCGACTCGCCGCAGTAGGACTCCAAGAACGGTGCCTGGGTATTCCCGAGCCTGACCCCTGCCCGCGACCGACGGTCGTGAGCGACCAGATCCATCGGCTTGCAGATAGCAGGGCGCCGCGAGCCAGAACTCTGCAGAACGCGCCGCGCGGACTACCGACGAAGCTGCGCGCTGTGCGACGAGAATGGCACGACCGATGCTCTTCCTCAGAGCGAGCCCCCAGCTCACTGAGGTAAACCGATGAGCTCTATCGCGTTGTTGATGTCACTGCTGGTCGCCGTTTCTCTACCAGGGCTCGGCTTGGCCCTGGTGATCACTCTGGCGCGCAGATATCTCCGGTCCGCTGGAGGGCAGGTCGCGGACGCCGTAGCTCATGGCCAGAGCATCCTCGGTCGCGTCGCTGCTGGCACTGGCCAACTGGTGATGTTCAGCGCCGGCGCCGGTCGCGTCCGCTAGCATCGCGCGGCTCCACACAAGCGATGACGCTGCTCGGCGAGCCGCGATCCTTTCGCCCCTCGCACCCGGGAGATAGCCGTGCACAAAGGATCTCCTCCGGATTGTCGACGACGTCCTGACGGTTATCAACGGTTCGATGGAACCATGGCCGACGTTGATCGAGATCGCGTTCTTCGAAAAGGCGCGGCACGGCCTCCCCGAGCTGCGGGTCGCACACCAGCGGCGTTGAGTGGCATTGACGCGAATCGAGCCCACCGCTCTTCGACGCAGGTCGTGCCTGTTGCGGAAGGCCGTATCCGTTCGAGCCGCAAGGCGCATGGTCCGATTGGCCAGCATGGCAATGCAAAACGAGCCGCATCATATTTTCGACTCCCTTGGGACCGCACATTGATGGCACGTCGCTTGCTGACTACCTACGGGTAAGTGGCCTATTCGGAGGGTTCAGCGCCGGAGGTGGGTGTTCGTGTATGAACGGTTGTCGCACATTCGGCTCGTTACCAGCAGCGCCTCGATGCAGGGGGCGTTGGACGCGCTCCTGTTGGCTGCCCGATCGGAAGCGCCGATCATGCTGCACGCCGAGATCGGATCCGAGGTAACCGGGCTCGCTCGGCTGGCACACGACAACAGTCGGCACTGCAACCACCCCTTTTTGGCACTTTCATGTCCTTCGATGACAGAGCTGGCTTCCGGAGCGCTGGTCGCGGTCAGCGGAGGCACCCTCTTTCTCGATGAGGTCGGGGATCTCGCCGGCACTCTTCAAACGAAACTCGTGCACGTGCTCGACAGGCTCGCCTCGCAGGGTGAGATGACACGGGTGATCTCTGCCACGAAGCGTGATCTGACCGAGGACGCCTGCGAAGGCCACTTTCGAAAGGATCTCTTCTTCCGCCTGAACGTCCTGGAGATCCGAATCCCGCCGCTGCGCGAAAGGCCCGAAGACATTCTACCCTTGGCCCGAGCTCTCATCGCTTCGTTGAGCACCGATCTCGGGCGACCTGCGCCCACCCTCTCCGAGGAAGCTGCGGCTGCGTTGCTCCAGCATCCCTGGCCAGCCAACCTGCGAGAGGTCAAGAACGTCATCGAGCGAGCGCTCTTGCTCTGGCCGGGCGATGCCCTCAATCTTGACGCTTTCTCAGAGATCATGCCGATGAATGACCATCGTCGCTATCGGATAGGCGATGACGTCACCCTGCGCGACCTCGATCGGGAGCACATCTCGCGAATCATGACGCGCGTGCGAAGTCTCCAGAGTGCCGCTGCGATTCTCGGCATCGACAAGTCCACATTGTGGCGCCGGCTAAAACAATACCGCCCAGAGCCCGGGCCGGCGGTCCAGCCGGACAAGACGCGCTGATTGCGTAGACCGTCACCTGTTGATGGATTCGCTAGAAGTCCGCAGTCGGTACCCGAGGCCACTTTCGTTTACCAAGTACTTTGGCCTGGTGGGATCCTCCTCGATCTTGCGGCGCAACGAGTGCATGTACACCCGGACGTACCCGTTCCTGGTGCGAAAGGCCGAGCCCCACGCCTCCTTGAGCAGCGTATTGGTAGTCACCACTTCGTCGGCATGGCGTGCGAGCGTCGCGAGCAGCTTGAACTCCGTGGGCGAAAGGTGGACCGGGCGGTCGCCACGCAAGAGACGGCGCGTCTCGAGCTCGAATGTGTACTCGCCGAAGGTGACGACGGTGGAGGCCGTGTCGCCGACCCGGGCGTGACTGCGCAGGGCCACCCGGATGCGGGCCAGGAGCTCCGGGACGGAGAAGGGTTTGGTCAGATAGTCGTTGGCCCCCGCGTCGAGCGCCTTCACCTTGTCGGTCTCCTGCTCGCGGGCCGATACGACGATGATGGGCGAGGTAGTGTGAGCGCGAAGTTGTGGAACCAACGTTAGACCGTCGATGTCGGGGAGCCCGAGATCGAGGAGGACGACGTCGGGGTTGCGGGTCCGCACCTCTTCGAGCGCGCGCTGCCCGCTGGAGGCGTCGAAGATCCGGTATCCAGCTGTCTCCAGGCTCGTCGCAAACACCCGAATCATCTTCTTGTCGTCGTCGATGATCAGTATGCTTGGGCCGGGCGTCACACTCTTCCCTAAAGGGAGGCCCTTTCGGCGGCTTCAAACCCAGCCAAGCGGGGCGGCGCCGGGCTGAGGGGGAGAGTGAAGTGAACCGTGAGCCCACCGCCCGAGGTGTGCTCTGCCCAGATTCGGCCGCCGTGGGCTTCGACGATTCCGCGGGCAATCGTCAGGCCCAGGCCCAGACCGCCGCCGGCGGCGTCCTCGCTGCGGTAGAACTTGTCGAAGATCCTCGTGACCTCATCTGCGGCGACGCCTTTGCCGTGATCAATCACGGACACGATCGCTTCGCCGTCGCGAATCGCCACCTCGATCTCCACGGCCTGCTCGCTCAGGGCGTGCTTGAAAGCGTTATCCACGAGGTTGAGCAGCACCTGCTCTATGAGGATCGCGTCGAGCCGCAACAGCGGCAGGTCACTGGGAACGTTCGCGCGCAGATGACGGTCCTTGTTTCGCTCGTCCACCCGACGGAGCGTGCTACCTACAACCTCCTCGAGGCTCTCCCACTCGTGGGTAACCTTGAGGCCGCCAGACTGGAGCCGCGTGACGTCGAGCAGGCTCTTGAGGAGCTCATTCAGCCGTCGGGCTTCGTCGTTGATGATCCGGGACATCTCCGTTCGCGCCGGTTCCAGCAGGCGATCGCCGTGTTCCACCAGCGTGCTGGAGGCCGACGCTATTACGGCCAGCGGCGCCCGCAGGTCGTGCGACACCGAGCTCAGTACGGCGCTGCGGATCCGTTCGGTCTCCGCTTCGATCTGTGCGGCCTGCTTTTCCTCGGACAGGAGCGCGCGTTCGAGCGCCATGGCGATCTGCCGTGCCATCGAGACGATCAGAGATGAGGCGCGCGGCTGAGCCCCCCCAGCCTGATCCCGGGCCCGCAAGGACAGGACGCCGATGCAGCCCCGCGCTGCGATGAGCGGAATGTAGCAGGCCATCGCGCTGGGGCAGTTTCGGGTTCCGAGCCCCGCCGCCTCGAGATGCGCGGCCGCCCAGTTGGCCGCACCGACGTCCTCGGTCTCGACCGCCACCTGGCCGCCGGAGCGAATGGCCCGCGCGAATCCGTCGCCGCGCCGGATCAGAATACAAGCCGTCAGGCTCCCGACCAGCTCGACCTGGCTCACGCTGCGTCTGCAGAGCTCGTCAGCTGACGCGGCGTCAACGAGCTCGCGGGCAAGACCGTAGAGCGCCTCCATTCGGCGCTCGCTCTGGCGGGCCGCGCGGGCCTGCTTGCGAAGCCGCTCGTTGAGCGAGCTGATGAACACCGCGGTGGCGAACATGCCCCCGAACGTCAGGATCTCTCGGCCGCTTCCGATGATCAGCGTGCCATACGGCGGCAGGAACAGATAGTCCAGAGCCAGCGCGCTTCCGACCGCCGCCAGGAGGGACGGGCGATATCCCATCCAGACCGACACCGCCGCGATCTCAAACAAGTACAGCAGGGTGACGTTCGTGATGTCGCCGCGTCCGAGAACGCCGAAACCAAAGATGGTCGCCGCCGCAACGAGTCCGAGCGCGCCCAAGGCACGGCCCGCGCCGCGTACGAGCTCGTTGTTCAGAATTGCTTTGGACACTTTCTTGATCACGGGGGCGTCACTTCCCTGAGACTCGGTGAGCGGCATACCCGAGCCCGATGTCGACACACCTCTCAGGCTCGAGGAGAGCGCAAGTCTCAGGCCAGAGAAGAACACCCGAAAACGGGCCCTGTCCTGCTACCTCGGCCTTCCGATGTTGCGATTCGCGGACAAAGGCGCGTTCGGATCCTGCAACCTGCACCGGGCGCCCCTCTCCGTCGGACTTACTGCGAGACGCCCTGCGCAAACGTGGGCCCCGACGGTCCGGTCAGCAGCGCCTGTGCGCGGCGCATCACTTCCGAGGCTGCGTCGTCGTCGGGAACGCGAACCGAGACCAGGTAACCCGTCGCTGCCTCCTCGACCCGGACCGTGGCCCCTGGAACGAGCAGCGGGTCATTCGCTCCCGCGCTCGACACACCCCGCCCAGCGGCGGCGAGCGCGATGTGGCAGGAAGCTACCCGATTTAGCCATGGTGCCGTCATCCCAGGTTGGGCGCGTACAAAGATCACGACGCCTCGGTCATGGAAGAACTTCACCTTGCCGACCTGTGAGCTCTCCTTCAAAGGCTGCGTGCCACCAACAGCATCCCGATAAGCCAGGATACCAAGCTCGCGCTCCTTGGCTGGAATGCCAGCGCAGTCTTGATCGGCGATCTGCGCAGCCTCAGCCGGGCTCATCGCTCCCGCCGATGAACCGCCTGCGGTCGTGGCGCACCCCATGATTGACGCCAGCGCTACTCCCAAGCCCGTCATCATTGCCACCGTCACCACAGTCGTTGTACGTCGTGCCATGGCGGACCCCCTTTGCGTTCCTAACAATGAGCCGCAGATCGTTAAATTGTTGTTAAAACGTCGGTTAAACCGCTCCGGGTTCTCTTCACACAACAAACGCGCGAACGACGGGCGGTCCTCCGCCATCGCCACCGACCGGGCGCTCAGAGAGTTGACAGCCGACGACGGCGAAACTCGTCGAGTCGTCGCCGCAGGTCGTGCAAACGACACGAGACCTAAGGGCCCAATCGTGCATCTTCCCTTGAAGCGCACATTCGTGGGCGCCTCACGGCGGCGGTCATTTTAACGCAGTTTTAACTACCTCCTTGATACCGTCACCTGGGCATCGAGCTCCATGACACCGAGGTCGGCACGTTGTTTCAGGCTCCGCAAATGAAAGGGCGCCCATTGATTACGCGACGTCGAGCGCTGAGTGGTCTTGGACCATCTCGAGTCACCGTATGGACCTGAAGGCGCTCTCGTCCGAAGCAGTCTCCCGGAGCGCACGCGCGCTTGAAGTCCGGCGCGTCGCGGGCCTCGCGGGGGAGATCCCGGGCTATTGGCTACTCGACTCACCCGGGCTCTCCGGCGTGCTGGATATGGCGAGGCGACTGGCGCGGGCGCCCGCCGCACCGGTGCTCATCGAAGGCGAGCGAGGAAGCGGGGTCCTGGAGCTGGCGCGCTTGATTCACGACACCGACCCGATCACGCGAACGGGACAGCTACGGTCGCCGAGCGCCCCACTCGTCAATCGGTCGGACATGCGGGGGTGGGCGCTCGATGGCACCCTGTTCATCGAGGACGTCGAGACTCTTCGGCCGGCCGGGCAGGCATGGGTCGCCGAGCTGCTGGCAAATCGAATTGAATCGACCAGGCCTCTGCGCATTATCGCCGGCTCTCGGAGGAGCGCCAGGGAACTGCTGTCCCATCCGGGACTCAATCAGGAGCTTATCCATTCGCTCGACGTCGGCAGGCTGGTCATTCCGCCCCTTCGAAACCGTCCCAGCGACATCCTGAGATTGGCGCGGCGGTTCTTGAGCCACTACGCGGAGTGGCGCGGCAGGCCGCTCTTGCGGTTCTCGGAGGCCGCGGAGCGGAAGCTCTTGGGCCACACCTATCCTGCGAATGTTCGGGAGCTGCGAAACATCGTAGAACGCGCGGCCGCGTTGGCAACCTCGGACGAGCTGGGTGAAGAAACCATCGTCATTTTCGACGAAGGCGGAACGGTTAAAGCTCGGACCGAGCTCTGTCGTCCAGTCGCGGGGTACGGCCAGGCCGGTGCCCACCTTCCAACAATGGCGGAGATGGAGCGCGACTATCTCGTGATGTTGATTCGCGAGCTCAAAGGCCGACGCACGGAGATCTCGCGCGCGATGGGCGTTTCGTACCCGACGGTGCTCAAGAAGATCACGAAGCACGGTCTCGACGTGCGGGCGATCGTTCAAGCGGCATCGCCGTCCGCCGACAGCGCAGCCTAGCTAGCAGCGTCTCTCTGCGCCGTTTGGCTCGGCCGGTCGCAACCTGACGCACGCTCGCGCCCGCGTATGCGGTGATCTTTGGTGTGACGTGCCGCAACGTGGGGCGTGCACCGTTTATTGCAGTGCTTTGGGCTGTGCACTCAACGTATGCCGGGCCGGGCCCGTTCGCCGTGAGTTTTGCATCGCGGTTTCGGCGATGTTTCGTGCAAGTTTCCGCAATGAAAGCACCGGCTTGCATCGAGCTGCGGGAGCGCGGTTTTAACCATTTTTTAACTTTCGCACTTGCTACGGTCCGTTCCGACAAACGGGGAGTCAATTGAACATTCGTTGCAGCATTCGCTCAATGGAGGACATCGTGAATTCAAGGACCAATCGGGTATTAATTGTGGGGGTCGTCGTGGTCGGCGCGGGCGCCTGGACTACGGCGGCGCGCGCGCAGGCTGATACAGCAGCGCCACCTCCGTCCGCGGTAGCGACGGCCGCGCCAACGCCGCCGGCTCCACCGCCGCCGCCCACCCTGGCGACAATTCCCGTCGCGCCGGCGCCACCCGCACCGCCCACACCGGCGCCCGCGCCGTCTACCGCCGGCCCTGCGCCCTTTGGGTTCGCGGACTGGGGTTGGATGAACGGCCAGAGCCGGCAGACGGACTTTCCGATGGCCGGTAAGGTGCTGAATCCGATGTTCAGCATCGACGTCGGCTACAACTACGACTTCTCGAATCCCATCGACCACAGCATCGTCGGTTCGACCTCGGCGGGACGTTCCAACGAGCTCCAGATCATGCACCTCGGTTTGGGTACCGACCTCAACTACAAAGGCGCCCGTGGCCGTCTCATGACCCAGCTCGGCCTCTATTCGACCATGACGCCGCGCAACGACGGCAGCCCCGGCCGCGGTCAATGGAACCTCGCCGATGCCTACAAGTACATCACCGAGGGTTACGGCGGCTACCACTGGGACGTGAATAGCGGAATCAATGTCGACGCCGGGATCTTTCTTTCCTACGTCGGTCTCTGCAGCTACTACAACTACGAAAACTGGACCAACCAGGCGTCCTACGTGTCGTCGAACACGCCTTGGTTCTTCAACGGCATCCGTATTCAGTGGTTTCCCACCGACAAGCTGAAGATCGAGCCCTGGATCATCAACGGGTGGCAGTCTTATGGCGAGTTCAACAGCTCGCCGGGGCTGGGATTCCAGATCGCGTACCGGCCGACCGGCTCACTCACCTTTGTGTTTAGCGGCTACTACGGCAAGGACACCTTGGGCGACCCGGATCGTCTGCGGTTTCACACCGATAATAGCGCGGTTATCAAGTACTTCGATGTGCCCGACTCGTTCATAGACAAAGCCGCCTTCTCCTTGACCGTCGACGCCGGCTGCGAAAACGGCGGTGGCGTGTCCTGCGGAAACGGCACCGCGACGGCGCCGTCGCAGTACTTCCTGGGCGCGATGCTCTACAACCGGCTCTGGTTCGATCACAACACCTTCGGCCTCACCGTCGGTGGCGGCGTGATGACGAACCCGGGCCGATACCTGGTGCTGACGCCGCCGATCGATGGCGCAACGGCCTTCGCACAGAGCCCGTACTTCCCGCAGACGCCCGGGCTTGGGTTCAAGGCCTGGGACACCACCGAAACGTTCGACTACATGCCGTCTGAGAACATCACGCTTCGTTGGGAATACGTGCACCGGTGGGCCAACGTCCCTTACTTCGCGGGTCATGGCGGCGTCACGCCTCCCGGCGGCAACGACGGCAATCCGACGGGCATGGTGGCGAACTGGGCGCCCGATCTGCAACAGGGCGAGGACCGGATCACGATCAACATGCTGGTCCGGATCTGAGCGATTGAGCTAGAGCGGGTGTGGGGTCGCGTTCGGCGGCTCCACACCCGTGGCACGGGAGTTGCCTTTGAATTACTTCGCAATGGAACTCGATCGAGTTGGTGCGAAGGGAACACAAAGAGTCCGGTGAAACAAATGGAGTCTCAAATGAAGTACGACGCGGTGAGGAATGGTGTTTGGCTGCTGGCCTGTCTCCCCACGCTTCTGGGCGCGCAGGGCTGCGGAAAGGTGCACGCGCACGATTTTTCGGACGAGGCACCGCCGCCGGCCAAGGTCGTCAAAGACATGGACGTCACCTTGTTCAAGGTGGATCAACCCGAAAGGTTTCCGCTGGTCGCGGCGGTCGCTCGATCGACCAAGGCCGAGCTGGTGGTGACCGGCGCGATAGCAGCTGACACCACCCGGAACGTCCCGGTGACGTCGCTGGCCGCCGGGCGCGTGGTGGCGATCCACGCGCGCGTGGGCGACGTGGTCAAGAAGGGTCAGTTGCTTCTGACGGTCCGAAGCGACGACATCCTCAATGCCTTCTCGGACTACCGGAAGGCGGTAGCCGACGAGCTGCTCACCCGGACGCAGCTCGATCGCACCAAGGATCTGCATGAGCACGGGGCGGCCGCCACCGCCGACCTGCAGATCGCGGAGAACGCCGAACGCAAAGCCAAGGTCGACGTGGCGATGAAGGCTCAGCACGTGCGCCTGCTCGGTGGCAATCAGGACTCCGAGCGCGAAGACGGGCTCGTGGACCTGCACGCCCCCGTATCGGGTGTGATCACGGATCAGCAGGTCACGAACGCCGCCGGTCTGCAAGGTCTGGGATCGACGGCCTTCACGATCTCGGACATCTCGAGGGTCTGGGTCATGTGCGACGTCTACGAGCGGGACCTGGCGAACGTACGACTCGGCGACGCCGCCACGATCCACATGACCGCCTATCCAGACGAAGTAGTCAAAGGGACGGTCAGCAACATCGGTGCAGTGCTCGATCCAAACCTGCGCACCGCCAAGGTGCGCATCGAGGTGAAGAATCCCGGAGAGATGCGGCTTGGGATGTTCGTGACCGCCACCTTCCAGGCGCAGGCTCCGGTGATCTACACGGCGGTGCCCGCTTCGGCCGTGATGCGTCTGCACGACCGCGACTGGGTCTATCTCCCCACCACGGACCAGCAGTTCCGGCGAGTGGAGGTCGTCGCTGGCAACACGCTTCCGGGAGAGCTGCAGGAGGTCAAGTCGGGGCTCAATCCAGGCCAGACGGTGGTCAGAGACGCGCTGGTCCTCGATCGGGCGCTCGAGCTCTGACCGCACATCCGTTCGATCGGAACACAGTTCTTGGGGTGAGGCGGGCAGGTGGCTGGCCGCCGTGGCGAGAAAGCCGCGGCGGCCAGGTGGGGCAGGAGGACGGCGGAGGCGTCAATGAGCGCAGGCCAAGCAGCTCGACTGTTCAACCTGTCGGGCAGTCTCACAACTGAACGGGACACGCATAGATGATTCGCAAGCTGGTCGACTTCGCTCTCGCCAACAAGTTCGTGGTCCTGGCGGCAGCTGTCTTGCTCCTCGCCTGGGGCGCCCTCTCCTTCCACAACCTGCCGGTCGAGGCCTACCCGGACATCGCCGACAACTACGTGACGGTGATAACGCAATGGCCGGGTCGCGCCGCCGAGGAGGTGGAGCAGCAGGTCACGATCCCGATCGAGATCCAGATGTCGGGGATCCCGCACCTGTCGCACCTGCGGTCGGAGTCCATCTTCGGGCTCTCATTCGTCATCATGATCTTCGACGACGCCTCCGAGAACGACTGGAACCGCCAGCGGGTGCTCGAACGCCTGTCGGGGGTCGATCTGCCGGACGGACTCTCGCCATCGATGGGCACCGACTGGAGCACGGTCGGGCAGATCTATTGGTACACGCTCCGGAGCACCAATCCCAAGATCGACATCATGGAGCTCAAGGCGATCCAGGACTGGACGCTCACCAAGGCGTTCAAGTCGGTTCCGGGCGTCGTCGACGCGAGCACCTTCGGGGGAGCCACCCGCGAGTATCAGGTCCGCATCGACCCGAACAAGCTCGTCTCGTACGGCATGACGATCGGTCAGGTCGAGCAGCAGCTGGGGACCAACAACGTCAACGCGGGCGGCAGCTTCATCGAACAGGGCCTGCAACAGATGAACGTTCGGACGATCGGCCTCATGACGTCGGTCCAGGACATCGAGAACACCCTCCTCAAGACGCAAACCGGGACGCCGCTGCGGGTCAAGGACATCGCGGAGGTCACGCAGGGAGAGAAGATCCGCCTGGGCCAGATCGGCAAGGCCATCCATCGTGCCGACGGACAGATCATCGACAACGCCGACGTCATCTACGCCATCGTCTACCTGCGCAAGGGCGCCGACGCCGCGCCGACGCTGGTGGGCCTGCACGACAAGGTCAAGGAGCTCAACGAGAAGGTCCTGCCGCCCGGCGTGAAGATCGTCAACATGCTCGACCGGTCGGACCTGCTGCGCTACACGACGCACACGGTTCTGCACAACCTGACCGAGGGGATGATCCTGGTGACCATCCTGTTGCTGTTCTTCCTCGGCAACGTGCGCGCCGCGCTCACGGTGGCGTTCACGATTCCGTTCTCGCTGCTGATCGCCTCCATCTTCCTGGACCTGGCCAAGATCCCGGCCAACTTGCTCTCGCTCGGCGCGCTCGACTTCGGAATGGTGGTCGATGGCGCCGTGGTCATGGTCGAGAACATCGTCCGCCGGATTGGTCGCCGCCAGAACACCGACGCCGAGGAGCCCGTGGCGGAGACGATCCGCAGCGCCGCGCAGGAGGTCCAGCGTCCGGTGTTCTTCGCCATCGCCATCATCATCACGGCCTACGTCCCGATCTTCACCCTGCAGCGCATCGAGGGGCGCCTGTTCAAGCCGATGGCCTGGACGGTGGCGTTCGCGCTGGTCGGCGCTCTCACCTTCTCGATCGTGATCGCGCCGGTGATCGCGAGCTGGCTCTTCCGCAAGGGGGTCCACGAATGGCACAACCCCGTCATGGCCTACGTGACCAAGCTCTATCGCAGGCAGCTCCGCTGGGCCATCGGGCATCACCGCGTCATCTTGGGGCTCGGCGTGGTGACCGCGGGGCTCTCGGCCTTCTTGCTCTTCAGCGGGGTCATCGGTTCGGAGTTTCTTCCCCACCTCGACGAAGGCGCCATCTGGGCCCGCGGCGCCCTGGCGACCAGCACCAGCCTCTCCGAGGCGAAGCGCTTCAACGACAAGGCGCGCATCGTCTTCGCATCGTTCCCCGAAGTGCTCCAGGTCGTCTCCCAGGCAGGCCGGCCCGACGACGGCACCGATACCGGTGGTTTCGGGAACATCGAGTTCTTCTGCGAGCTCAAGCCCAAGGAGCAATGGCGCCCCGTGTTCCATGAGAACAAGGAAGCGCTCATCGCTGCAATGGATCGCGAGGTATCGAAGCTGCCCGGGTCAAACTGGAACTTCTCGCAGCCGATCGAGGACAACGTCGGCGAGACCGTGAGCGGCACCAAGGGGCAGTCGGCCGTCAA
>CAYTTF010000012.1:0-17328 GCA_964440665.1 uncultured Myxococcales bacterium | reverse complement strand
CGCTTCGACCTGGTGGTTCGCTATCAGGAACAATATCGAAATACGAAGGAGGCGATCGCGAACGTCCGCCTGGTGACCCCCACCGGCGAGCGCGTCTCGCTGGGTGACCTCACCAAGGTCGAGGTGAAGGATGGCGCCTACGACATCTACCGGGAAGACGGCAGCCGGTACCTGGCCGTGACGTTCAGCGTCCGCGGACGCGATCTCGGAAGCACGGTCGAAGAGGCGAGCTCCAAGGTCGGCAAGCAGGTCAAGCTGCCGCCCGGCTACACCATCGGATGGATCGGCGAATACGAGAACGCGGTGCGCGCCTCGAAACGTCTGAGGGTGGTCCTGCCGCTTACGATCCTCGTCATCTTCATCATCCTCTACACGATGTTCCGCTCGTCGAAATGGGCGCTTCTCATCCTGAGCGTGGTCTCGATGGCGCCGATCGGGGGATTGCTCGCGCTGCTCATCACCGGCACGAACTTCAGCGTCTCTTCCGGCGTCGGATTTCTGGCTCTGTTCGGGGTCTCGGTCCAGACCGGCGTCATCATGGTCGAGTACATCAACCAGCTTCGAGCACGCGGGCACTCGGTCGAGGAGTCCGCAACCGAGGGCGCGGTGCTCAGGTTGCGCCCGGTCATGATGACGATGCTGGTGGCGACCTTCGGGCTCATCCCCGCGGCGCTATCACACGCCATCGGCTCGGACTCGCAGCGACCGTTCGCGATCGTGATCGTGGGGGGGCTCGTGGCCGCGCTCCTCATCGGCGTCATCGTGCTTCCGACGATCTACGTATGGATCGCAAGAGACAACGACAAGCTCCCGGAGATATCGCTGTGAAGACCAGAGCACGCGCGACGCGCCCGACAACTCGCGGATTGTGGTGGGCCGCCGGCCTAGTGATGGCGCTCTGGATGGCGCCGGCCCGGGCGGAGGAGGACGAGGCGCCCATCCGGATCACCCTCGACCAGGCGATCGAACGGGCGCTGGTCCACAACGACAATCTGCGGGCGGCCCGCACGACGATCGAACAGAGCCAGGACCAGGAGACCACCGCCAACCTGCGCCCGAATCCGGGGCTCTCGGTGAGCTGGTCGCCGCTGCCGCTCTACAAGCCGCCCGAGGGGCTCAAGAACAACCTCAAGGACTCGTCTGGCCTCGACGTGGGTGTGAGCTACCTGCTCGAGCGCGGCGGCAAGCGCGGCGAGCGCCTGCGGGCGGCACAGGACGCGACGTCCGTGACGCGAGCCCAGGTATCGGACAACGAGCGAACCCTGACCTTCCAGGTCGCCTCGGGCTTCATCAACGTCCAGCTCGCCGAGTCGACCCTCGAGCTCGCCAAAGAGAACCTCAAGAGCTTCCAGAACGCGGCCGACATCGCCGAAGCCAAATTCAAGGCGGGAGGCACCAGCGAGAACGATTACCTCAAGATCAAGCTCCAGATGTTGCAGTTCTTGACCGACCTCGAGCAGGCGGAGCTCGATCGAGCGCAGGGGCTGGCGGATCTCCGGCAGCTCCTCGGTTACGAGACGGTACCCGCCGATTACGACGTCGCCGGCCCATTCGATTACGGGTCGCTCTCCGTGAAGCTGGACGACCTGCAGAAGGTGGCCTCCGGGAACCGACCCGACCTGCGCGCGGCGCGGCAGGCGGTCGCCGCCGCGAAGAGCCAGCTGTCTCTCGCCGAGTCGAACGGAAAGCAAGACGTCACTGTGGGGCTCGACTACTTGCGACAACCACTGAGCGGCGTCAACGCAGCGGGCGTCGGGGTGAGCATCCCGCTCGCGATCTTCAACCGCAACCAGGGGGAAATCGCACGTACCCGCGTTGCCGTGACGCAAGCGGAGCTCCAGCAAGCGTCGGTGCTCGGCCAGGTGATGACCGACGTGCAAGACGCCTATCAGGGCCTACAGCGGAACGACCGCATCACGCAACAGTACCGCTCCGGGTACCTAGACATCTCCAAGAAGAGCCGCGACATCAGCGAGTACGCCTACAAGCGGGGCAGCACCAGCCTGTTCGACTTTCTCGACGCCGAGCGCAGCTACCGAGAGACGCAGCTCAGCTACCGGCAGGCCCTGGCCGCCTATCTGCTGGCGGTCGAGCAGGTCCGCCAGGCCGTCGGCACCCGCCGATTGCCTTGATCGACCTGGAGAGGTCAGATTCCGAGGATGCGGTAGGCCTGCGATTTGATGAGAATCACCGACCCCAAAGCGATGAATACGAAAGGCGTTACGCGACGCGCGTAACGGCGAAGCGGCGTCCCCATCCGCGGATGATGGACGAGATGGTATCCGGCGGCGCACCAAACTGCCGTGAGTCCGACAAACACGGAGATGGTCGCGGCCAGCTCCGGACGCGTTCGGGTCGCGAACACCGGAACGTACACCCCGATGTTGTCGCCTCCATTGGCCCCCGTCACGAGCGCCACGGTGAGCACCCTTCCGAAACCGCCTCGCGCGGGACGGGACGGATGCTCTTCGCTCTCCAATGGTCCTCCGCGTCTGAAGAGCTGAACCACACCCAGCAAGATCGGAAAGACTCCGAGCAACCCCACATAGCGGGGTGACACCAACACCGCCAGCATCGAACCGATCCCGCTGATGGCGACCAACAGGCCCATCCCGATGAACTGACCTGCCACGATGTCGCGGGTCCGGAAGCGGTGGTCAGAAAAGAAAACCACCAGGACGAAGATGTCGTCCACGTTTGTGGAAGCAAACAGCACGATAGCCAGCCCCAACGTTGGCCAGGATCCCTGCATTGCGCCTACCCTCGTACACGCAACCCACGCAGTTGGAAAGATCTCGCACGCCGCCGCACAACAAATAATTTTTAACGTTTTCTTAATACGTCGCCGACTACGATCCGGTCAGTTGCGCATGGCGACCGAGCGACCGCTGCGACCTCGGGCTGACCAGGAACACAGACGGGCCAGCAACACGGAATGGCTTGCAATCCGTACGCGGGACCGGCGTTCCGATGGACAGTTCGTGTGGGTGGCCCTTTCGACGTACATCTATTGCCGCCCATCATGTGGCGCTCGACGTCCAGCACGTCACAGGGTATTGGTTCTTCCCACGGCAACGGTCGCCGAGCGACATGGTTACAGCGCCTGCCGCCGTTGCCACCCTGGGACGACCGCACCCTCGTGCGCGGAAACCGGCATTACCGTTTCCCTGATCTACATCCAGAATCACCCCGACAGCACGGTCACGCTCCGCTGCCTGTCCCAGGTGGTCGGTCTGAGCCCCAACCATCTCCAACGACTGTTCACGCGCATCGTCGGTATGTCACCGCGAGACTATCGCGACCATCGTCGTTTGGCTCGCCTGAAGGAGCTTCTGAGAGGTGGTACGGCCGTTACAGACGCTGCCTACGCGGCGGGCTATGGATCGATCCGGGCCCTCTACGAGAAAGGCTCCCGTAACCTGGGGATGACGCCCGCCACGTACGGGCAAGGGGGAGCCGGGACCCACGTTCGGTACGCCATCCTCGATTCCAACCGCAGTCGCGTGCTCGTGGCCGACACGGATCTCGGCCTCTGTACGATCCTGGTGGGAGAACGAGATGAGGATCTCGTCGCCGAGCTCTCCCGCGAAATGCCCCGGGCGACTCTGGTTCGCGAGCTCGCCCCTCCTGCTGCTTGGGGCGCAGCGGTGCGCACCTGTACCTTCGTCGACCCCTGGCTCTCGACCCTGCCTCTCCAAGTTCGTCGCGACATCTTCCGAGCCCGGACGATGAAGACGCTCTCAGCGTTCCCCCATCCCCCCGCTCCATCCGCGTCGTATGGCCGAAGTGGCAAAGACTGGCGCCCCTCAATGAGTTTGAGCGCAAGAAGCGGATAGGAGGGACGCGGCACCCGACATAGCGTCTGTCCCCGACGAGAAGCGTCTGGACGCCGTCGGGGGATCTCATCATGTTCAAGCAACTTGGGTTCGCGGTCTCACGGGTTTCGAGAGGCCGCCAGACCGCCTTGCAAGTCTCACGAACACTCATCGCCGCATTGACGGTCCTCCTCCTTCCGACGACCGCGCTCGCCTATCCGTCCTCCATCGTGTTCAGTCCGAACGGGGAGACCAAGCCTCTTGGCACGATTGGCCTTCTCGCCTATGGCGCGATCAACGTTTCGCCCAGCGTCACGCCCAGCTCCTCGTGGTTCGGGGTCCAGGGGGGAATCCTGCCGCAATGGAAGTATGGCGAGTCGGGGGTGTCGCTCGGAGGGCTCGAGGTTGGCTTCGACATCATCACACCCTTCGACACGTCCCCAGGTGCCATCGTGAAGCCCGTGCTGAACGTCAAGCTGGGGGCGGTCACCGAGGGAATCTTCACGCCGAGCGTGTCCGTCGGACTGATGGAGCTCTCGCCCTTCCATGCGAGCATGGATTTCACATACGTCGCCGCGACCAAGACGCTGCGGGCATCACCGGATTCCAGGTCCTACGGCCGCGTGACACTGGGATACGGGCTCAACACCGGCGACCGGGGGCAGTTCAATGGGTCGTTCCCATTCCACGACACCCGGAGCGCCCTGATGGCGGGGTACGAGACACCGCTCATCGCGGGCCGCCTCGGCTTCGTCTTGGACTACCTCGGGGGCACCAGCGAGATCAGCGACACCTACGTGGGTGCGGTCCTCAACATCACGAGCACGACCGCCCTTGGGGCTGGTGCCTTTCTAGCCAACGACCGGTCCAACGCCCCGAGCGATGGCGCGTTCTTCAGTCTCGTGGAAACGTTCGACGTCAGGAAGCTAGGCGAGAAGCTCTGAAGGGTGAGCACAGCGTGGGCTGAACCCAACCGACAGCCGAACCGCTAGAGCGCATCCTCGCCGCGCTCGGCGGTGCGAATTCGGATAGCCTCATCCAGCGTCGTGATGAAAATCTTTCCGTCGCCGATCTTACCCGTCCGCGCGGACTCGGCGATCGCGGCGACGACGTCGTGCACCATCTCGTCCTTGATCAGGATCTCCAACCTGACCTTGGGCACGAAATCCACGACGTAGGCCGAGCCCCGGTAAACCTCGCGCCGGCCGCCCGTCCGCCCGAATCCCTTGACGTCGGTGATCGTCATCCCCGACACGCCGACCTGCTTGAGGCGATCTTTCACCTCGTCGAGCTTGTGCGGCTTGATGATCGCTTCGACTCTCTTCATGCCTCGCCTCCGCTCCCGACAGCTAGGGTGTCGTGTTGACCAAACCGGCGGTGGCCTGGATGGGGACCTGTTCGATCCCTTCGCCGTGTCCCCCGCCCTCGTCGGGATGATACCCGGCTTCGCCGTGATCGGTGTCGTCGAGCCCAAGCTCTTCGCTCTCGACGCTAGGGCGAAGCCCGAGCGCCGCCTTCAGAGCGAACGCTATCACCGCCGTCGCGCCGACCGAGAGCACCAGCGTCAGACCCATCGCCTTGAGCTGCTCGATCCAGAGGCTCTTGCCCACGATGCCAGCGAGGTTGGTGCTCAGGTTCGGATTGGCTTCGGGGCTGGCGAAGAAGCCGGTACAGAGTGCCCCCAGGGTCCCGCCCACGCCGTGCACGCCAAAGGTGTCTAGCGCGTCATCGTACTTGAAGATCGCCTTGAGCTTGGTGCAAGCCAAGAAGGGGACGACACCGGCGAGCAGCCCTATGATCACGGCGCTCGACGGGGTGACGAAACCCGAGGCCGGTGTGATCACGACCAGCCCGGCCACCGCGCCCGAGCAGAAACCGAGGACGGTCGGTTTGCCGCGCGTCAACCATTCCAGCCCCGGCCAGACGGCTGCGGCGACGGCGGTCGCCAGCGTGGTGGCGGTGAAGGCGGTGGCCGCGATTCCGTCGGCGGCGACCGCGCTGCCGGCGTTGAAGCCGTACCAGCCAACCCACAACATCCCGGTGCCGATCATGGTCAAAACGACGCTGTGGGGCAGAAAAGCTCGCCGGTCGAAGCCGGTCCGCTTGCCCAGAATCAGGCACAGCACCAAGGCCGACCAACCGGACGACATGTGAACGACCGTCCCACCGGCGAAGTCGATCGCCCGAATAGACGCCTTGGGATTCCAGACGCCGTTCATGAGGCCGTCGGCGCCCCAAACCATGTGCGCGAGCGGAAAATAGACCACGAACATCCAGATCGCGATGAAGGTCATGATCGCCGAGAACTTCATCCGCTCCGCGATCGCGCCCACGATTAAGGCCGGGGTTATGATCGCGAACATGAGTTGGTACATCGCGAATACGTTCTGGGAGACCCACACGCCGTAGTCGGCGTTGGGCGCCGAGGTCACTCCTTTGAGCCAGGCGTATTTCAAACTGCCCAGAAATGGCGTCCCGTGGGCGAACGTGAGGCTATAGCCGACCGCCCACCACAAGATGGTGACCAGGCCGGCGCAGCCCAGACATTGCGCCATCACCGAGAGGACGTTCTTGCGCCGCACCAGGCCCCCATAGAATAGCGCCAAGCCTGGCAGGGTCATGAAGAGGACCAGCGCCGTGGCGGTCATCATCCAGGCGTTGTGTCCCGGCCCTGGTGACGACAGATATTTCGGCGTCCCGTTGGTCACGTACGCTTCCAAATCGGCGACCCGCGCCGCGAGGTCAGGTGACATACGTGGACATTACGGCGACCAACGATTCCCTGTACAGAGCGATAGAACATCGCGGATGCCGGGACGGCATTTTTAACGGCTCTTTAACTCGGACGCTCTCCCGATCGGGTGGAGGTTATGGATGCCGTTACCAATGCGCGAGTGCCAGGAAAACCGCGAACAACAGCGGCAGAATCGCCCAGCGCCATTGCGACGCGAGAAACCGTTCGCCGGCAACGTGGAGACCCATCTTGTGACGATCGCGAAAGAGCATCGGAAACCTCGAATTCCCGGACTGCACTTTAGATGACACCTGACGGCTGTCGGTTTCGCCTCGACCGAGCAAGGTCTGGTTCGTTCAGCGCTTCCAAACGAACACGTGAGGCCGGGCGGACGGAGATGACCAAACTTCGCGAACGGCAGGGGGCGGAATGTATTCAGCATGCGCGGGCGGTAGCGGGGTCTCTGCTCGCCAGGCGCCGTGATCTCCACGCAAACGGGCGGAGGTACGCTCGACGGTACCGAACGTCCACAACACGACCGCGACCAACATCATCTGGACCGAACCTATGTACAGGCCCGTCAGGATCAGGGCGACGCACACGATCCGTCCAACTGTCACCGCAAGCTCGGTCGCGAGAACGAAACCTCGTCGTCGCGCGAGCCAGGCGCGCAGGATGCGCCCTCCGTCGGAGGGAAATGCGGGCAACAAGTTGAAGCTCCCAAGAGCCAGGTTTACCCAGCCGAAGAGGGCGAACAAGCGCAGCCCCGTCATCGCGGCCAGCCCATGGCCCAAGCCCGCGAGCAGGAAGGACACCGCGGGCCCGGCGGCTGCGATCGCGATCTCGTCGCCGGGTCGGCGCGGGAGCCCCACCATTTGTGCGGCCCCGCCGAAGAAATGGAGCCCAATCTCTCGAACGGGAACCTCCAGATGTCGCGCCAAAAGCGCATGCCCCAGTTCATGGAGCAGCACAGATCCCGCCACCATCAGCACGACGGCGAGTCCCGGGAGACCACCCATGAACAGGACCACCATTCCGAGCAGCAGAATGAATGACATGTGGACCCGAATTGGGAATCCAAAGAGGGTCCCTATGCGGAAGGTTGGGAACATACTCACTCTCTTGAAAGCACCGGCTGGCCGGCGTCAAGGTCTTCGACCGCAAAAGCAGCTCGAATGCCGCAGAATCCGCGACGAACCACGGTCCCCGGAATCGGCAGCCATCTATGCGGATTTCCCAAGGCCTCCCGCGTCGATGTTGGCAAGACGAGCAGCCGTTTACTTCGGGGCCGGCGGAGCGGCGGCCGGCGCCGGTCGCGCCGCTTTTCCGAACTGTTGATCGAGCGCCAGATTCGCCTGGAGGACGTTCACCCGCGGCTCGCCGAAGACGCCGAGGTCGCGACCCTCAATGCGGCCTTCGATCGCTTGGCTGATGCGCTCGGGGGCCACCTGGCGCGCCCGTGCAATGCGCTGGACCTGCCAGAGCGCAGCGGCCGGCGACACCTCGGGATCCAGGCCACTCGCGGACGCCGTGACGAGCTCACCCGGCACAGGCAGCGGCGCTTCGGGGTTCTCCTTGCGGAGCCTGTCGATGTCGGCCACCACCCGATCGCGCAGCTTCTTCGAGGTCGGCCCGAAGTTGGAGCCCGACGACGCCGTAGCGTCGTAACCGTTGCCCGCGGCCGATGGACGCCCTTGCAGATAGGCGGGGTTCGTGAAGGTCTGCCCGATCCACTCCGAGCCGACGACGGCGCCGGTCTCGTCACGTACCAGGCTGCCGTTTGCTCTATCGCGAAAGACAGCCAGGGAGATGCCAGTCATCGCCAGAGGGTAGACCAGCCCTGTCAGAATGAGGGTGAGGAACGTGACACGGATCGCGATGACGATTTCTCGACGCATGACTATTTCTCCGGCTAGACGATTCGTAGCGCTTGAAGCGCGAGGTCGATGAGCTTGATGCCAACGAAGGGCGCGACGATCCCCCCGACGCCGTAGATGAGGAGGGAGCGCCGGAGGATGGCCGATGCCCCGAGCGGGCGGTACTTGACCCCCCGGAGCGCGAGCGGGATGAGCAGAATGATGATGATGGCGTTGAAGACCACGGCCGAGAGGATGGCGCTTTCGGGGGACGCCAAGTGCATGACGTTGAGCGGGGCGATCTCCGGGAACACGCCCATGAACATCGCCGGCAGAATCGCGAAGTACTTGGCGACATCGTTCGCGATGGAGAACGTTGTGAGCGTTCCACGGGTCATGAGGAGCTGTTTGCCGACCTCCACGATCTCGAGGAGCTTGGTGGGGTTCGAATCGAGGTCCACCATGTTGCCGGCCTCCTTGGCGGCCTGGGTCCCGGTATTCATTGCCACCCCGACGTCCGCCTGAGCGAGCGCGGGGGCGTCGTTGGTCCCATCACCAGTCATTGCGACCAACTTGCCTTTCGCCTGCTCGTCCTTGATCAGGCGCATCTTGGCCTCCGGCGTCGCCTCGGCCAGGAAGTCGTCGACGCCCGCTTCCTTTGCGATGGCGGCGGCCGTACGCGGGTTGTCGCCCGTAATCATGACGGTTCGGATCCCCATGACGCGGAAGCGCGCGAAACGGTCCGCAATCCCGGTCTTCACTACGTCCTTCAGGTGGATGATTCCCAGAACATGGGAGCCGTCGGCGACGGCGAGCGGCGTGCCGCCGGAGTCGCCGATGCGATCGGCAATCTGCCGAAGCTCTGCGGAGACCGCGCCGCCCCGTTTCTCGACATAGGCAGCCACCGCATCAACCGCTCCCTTACGAATGGAGCGCCCCGGCAGGTCGAGCCCACTCATACGCGTCTGCGCCGTGAACGGGACGAAAGTCCCGTCGCCCGGATTCAGCGCCGTGACGTGAAGCTTCTCGGTCACGAGCGTGACGATCGATCGTCCCTCGGGTGTTTCGTCGGCCAGGCTGGCGAGCTGCGCGGCCTGCGCCAGATCCTCCACCCGCACGCCGGTCAGCGGGATGAGCTCGGTTGCCATGCGGTTTCCGTGGGTGATGGTGCCGGTCTTGTCCAGGAGAAGCGTGTCGACGTCGCCCGAAGCCTCCACCGCGCGGCCGCTCATCGCGATGACGTTCTTCTGCAGCAGTCGGTCCATTCCCGCGATGCCGATCGCCGAAAGAAGGCCGCCGATCGTCGTCGGGATGAGACAGACCAGCAACGCAACGATGACCGTGGCAGAAAGCCCGATACCCGAGTACTTCGCGAGCGGCACCAGGGTCACGCAGGCAAACAGAAACACCAGCGTCAGCCCGACCAGAAGGATGTGAAGCGCTATCTCATTAGGGGTCTTCTGGCGTGAGGCTCCCTCGACGAGCGCGATCATCCGATCCAGAAACGATTCGCCCGGATTGGTCACGATTCGGATGACGATCCGGTCCGACAAGACCTTGGTTCCACCGGTGACGGCGGACCGATCACCCCCGCTCTCTCGGATCACAGGCGCCGACTCACCCGTGATGGCGGATTCGTCCACAGAGGCTATTCCTTCGATGATTTCACCGTCGCCGGGGACGAGATCCCCGGCCTCGGCCACCACGATGTCGCCCTTACGGAGGGATGAAGATGGAACGGATTCCTCTTTGCCACCGACCAACCGCCGCGCCGCGGTCTCTTTTCGCATCTTCCTGAGCGTGTCGGCCTGCGCCTTGCCGCGCCCTTCGGCGACGGCCTCAGCGAAATTTGCGAAGATCACCGTGAACCAGAGCCAGACGCTGACCGCGCCGGTGAACCAGAGCGGCGATGTGGCGCTGGCGCGGTGCAAGAGATCGCGCACGAAGATCAACGTGGTGAGAATGCTGCCAATCTCGACCACGAACATGACTGGATTCTTCGCCACACGTTGGGGTGCCAGTTTCCAGAAGGCGTCGCCGATGGCCCTCTTGAGAATTCCGCCGTCGAATAGGGAGAGTGACTTTGCTTTGGGACGGAACATGGCTAGTAGACCTTTCCACTGAGCGCCGCGAAGTGCTCGACGATGTTGCCGAGGGAGAGCGCGGGGAAGAACGTCAGCGCGCCCACAATCAAGACGACCGAGACCAACAGCACGACGAACATCGAGCCGTTGGTCGGGAAAGTACCCCCGCTGGGCGGTACGACCTTCTTTCCCACCATCGCCCCGGCAATTCCGAGAGCGGGAATAATCATCAGGAACCGCCCCGCGAGCATGTCGAGGCCCAGAGACACGTTCCACCAGGGGGTGTTCGCGTTGAGGCCGGCATAGGCCGATCCATTGTTCCCGGCGCCACTGGAGTAGGCGTACAGCATCTCCATCAGGCCATGTGGACCGTTGTTGTTGAGGGACGAGGTCCCGTAAGGCTTGACGGCGCTCCAAGCCGTAAAGCCCAGAACGATGAGTGGGAAGATGAGCACGTAGAGCATGGCCAGCTTCATCTCCTTCGACTCGATCTTCTTGCCCAGGTACTCGGGCGTTCGCCCCACCATGAGGCCGGCGATGAAGACGGTCAGCACCACGTACATCAGCATCCCGTAGAGACCCGCGCCCGTGCCGCCGAAGACCACCTCGCTAAGCTGGATATTGGCGAGCGGCACGAGCCCACCGAGGGGTGTGAAGCTGTCGTGCATGGAGTTCACGGCACCGCAGGAGGCATCGGTCGTGACGGTGGCATAGAGGGCCGAGGCGGCGACCCCGAAGCGGGCTTCCTTCCCCTCCATGTTGCCGACGCTCTGGTTGACGGAAAGCCCGGTCAGGGCTGGGTTGGGGTGCGCCTCTGCCCAGTAACAAACCGATACGCCCGCAAAGAAGAGGACCGACATCGCGCCCCAGACTGCCCAGCCGTGCTTCTGATCGCGCGCCATGCGCCCGTACGTGTAGGTCAGCGCCGAGGGGATGGCGAAGATCATGAACATCGACAAGAAATTCGTAAATGGCGTCGGGTTTTCAAACGGATGGGCGGCATTTGCGTTGAAGAACCCACCGCCATTCGTGCCGAGCTGTTTGATGGCTTCTTGCGAGGCCACCGGCCCCAGCGCGAGCGTTTGCTTGCCGCCCTCCAGGGTGGAGACGTCGAGATAAGGCGAGAGGTTCTGGATCGCCCCTTGCCACACCAGCACCAGCCCAAAGACGATGCTGAGCGGAATGAACACGTAGATGATGCCTCGGATCAGATCGACCCAGAAGCTCCCGAGCGTCTTCGAGCCCTCGGGCCCAGGCCGCCGGGTGAAGCCGCGACCGAGCGCGAGCGCGACGCCAATTCCAGCCGCAGCGGAGGTGAAGTTGTGCCATGCCAGCCCGGCCATCTGGGTGAGATAGCTCATCGTCGACTCGCCCGAGTACGACTGCCAGTTGGTGTTGGTGTTGAAGCTGGCTGCGGTGTTGAACGCCAGCCCATGCTCGACAGCCCCGAAGTGCTGCGGGTTCAGCGGCAGCAGGTGCTGCACCCGCATGATGGCGTACGTGACGACCATGCTGAATACGCTGAACGCCAGCAGCGCGAAGGTGTACTCCTTCCACGTCTGCTCGCGTTTGGGATCGACGCCCGAAATCTTGTAGCAAAGGCGCTCGAAACCGCCCAGCAAGCGCGGGAATGGCTGGCGCTCACCTTCGAACACGCGGAACATGAAGACGCCCAGAGGCTTCGTCACGACGACGATCGCGGCGAAGAAGACGATGATTTGGAGCCAACCAATGCCAGTCATGTCGGTATCTCCTCAGAACGGGTCATCAGAATCGTTCAGCGCGAACGAGTGCGTAGACGAGGTACACGCTGAGCAGCACCGACAGCAGCGCGCCGAGTCCGTATTCGAGGCTCATGGATCTCTCCTATAGATGGTCGAGGGACTTCGTGTAGAGCCAGGCCAGCGCAAAAAATGCGCCGGTCACGACGACGAACAGCAAATCTTTCATGGGAGACCTCGCAACAGGGCTTGTTCATTCGGCACGTAGGTCCCGTGAGCACAAGCTGTGCCATCCTTCCGGGGCCCGCTTCGCGTCCTCAAGAAGCGCCGGAGGTTGCAGCTTGCGATGGGAGTAGACGTAGTTCCTCTGCGATCGGAGTGGACTGGGCTCCTCGCGAAGGGTCGTCCTCATGCGAGCCAGCGACAACCGGACCACGACGAGCCAGATCGCAAAGAGCACGCCCAAACGACACACTTCATGCGTCTTGCAGGGGGCTGGGTCTGGACTGGCGCGTAACCACGGGCGCCTTCGGTGTATCGCGGCCTCCTCCGCGCTGGTATCCCGCGTGCATTCTGGAAAGGCGTTGTGCCGGAACTGATAGAGATACCCGCCTCTACCCCGAGCGATTCCACAGGAAAGCGTCTGAACGCAGTGTTGAATGCCGAGCGGCGTTCTGAGATCTGGACGGCCCGCCGGATCCTCTGCGCCCGGATCGTGATCCTCCTGAGCTTGCCGATGGCTTATCTGCTGCTCCGAGGACAAGGAGTCGACGACCCAGGAGCACAGTTCGTCCTCGTGCTCTGGATCCTGGCGCTTGGGTGTCTCATCGGATGCGCCGCCGCCGGAGCGCGGGCGGCCCGGCTCGTCGATACGCTCCTCGATCATGCGGGCGGCCGGCGAATCAAGATCGACGAATAAAGGGTGTTCTGCGATGCGCGATCTAACTGTCGGCGATCATCTCGACCAATACCTTGTCACGGACCTGCTGGCTCGAACGGCGATGGCCACGACGTTCAAGGGACACGATACCGAGGTCGGCAAGCCGGTCTGCTTGAAGGTGCCTCACCTGGAACACGAGAGCGACGTCGTTTTCTACGAGCGATTCAACCGCGAGGAGCGCATCGGCCGACGCCTCGACCATCACAATATCGTGCGGGCACTCGAGCCTCGCACGAAGAGCCGAATTTACCTGGTGACTGAGTACGTCGCCGGCACCTCCCTGAGGTCTCTGATCGAGGCGGGCGGGCTCTCGACGGAGCGGGCGCTGGACATCGCCCGCCAGCTCTGTGAGGCGCTGGTCTACCTGCACGCCCACGGAATCGTTCACCGCGATCTCAAACCCGAGAACGTCATCGTCGCCGCAGGCGGTGAGGTGAAGCTGCTCGACTTCGGCATCGCGCTCGACCGCGCGGCCCGCCGACTCACCTGGACCAAGCTATCGACGACGCTGGGGACGCCGGACTATATGGCTCCCGAGCAGATCGGCGGGCGTCGCGGCGACGAACGGTGCGACATCTACGCGCTCGGCTTGATCCTCTACGAGATGCTGACCGGGCAACTGCCGTTCTCGGGAGAAAGCGCCAACGAGGTGATGCGCGCCAAGACCCACGAAGAACCGAAGCCGCCGACGTACTTCCTGCCGCAATTGAATCCCGTGCTGAACGACATCATCTGCAAGGCGATCGCGCGCTCAGCGCGGGATCGTTACCGGAGCGCGGACCAGCTGCTCGATCGGCTGCGCCGACCCTATGCGTTGGACGCGGGCGACACCAGCGAGGCTGCACCCTCAACAGTTTCGCGCCATCCCGGCCTGGCACGCCTGATCGCTGCCCTCGTTCTTACGACGCTGACCTCGCTAACCTGGCTCAGCCACCGCGCCGACACGCACGCTTCGGGTGCAACGGCCCCCGATACGGCTACGGCCACCCGGCTCGACATCACGGACGAAACACGCTAGCCACCCGCGGGAAGAGGTGCCAATTCGAGCGGTTCACGGCAACTTACCTGGCGGTTCCCCTGCAAAAGCGCCAGCGGCCAGAGGAGGTCCGCCGTGCAAATCCTGCTCCTCGTATTTCTTCCGCTTTCGCCAGAGCGTCGAATCATCGATGCCGAGGATAGCGGCCGCTTCTTCCTTCGTCTTCGACTGCGCGACGATCGCCGATATGTGAGCGTGTTCGAGCTCATCGAGCGTGAACTTTCCCCCCACTCGCGGCCCTCGTTCGCGCGTCCCGGCGATTCGCTCCGGAAACGCAAGTGGATCGAGGACCGGGGACGGCCAAAGGATTACGGCGCGCTCGATCGCATTGCGTAGCTCGCGGACGTTCCCGGGCCAGTCGTAGTTGGTGAGGACCTTTTCCGCGGCCGGCGAGAGCGTCGCGACCGGACGGTTCAGCGAGCGGGCCGAGAAAGCCAGAAAGCGCCTGGCCAGCGGGAGGATGTCCTCGGGACGCTCGCGCAGCGACGGCACCCGAATCTCGATGACGCTCAGCCGGAAGAAGAGATCCTCTCGAAAACGCCCACTGCGCACATCGCTTTCGAGATCACGGTTCGTCGCAGCGATCACCCGGACGTCCGCCTTGCGCGTGCGTGTCTCGCCCACGCGCTCGAATTGCTTCTCCTGAAGAAAGCGCAGCAGCTTGGCCTGCAGAGTGGCGGGAAGATCGCCGATCTCGTCTAGAAAAAGCGTACCGCCCTCGGCAACCTCCACGCGGCCCTGCTGATCCCGGATCGCGCCGGTGAAGGCACCTTTGGCGTGCCCGAAGAGCTCGCTGGCGAGAAGCTCCCCGGTGAGCGTGGGACAGTTGACGGTCACGAATGGGTGGTCGCGGCGCGGACTCTCGAGATGCATGGTGCGCGCGAGCACGCCCTTGCCCGTTCCGCTCTCGCCGACGAAAAGGACCGAGACGTCGGCCTGGGCCGCGCGGCTGACGACCTCCAAGACGGATCGCATCGCCGGGGCGGCAGACTCCAGCTCCGTGTCCGGCGCTTCCGCCTGCAGCCGCTCTTCGAGATCCGCTAGGCGGACCGACGTCGATCGCTGGACTCGAATTCTCTCCAGGAGGTGTCGGATCTCCGCGGGGGTAAACGGCTTCGGAAGGTAGTCCCAGGCGCCACGGCGCACCGCCTCGACGGCGGTCTCGATCGTGGCGTAAGCGGTCATGACGATGATCGCGGCGTTTGGGTTCTCGGCCAAGCCCTCGGCGATGAGATCGAGCCCGCTATCGGTTCCCAGCCGGAGATCCAGGAAGACGACGTCGAACCTCGTCCGCCTGATCGCCTCTAGAGCCGCGGGCGCCGAGATCGCCTCCGTCACGTCGGCTCCTAAAGACTCGAGACAGATCCTCAACGTCTGGCGAATGTTCCTTTCATCGTCGACGACGAGCACGGACAGGTTACGCATTTGGATAGTCTAACCTTCCGCCGTCGGACTGCTACGACGCTGCGACCACGGACGCCAACGACCGCAGCTCGTCTGGATTGCCGTAACGGCGAAGAAATAGCGCGATTCTGGCGCTCAAATCGCCTTTTGCAAGAGCCGAGTCCGGTGGTCCGCTAGGCGGACGGCCGGAGCCACGTTAGAGCGGCCCCGGCCTGCGCAGCTACCTCGAGGTCATCATGACCCGAGCTTGAGCTTCTCGGCCTCCACAGATCAGCGTCGGCTGCGGTGCGGTCTGAGACTGCACGTCACGCTCGGCGCGGGCGACGGCGCCCGTCTTGTACGCCCAGCCGCCTGCATGGCGCAGCTCTTCCAGCCGTGCGACCGCGGCCGCCTGCGCCGGTGCCGGCGCGACCGGTATCGCCTGGTCGGCCGCTGCCAGAGACTGCACCTCACGTTCGGCGCGGGCGACGGCGCCCGTCTTGTATGCCCAGCCGCCCGCATGGCGCAGCTCTTCCAGCCGCGCGAGCGCGGCCGCCTGCGCTGGCGACGCCGCCGTGGGTGCCGGGCAGGCCATCGCCTCGGCGAGAGCTCTATCCGCCTCGGTCTGATATCGGACGGCGTCTCGCTGAGCCCGCTCGAATAGGCCGGTCTTGTAGGCCCAGCCGCCGGCCCTCGCCAGCTCCGTGGCGCGCTGTCGAGCGGCGTCGGCTTGCTGTTGCGCCTCCGCGGCTCGCGCTTGCAAAGTGGCACGGTCGCTCGCTTGCGCGTTCGCACCCGCGGACCAGCCGAGCGCCACGCCCGTGATGATCATGATGGCACCTACTTTGGACATTCCGTTCTTGGCAAGCATGGTGATCCCTTCCTTTTGTCGTCGTCGCTCTTCGTCGCCGGCTTTGCTCCAACCGTGCGGCGTTGATCGACTTGAAGGAACTCTCCCACTCGCGTTGTTAAGTATTCGTTAAAACGGCGCTCGCTCGCCGGGCTTCGACCAGCCCGATCCTCTCCCGCTCCTAGCGCGTCGGCGCCACAACCACCGTCGTTCCACCTCCCTTATGAGGTCATGGATTGGAGGCACTGGCGGCTCGAATGGCTTGAGCGAAGTCTCTCGGTTGTAGAGGATATTAGTTGATTGGGCGGCGCCCGGGGCTCGGCACCACCAAGACCGGGCGGCGCGCCTGCCGCACGACATCGTTCGAAACCGACCCCAAGAGCGATCGAAACGCCCCACCTTTCCCGTGCGAGCCGACCACGATCGCATCGGCGACGAAGCGTTCTCCCGCCTGTACGATCGCCTGGGCCGCCCTTCCCCCGTCGATCACGGCCACGTGCGTGGTGATCCCCAGCCGCTCGGCATCGGAGGGTACCAGCGCGCGCAAAGCTCCCTCCAGGCGCGCCCGCTCTTCGGCGCTGAGCTGACCCGCCGGACGATCGTAGGCGTAGGGCGGATCCGGCAGAGCGCGCTCGTGTACATGGCAGAGCTCAACGACGCCGCCGTTGGCCGCCAGCAACGTGTATGCGAACGGGACCGCAGCACTGCCCGTCGCTGAAAGGTCCGTCGGTGCGAGAACCGTGAAGATTCTGGGCACTGCGGCGTGGACCGGCGGGGAGGCCGCCGGGGGAACAAACACCACCGGAATATCGATGATATCCCGCGCGACGTGACTCGCGACTGGTGGGTGCGAAATACGCGCGAGGCCGTGGCGGCTCTCCGACCCCATCACGATCAGAACGGCATCGT
>CAYTTF010000011.1:0-30048 GCA_964440665.1 uncultured Myxococcales bacterium | reverse complement strand
GCGGCTTCACCGAGGAACGATAGTATCAGATGATGCTATGGTGCCCGGGCTCCCGGTTGAACGGCGTAAACGGGAGATTGCTGGTGCGAATGCCCGCGCATAGGCTCTCGTCGCCGTGCGGGTCGAGGTGCTCTATTTTGCGGTCTTACGCGAGCGGGCGAGCCGCGGTCGTGAAACGCTCGAGCTGCCGCCCGGTGCCTTCGTGCGCGAGGCACGCGCGGCGATCGCAGCGCGCCATCCGGAAATCGCCGCGCTGCTGCCGCGGGTACAGACCGCCGTCAACCGGATGGTCGTCGGTGACGATCATGCGCTCGGCGACGGGGATGAGCTGGCGTTCCTTCCGCCGGTCGCCGGCGGATCGGCGCGCTGACCCGACGCTCACCCGCCGACAGCCCGCATCGACACGTCCTGCGCGGTCGCTTCCGTGCAACCCTTCCAGACGCGACCGTCGGGCTTGAGGTCCCAGGCCCGGGCCACAGCCGCGGCGATGGCGCGCGCATCGCCCGCCTCGGCCGCCAAGCGGGCGCTGGCCCCGTCGTTCTTGGACAGACACGGTCGCACGAACCCGTCCGCGGCGACGCGCAGGCGATCGCACCCTTCGCAGAACGTCTCGCTGGTTCCCGAGATGAAGCCGATCCGCAGCCCCGGATCGTGGCGAGAAGGTAGGTAACGGGCCGGACCGCGGTTTGGATCGGTCGCGAGCGTTGCGGTCGGGTCGAGGAGCGCGGCCAGCGCCTCGCGCATCTCGCGGACGGTGACCAGGTGATCGGGGACCAGGCGCGCCCCCTCTCCCACCGCCATCACTTCGAGGAAGCGGGGCAGGATCCCCCGCGCCCAGGCGAAGCGCACGAGCGCTTCCAGCTCGTTGTCGTTCTCGCCGCGGAGGACGACGCAGTTGAGCTTCACCTCGTCGAACCGCGCCGCCACCGCGGCGTCGATCCCGGCCCGCACCTCCGCGAGCCGACCGCCGCGCGTGAGGCGGGCGAATCGATCGGCGTCCAGGGAATCGAGCGAGACGGTGACGCGGTGAAGGCCGGCCGCGCGCAGCGCCTCGGCCCGCGCGGCGAGGCGGGTGGCGTTGGTGGTGAGCGCGATGTCCTGGAAGCCGAGCCGCGCGGCGTGGGCGACGATCTCTTCGAGCGCGCGGGTGAGCAGGGGCTCGCCACCGGTGAAGCGGACGCGGCGCACGCCGGCCTCGGCCAGCCCCTCGAGCATGGAACGCCAACCCGATTCGTCGAGGCGGGAGTCGAGGTATCCGTCCTGGCGCGACGGCCGGCAATAGACGCAAGCGAGATCGCAGCGATCGGTCAACGACACGCGCACGCTGCCAGGCGACGTCACGGCGGCGGTTGCGGTCGCGGTCCAGAGCGGCAGCTTCTTCGCAGCTTCCATGATGACAGACCTCTGAATATAGCGGCACCCGTCGGAGGCGCTGTAACATGTTTGCGCAAATGCCTCGGAAGCCCGCGCGCGAAGCCAAACGGTTGCCCCATTGGAACGATCGGGGCGAAGCGCGGATGGTCGACGTGGCCGGCAAGCCCGCGACGGTCCGCGTGGCGGTCGCTTCGGCGCTGATCCGGATGGGCGCGGAGACGGCGGAACGGCTCGCCGCCGGCACGGTGCCCAAGGGGGACGTGATGGCGGTGGCGCGGATCGCCGGGATCGCCGCCGCCAAGCGCACCGACGAGCTCATCCCCCTGTGCCACCGCGTGGCGTTGACCAGCGTCGAGGTCGACCTTCACCTCGACCGCGGACGCTCCGCCGTCGAGGTAACCGCCACCGCCCGCGCCTTCGATCGCACGGGCGTCGAGATGGAGGCGCTGGTCGCCGCCAGCGTCGCGTCGTTGACCCTCTACGACATGCTCAAGGGGATCGACCGGGCGATCGTCATCACCGACGTCGGCCTGGTGGAAAAGACTGGTGGCCACTCTGGGACCTGGCGACGAAAGGGCGGGCCGTGAACCGCGCCGACCTGCGGAGCACGCCCGTGTCGATCGACGAGCTGTTGGCCGAGGTTCGGCATCCGGGTGCGGGCGCGGTGGCGCTGTTCCTGGGCACCGTGCGCGACCAGAACGACGGTCACGCGGTCACCGAGCTCGAGTACGAGGCCTACGGCCCGATGGCGCTGGCCGAGATGGCGCGAATCGTGCGTGAAACCGAGCAGGTCATCGCCGGCGCGCGCTGCGCGATCGTCCACCGCACCGGCGCGCTGCAGGTCGGCGACCTCGCCGTGGCGTGCGCGGCCAGCGCGCCCCACCGAGCCGAGGCGTTCGCGGCCTGCCGGCGGCTCATCGACGAAGTGAAGTCATACGTTCCGATCTGGAAGCGTGAGCATGGCCCGGACGGTCCTACCTGGGTCGGGTGGCAGGACGCCCGCTGCGGCGATCAACACGGATCAGAGGCGCAGGGCGGTGACGAGGAGCTTCGCTCCGCTGATCGAGAGAACCACGGCGTGCACCCGACGGAGCGCCAGCGGTCGTAGCCGGTTGACGCCGAGCCAAGATCCAACGAGCCCGCCGGCGACGGCAATCGTGGCGAGCAGGGGAGCCTGGGGGGGGAGGCTGGGCAGGGAGGTGAGCTGCGCGAGGAGACCGAGCACCGAGTTCACCAGGATGAAGACGGCCGCGGCGCCGCCGGTCCGGCGCGGCTCCTCCCATCCGCTCAAGATGAGGAGAGGCGACAGGAAGATCCCACCGCCGATCCCGGTCAAGCCAGCGAGGAACCCGAGCGCGCTCCCGATCGCGACCAGCCATGCGGATCGCGGCGGCGTTCTGACGACCGGACCCCTCGGTCGGAGCCAGAGGAAGAAGGCCGCCACCAGGAGCGCGGCCCCGAGAATCAGGAGGTAGCTCCCGGGCGGCAGCTTGATGAGACCGCCGATGAACGCCGCGGGGATCGATCCGAGACAGAGTGGGCGTAGGAGGTGCCAGGGGACGGCCCGCGCGCGAACGAAACGCACAGACCCGATCGTCGCCACCGCGATGTTCATGACCAGCGCGGTCGGCCGCATGATCGCGGGGGCCACCGCGAAGAGGGCCATGATCGCCAGGTAGGCCGACGCGCCCGCGTGCCCTCCGGAGGAATAGAGCAGCGCGACCGCGAGGACCAGGGCGCAGAGGGCTGCGAATTCAGGGATCGACGCCGGCACGTTTACACGTCACCGAAGCGCAGTACGTCGACCTCCGCTCCGGCGGCAAGATCCTCCGCGTCGAGCGGGATCAGCACCAGCGCGGTCGCCCAGCCGGTGCTGGTGGTGGCGCCCGAGGCCTGGTTGGAAAGCGGCACCGCGATCAGCTCGCGCCCTCGCCGTTCCAGCGTCGCGCGGGCGAGCTCGAGGCGTCCCGCGCTGTGGTGGAAGCCGCCGCCCAGGCGCGCGGGAACGAGCAAGGGGATCGGCGCCGCATCGCCTTGCAGCGCGCGCAGCAGCGGCGCCGCGAACAGCATGAAGGTCGTGAGCGCGCTGGCCGGGTTGCCGGGCAGACCGAGCACGCGGGTGATCTTGCCGGCTACCTCCCGTCGTCCGAACGTCAGCGGCTTGCCGGGCTTGATCGCGACCTTGTAGAAATCGAGCGCGACGCCCACCCGCTCCAGCGCCGGCCGCACCAGGTCGTGATCGCCGACGCTGACGCCGCCGACCGTGAGCACCAGATCGGCGCCGGCCAGGGCGCCGTCCAGCGCGGCGGCGGTGGCGTCGAGATCGTCGCCGATCGACGGCAGGATCCGGGGCTCGCCGCCCACCTGCCGGACCAGCGCGGCCAGCGCGACGCCGTTCGACTCGGGGATCGAAGCGGGACCGCCGGATGATCCCGGTGCGCGCAGCTCGTCGCCGGTGCAGACGATCGCGACCGACGGGCGGCGTGCGACGACGAGCGCGCCCCGGTCGAGCGAGGCCGAGAGCGAGAGATGACCGGGCAGGAGGCGGATCCCTTCGGCGAGCGCTTCCTGGCCCGGACGGATGTCTTCGCCGGCGGCCCGCACGTGTGCGCCGGGTCTCGGGCGCGCCACCAAAGTGATCTGGTCGCCGTTCCGCGTGACGTCCTCTTGCATGACCACGGTGTCGGCGCCCTGGGGGAGGGCGGCTCCGGTGAAGATGCGGCAAGCCTCGTCAGGCGCGAGCGAGGGCGCGGCCCGTCCGGCGCGACTTTCATCGGGTCCGACCCGCAACCGAAACGGACCGCCGCCCACCAGATCGGCGACGCGCATCGCGTATCCGTCCATCGCGCTGTGATCGAAGGGGGGCAGCGGGTGTGTCGCGACGATCCGCTCCGCCAGCACACGCCCGGCGGCCTGCCCGAGCGGAATCGATTCCTGTCCCAGCCGCGAGGCGCCGGTCAGGATCCGCGCGCGGGCTTCCTCGAAGGTCAGCATCGGCGTTCGTCTCCGCTACCGATGATCCCCGCGTCCGCCCGCGACGGCCACCGCGTGTGGCAACAAGGGCGCCAGGATCTGCTCGACCGCCAGCGCCAGCGCGCGTGGGCTCCCCGGAAGGGCGACCACGATCTTGCCCGCCAACGTGCCGGCCAGCGCGCGCGACAGGATCGCCCGCGGCCCGACGTCGTCCCAGGAGAGGCGCCTGAACGCTTCTCCGAAACCGTCCAGCCGGCGATCGAGGAGCCCGTCGATCGCTTCGTGGGTCTGATCGCGCGGCGAGATGCCGGTGCCGCCGGTGGTCACGACGGCGTCGATCGCCGGATCGGCGCAGAGCGCCTTCACGGCGGCGCGGACCGAATCGACGCCGTCGGGAATGATGGCGTGGGTGGCCAAGCGGAAGCCGGCCGCCGCCAGCAACCGGCGCAGCTCGGGGCCCCCTTTGTCATCGTCGGCGGTGCGGGTGTCGCTGATCGTCAGCGTCGCGATGCGGGGGCTGCTCGGCGCGCTCGGCCTATTCGGCGCATTCGGATCCACGGGCGGCATCGCGCGCAGAGTCTACCTCCGCCGGAAGTTACGGTCTTTGATCGCGCTCGGGCAGGTGGGCGGGCAGGTCCACCCGGAAGGTCGTCCCGGCCGGGCTGGTCTCGAACCCGATCGAGCCGCCCATCGAGGTCACGATCTCGCGGCAGATGTAAAGGCCGAGCCCGGTCCCTCTGTCGACGTCCTTCGAGGTGAAGAACGGTTCGAACACATGCTCCGCGACGTCCGCGGGGATGCCGGTCCCCCGATCGGCCACCGTGATCCGCACGTGGGATCCGGTGCTCTCGGCGACGATCGAGAGGCGCCCGCCATCGGCGCTGGCGTCGACGCCGTTCTGGAGCAGGTTCAGCATCACCTGTCCGAGGCGACCCGGCGAGCCCTTGATCGCCGGCAACCCCGGCAGCGACAGATCGAGAAGGCACCTGTTTCGCCGGGCGATCGCGAACACGCGCGCCGCGTCCCGGATCGCGCGTCCCGGATCGAACGCCACGTCGTCCTTCGCACAGTCGCGGCTCATTCCGCGGACCGCGTTCATGAGCTCGCGGATCCGGTCCACCATGGTGCCGCAGTCGAGCAGCAATCCGCGCAGCTCGTCTCGGGAAGTGTCCGGCCCCGCTGCGGGTGCCGCACCCGTGGGCGACACCATCTCCTGCATGATCTCGATGGAGCCGAGCAGGCCAGTCAGCGGATTGTTGATCTCGTGCGCCAGGCCGGCCACGACCCGACCGACGGCCGCCAGCTGCTCGCTGCGAATGAGCCGCAGGCGCATGCGCTCGATCGCCTCCGGGCTCCAAGGTGGCTGTGGCTGGCGCGATCCGCCGCCGTCATCGCGCGCCGAGGTCTTGGGGTCGTTGGGCATGGGGGTAGGGTGGTTCGCTCCCCCCAAAGCGCGCGCGGCAAGTGTAGCGCGCGGAGCGCCCGGCGATCACCCGATCATTGTTTCCGCTTGAGCTTGTCGAGCAGCGTTGTGCGACTCAGCCCCAGCAGCTCGGCCGCGCGGGTCTTGTTTCCGTCGGCGGCGCGCATCGCGCGCTCGATCAGCGACTCCTCGAACTCGGCGACCACCGCCTGCAGATCGATGGCGCGGGTCTGCAGATCGACGATGGCCGCCGCGCCCGCGACCGAGGTCGTCGGGCCGGAGGTCAGACGGGCCGGGAGCTCGTCGACCTCGATCGTGCCGCTGCGGTTGAGCACCACCAGCCGCTCACAGAGATTCTCCATCTCGCGAACGTTGCCGGGCCAGTCGTACGCCAGAAGGCGCGCCAGCGCGGCATCGCCGAGGACGACCTGGCGATCGAAGCGCCGGTTCATCGACTCCAGGAAGTGTTGAAACAGGAGCGGGATGTCTTCCCGCCGCTCCCGCACGGCCGGCAACCGAATCGGCAAGACATCGAGGCGGTAGTACAGATCGGCACGGAAGGTCCCGTCGCGCACCATGGCTTCCAGATCTCGGTTGGTCGCGGCGATGATGCGGACGTCGATGGCCCGCGGGCGGTTGTCGCCGACGGCCGTCACCCGACGATCTTGCAGCACCCGCAACAATTTCACCTGCAGGGGCAGCGGGAGCTCGGCGATCTCGTCGAGGAAGAGGGTCCCGCCGTTTGCCTCCACGAAGGTGCCGGGGCGAGCCTCGGTGGCGCCGGTGAACGATCCCTTGGCGTGCCCGAACATCTCGCTTTCCATCAAGGCCTCGGGGATCGCGCCACAGTTGATCGCCACCAGAGGACCGCCGGCGCGCCCCGACGAGCCGTGCAGCAGGCGGGCGACCACCTCTTTGCCGGTCCCGCTCTCGCCCGTGATGAGCACGGTCGAGCTGGTGTGGGCCACCAGCTCCACCGTCTCGATCACGGCGCGCAACGCCGGCGATACGCCGATGAGCGCCACCTGGGGTTGGCCGTCGTCGCCACCCGGCGCCGCGCCGGGCGGCGCGCCACGCGCGCGCAAGGCCTGACGGACGACTTCCTCCAGATCCCGGGGGTGAAACGGCTTGGTCAGGAAATTGAACGCGCCCGCGCGCATGGCCTCGACGCAGTCGCGGATCGAATCCTCGCCCGTCAATATCAGGACCGGGATCTTGGGATACTTCTCTCGCGTGTGGCGCAAGAGCTGGAGCCCGTCGGCGCCCGGCATGTTCAGATCGGTGATGACGAGATCGACCCGGCGCGAGGCCAGGATCTGAATCGCCTCGAGACCGTCCTGAGCTTCGACCACGTCGTGGGCGCTCCGCACGAGCAGCTTGTGCACGAGCGAGCGCACGGAGGCGTCGTCGTCGACGACGAGGACGATCATGGCCGTATTGTACGCGTGATGCTCTGCGGCAGGCGCCGCGGCGTCGTCTTTCGGCGTCGGGGCACCCGACGGCACCACGTCGGGCACCCGACGGTCCCCCCCCCGCGAAGCGTCGGGAAAACGTCGGCGGCGCGCTGCTGGCCCCGGATTTCCGCGCGGGCGGTCTTGGCCCGTTCGTTGCTCATGACAAGACCCGTGACGAACAAGGTGCTCTTCTCTCTCGCCGTCGCCCTCTTGGGATTCACCGGTTGTGCTTCGCTTCAGCTTCCCCGCGACCAGATCGAGCACTTCGACACCAGTGTTCGCAGCGCCAAGGAGATGGGGGCACTGAGCCTGCCCACCACCAAGGAGCACTACGGCGCGCTCGGCATGCCCGCCGCCAAGGCGCACCTCGAGCTTGCCAAGGATCAGGCGGAGGTCGCCAAGACGATGGCGGCCGCCGGCGATTCTCGCGCGGTGCTGTTTCTGGCCCGCGCGCAATCGGAAGCCGACCTGGCCGTCGGTCTCGCCCGCCAGGCCGCGATGCACAGTCGCGCGCTACAGGCGACCGACGATCAAAAGTCGGCCATCGCATTCGAAACCAGGAGATCGAGATGAAGACCCACCACAAGAACCTGATTTTAGCGGTCGCGCTGTCCGCATTGACGAGCGCCTGCGCCACCGTCGCGCCGGCCCAGCTGGTCGGGGTGCGGGATTCGTTCGCGGCGGCGAGCGTCGGCCTGCCGGGAAAGCTGACGCCCTCCGCGCTGTACGATGCGAAGCAGGTGCTGGATCAGGCGAACAAGGAATTCGAAACGCGCGGCGATACCACGACCTGCCGCGACTACGCCTACATCGCACAGAACAAGGTGGAGCTGGCCGAGGTGATGGCCGGGACCGAGCAGGATCGCCAGACCATCATTGACCTGGCGAGAGCCCGCGCCGTTGCCAGCAATGCGCAACCCGGAAGCTTGCTGAGCTCGGCCGAGAGCCGCTGAACCAGCGGCGCGAACCACGGCCGCTAGCGGGGCGGGGCGATGGCCGTTCGATACTGGGCGAGCGCCATCAGCGGGAAGGTGTGCCGGTAGTAGTGGTAGTTGAGATAGAAGACCTTCGGAAAGCCCGTTCCGGTCCAGAGCGTCTGCTCCCAGGTTCCCCCGCGCTGGCTGTCGAGGAGATGGGCGACGCCGCGCCGGACCGCCGGGCTGGCGGCCTCGCCGGCGGCGATGAGGCCCATGAGCGCCCAGGCGGTCTGGCTCGGCGTCGAGGCGCCGACGCCCTTTTGGCCGGGGTCGTCGTAGCTGGCGATGCTCTCACCCCAGCCGCCATCTCCGTTCTGCCGCGCTGCCAGCCAGCGGGCGGCCCGGCGGACGTAGGGCGCCTGCATATCTTCGCCGATGCGGCCGAGGCCGCGCAGCACCTGCCAGGTTCCGTAGAGGTAGTTGACGCCCCAGCGACCGTACCAGCAGCCTTCGGTGGTCTGGTCGCGACGGAGAAATCCAATTGCGCGCTCCACCGCCGGGTGGGCACGCCCGTAGGCCGGGAAATGGCTGAGGCACTCCAGCACCCGGGCCGTGATATCGGCGGTGCTGGGATCGATCATCGCGTTGTGGTCGGCAAACGGGACCTCGGTCAGCCAGCGCTGGTCGTTGTCGCGATCGAAGCTGGCCCAGCCGCCGTCTTTGTTCTGCATCCCCATCATCCAGGCCATCCCGCGCCGGATCGCCTCCGTGCGCCGCACGTCGGTCGTCGCCCCCGTGCCTTGCGCGAGCACCATGAGCGCCATGCAGGTGTCGTCGACGTCCGGATAGAACTCGTTCCGGTGCTCGAAGTACCAGCCACCGGGCGGTGCGGCGTTGCGGACCGCCCAGTCGCCCGAGCGTCGCGTCTGCTTGCCGAGCAGCCAGGAGATCGCCCGATCGAGCGCCGGCGCTTCCGGCGAGACACCCGCCTGGAGCAGCGCGGAGCTGGCGAGCACGGTGTCCCAGACCGGCGACAGGCAGGGCTGCACGCGGATCGCGCCGCGGTCGTCGCGCAGCAGGAGGCCCTCGAGTTGGGCGAGATTTTGCGCGAGCAGCGGATCCGATTCGCGGTGGCCGAGACACTTGAGCGCGAGCACGGAGTTGACCATCGCGGGGAGGATCGCGGACAGACCGTCCGAATCTTCCAGCCGCTCGATCATCCAGGTGGCCGCGCGCTTCACCGCGAGCGCGCGCAAGGCCGTCGACCCAGGAATTCGTTCCCACCCCTTGAGCACCCGATCGACGCCGAGGAAGAGCTTCTTCCAGGCATCGCTCGACACGGGTGGCGGCGCTCCCGCCGCGTGCGATGGCGATCGAGAAAGCTCGGCCGCGCCGCAAGAGGCCGGCAGGTTCACGATCGGTTTCTTCGCCCACAGGATCGAGAGCGGAATGAAGATCGTCCGGGACCAGCTCGACAGGTCGTAGATCGTGAACGGCGCGCGGCGGGGTAGGAACAAGAGCTCGGGCGGGATCGCCGGCACGGCGGTCCAGGGGAGCTGTCCAAAGAACGCGAAGTGGTACTTGGTGTACGTGTTGGCGCTTTCGATACCGCCGAGCGCGAGGATCACCTCCCGCGACCGGCGCAGGTGTGGCGCGTCGGCGGCGTCGCCTGCGACCTTGAGCGCGAAGTAGCTGAGGCAAGAGACCGACAGATCGGGCGGGCCGCCCAGGTACTGGCTCCAGCCGCCGTCCGGCAAGGTCTCGTCGCGCACGACGTGGGCCAGATCACGCGTCTTGGCGCTCTCGCGCCGCCCCAAGAAGGCCTCCAGGAGGATCAGGTAGCTCTCGAGGGTGGTGTCCCCTTCGAGCTCGCCGCACCAGTAGCCCTCGGGCGTCTGCTTTTCCAGCAGCCAGTCGCGGGCCGCGGCGACGCAGCCGTCGACGCGCGCGCGGGCGGGGGCCGACGCCAGCAACAAGGTGTCCGTTTTCGCCTCGGACGGGCCGGCGTCCGCCATTTCGATGATCCGCAGTCCTTCGGTTTAGGCCGGTCCGCGTGGTAAAGACGAGACCTCGAACGGAGGAGACATGCGCTTCCCCTTCCATATCACGACCGACATGGTCGGCTACCAGATCAAGCAGGCGCTTCGCGGTCAGACCCGCTACCCCTTCGTCTTGATGCTGGAGCCGCTTTACACCTGCAACCTGGCCTGCATCGGGTGCTCCACCGAGCGCCACACCGGCAAGCTCGGCGATCGGCTGCCGGTCGAGACCTGCCTGCGCGCGGTCGACGATTGCGGCGCGCCGACCGTCTCCATCTGCGGCGGCGAGCCCACGCTCTATCCCGAGCTCAAGGAGCTGGTGGGCGGCATCATCGCGCGCAAGCGGCACATCTACCTGTGCACCAACGGGCTGGTGCTGGACACCAAGGTGTTCGGCCGCGTTCCGCCGCATCCTCGGTTGACCCTCAACGTGCACCTCGACGGCATGCGCGAGACCCACGACAAGGTCTGCGCGCGCACCGGCGTGTTCGATACGGCGATCCGGCAGATCGAGGAGGCCAAGCGGCTCGGATACCACGTCACCACCAACACCACCGTCTTCAAGGAGACCTCGGTCGAGGAGATCGAGGAGCTCTGCAAGCTGGTCACCAGCCTGGGCGTCGACGGCATCCTGATCTCGCCCGGATACCACTACGAGTCGGTGAAGGAGAACATCTTCCCGACGCGGCTCGAGATCCAGAGCAAGTTCCAGCGGGTCCTGGAGCTGTCCAAGCAGTACCGACTCCAGTCGACGCCGATGTACCTGGAGTTCGCGGCCGGCAAACGCGAATACGACTGCTCGCCCTGGAGCACCGTGACCTTCACGCCCAAGGGTTGGAAGAAGCCCTGCTACCTGATCGGCGAATCCTACATCCAGGATTGGAACGAGTTCTGGACCACGACCGATTGGGCCTACTGGGAGTCGCGCCAGGACGACCGTTGTCAGAACTGCGCGATGCACTCGGGGTTCGAGGCCTCCGCCGTCCGCGGATTGCGCAAGAGCCCCAAGGATCTGGTGCGCATGGCGGCCTGGAATTTCCTGGGGTGAGCGCCGGTGTCGTCGGTTCGGCCGAGGCGTCCGTGACGGCCGTGGTGGCGGCGTTGCCCGAGGAGGTGGCGCCGCTCCGCTCGCTGCTGACCGGGATCGAACGTGCGTGGGTTGGTCCGCTCCTGGTGGAGAGCGGGCGCATCGGCGGGCGCCGGGTGGCGCTCTCGGCCACCGGTGACGGCGCCGGGAACGCCCGGGTCGGCGTCGCGGCGCTGCTGGCCGCGTCGCGCGCGGAGGGGCTGGTCGTGATCGGTGTGGCGGGCGCGCTCTCCGCCGGGCTGCCGACCGCGGCGCTGGTGGTCGCCAGCCGCGTGATCGATGGGGAGGGGCGATCGTTCGTGGGCGATCCGCAACGGGTCGAGGCCGTGGCGCGGGCAACCGGCGGCCTCTCCGCCATCGTCATGAGCTCGGACCGCCTCGCCGACAGCGTCGC
This sequence comes from uncultured Myxococcales bacterium, assembly GCA_964440665.1. Classification (GTDB taxonomy): domain Bacteria; phylum Myxococcota_A; class Polyangia; order Fen-1088; family Fen-1088; genus JADGRB01. The sequence continues at coordinate 18,387 of CAYTTF010000011.1, read as the reverse complement.
GGAGAAGCGGCGTCTCCGCGATCGGGCGCAGGCGGGCGAAGGCGCCGCGGTGGTCGATCTGGAATCGGCGACCTACGTCGCCGCGGCGGTCGAGGCGGGAATTCCCTGGCTGGTTCTGCGGGCCGTCAGCGATACCGCCGAGGAGGGGCTGCCGGATCTCCTCAATCGAAGCCGGGACGAAGGCGGCGCGGTTCGCCGCGGACAGGTGTTTCTTCGCCTGCTGCGCCAGCCCCGGGCGGTTCCCTTCCTGATCGCGCTCCGGGGCCGCGTCGGTCGGTGCGCCGAGCGGCTGGCCAACGCCGCGGTGGCTGCGCTCCCCGTCTTCTGCGCGCCGGGAGGCGGGCGATGAGCTTCTCGATCCTGGACGAGCTCGCATCGCGCGCGGGCGAAAAGTTCGCGCTCCATGACCGCTACCTGAATCCGCAGATGGTGAAGGTGCTCAAGACCATCGGATTCGACCGCCACTACACCCGCGCCGAGGGGGCCTACCTCTTCGACAAGACCGGACAGCGATATCTGGACCTGCTCTCCGGGTTCGGCGTGTTCGCGATCGGGCGCAACCACCCGACCGTCAAGCGCGCGCTCGTCGACGTGATCGCGGCCGACCTGCCGAACCTGGTGCAGATGGACGTCTCGCCGCTGGCGGGTCTGCTGGCCGAGCGGTTGCTGTCGCACCTGCCGGGACAGGAGCGGGTGTTCTTTTGCAACTCGGGGACCGAGGCGGTGGAGGCGGCCATCAAGCTGGCGCGCGCCGCCACGAAGCGTGCGAAGCTGATATTCTGCGAGCACGCGTTCCACGGCCTCACCACGGGCGCGCTGGCGCTCAACGGCGATCGAATGTTTCGCGACGGATTCGGTCCACTGCTGGCCGACGCCGCGCAGGTTCCCTGGAACGATCTGCCCGCGCTGGAAGCGACGCTTCGCGGCGGCGACGTCGCCGCTTTCTTCGTCGAGCCGATCCAGGGCAAGGGGGTCAATCTCCCCGCCGACGGCTACCTCGCCGAGGCGGCCCGCCTCTGCCGCCAGCACGGCGCGCTGTTCGTGGTCGACGAGGTGCAGACGGGCGTTGGCCGCACCGGACACTTCTTGGCGACCGACGTGGACGCCGATCTGATCCTGCTGGCCAAGGCGCTTTCGGGCGGCTTCGTACCGGTGGGCGCGGTCGCCGGCAAGCGCTGGATCTTCGACAAGACCTTCGATCGGATGGACCGCGCGGTGGTTCACGGATCGACCTTCGGAAAGAACAACCTGGCGATGGCGGCCGGGCTGGCGGTTCTCTCGGTGCTGGAGGACGAGCGGTTGATCGAAAACGCGGCCCGGCGCGGCGAGAGCCTCCTGCGGCGGCTGCAGGCGTTGGTGGCGCGCTACGAGATGCTCCGCGAGGTGCGCGGGCGCGGGCTCATGATCGCGCTCGAATTCGGGCCACCGAAATCGCTCGCGCTGCGCGCCGCCTGGGCGCTGCTCGAAAAGGCCACCAAGGGTCTCTTCTGCCAGATGGTGACCATCCCGCTCTTCACCCGCCACCAGATCCTGACCCAGGTGGCAGGCCACGAGATGTACGTGATCAAGCTGCTGCCGCCGCTCTGTCTGTCGCAAGAGGACGAGGACTGGATCGTACGCGCCTTCGACGACGTGATCGCCGACTGTCACAAGTTTCCCAGCGCGATCTGGGATCTGGCCACCACGCTGACCGGCAACACGCTCAGGAGCAGCGCGGGCTGACCGACGGGCGGCCAGGGCTCACCCCGGTTTGCGGTGGATCGAATTAAACTTATGCTTTGCTCCAACGATTGAGTAGGAGGGACCTCATGGACGAAATCGGCGACCTTCTGCAAAAAACCAGTCGCACGTTTGCGCTCACGATCCCGCTGCTTCCCGAGCCGACGCGGCGGGAGATCTCCGTCGCCTATCTCTTGTTCCGGATCATCGACACCTTCGAGGATGCGGCGCGCTGGACCACCGGCCGCCGCATCGAGATGCTCGGCCGCTTCATCGAGCTTCTGGATGGTCCCCCGGGGGCGGCGGCGTCGATGGTCGAGGCGTGTGCGCAGGAGCCGCCCATCGATCACGCCGGCTATCTGGAGCTGCTGGCCAAGATCCCGCTGGTGCTGGGAGAGTTCCAGCGTCTGCAGATCGGCGCGCGCGCGCCCATCCGCAAACACCTCGCCCGCAGCGCGGAAGGGATGCGCGGTTTCGTGGCGCGCGCCGAGGGGCCGAACGGCCTCGAGCTCGAGACCGTCGAGGATCTCCAGAGCTACTGCTACACCGTCGCCGGGATCGTCGGCGAGATGCTCACAGAGCTCTTCCTGCTCGGGCGTCCCGGGCTCGCGGCAGTCGCCGAGGATCTGAGGCGACGAGCGGCAGCCTTCGGCGAAGGGCTGCAGCTGGTGAACATCCTCAAAGACGCCCGCCCCGACGCGGAAGAGGGGCGGGTGTTTCTCCCGCGGCGGGCCAGCACTCGCGAGATCTTCGCGATCGCCGAAAGGGATCTGGCGGTCGCCGCGACGTACACGGAGATGTTGCGGACCGGCGGCGCCGAGCGGGGCCTGGTCGGCTTCAACGCCTTCGTGACCAAGCTGGCCGTCGGGACGCTGCAGGTTCTGCGCGAGCGGGGCCTGGGCGCGAAGCTCTCCCGCCTGCAGGTCGCCGAGATCGCGGCCGAGGTCACCCAGGCCCTCGGGCAGGGCAGGCCGCTCTTCGGGCAGACCGGATTGTCGATCGCCGGGTAACGTGGCCCTGAGCTTCGCAGCCACGCGGGCGGTTGCGTTGCTGGCGACCGGCGGCGCGATCTTGTCGATCTTGGGCTCGCCCGCCTCGGCCCGCGCGCAGGTTCGCTGTCCGGTTCCCGAGGCGGGCAGCCCGGCGCTCGGCTATCTCGAGCCAGCTCTGCGCCTGGCCTGGATCGACGCGCACCTGTCGCGCGCCGAGAAAAGCGCGCGCCTGTGGACCTTCGGGTGGGGCGGCGGGATCGTCGCCGCCGGGATCGGGAGCCTCGTCGCCGTGCCTTTCGTCGCCAAGGGGGACCGCGTCGATTGGTACACGGGCGCCGTGAGCGCCGGCGTCGGCGTCGCGGCCTTCGTTATTGCGCCGCCCGCCTTGCTGCACGACGCGCCGGCCTTGCGCGCCGAGATCGCGCGCCGTCGATCAGACGCCGCGGCCGCCGCCAACGCCGCCGCCGCCGCCGGCGCCGGCGCCGCCAACGCGGACACCGACGTCTGTCCGCTGCTCGCCGCCGCCGAGGCGCGGCTGGTGCACGACGCCCGCGACGAGGAGCGCCAGGGGCGCTGGTACGTCCACGTCGGCAATCTGGTCTTCAACGCCGGTCTGGGTCTGTTCCTGGGGCTCGGCTATCACCACTGGGGCGCGGGCGTGGTGAACGCGCTGGCGGGCGCGGCCGTGGGCGAGGCGATCATCTTCACGCGGCCCACCGCCACCATCGACGATCTGGGCGACTACCTCCGCGGCGCCCCCTGAGCCGCCACGCGGGGCGGTAGATTCTCCGTCAGTAGTTCTTCTTCCAGGTGAGGTCGAGGGAGCCGGTGCCGACGTCGCCGTACTCCCCGTCGACGCCCCAGCGTGGGCTCAGCTGGTACTCGACGTGGACGGCGTTGCGGTTCTGGTAGAGGTTTGGATCGGCGCCCACGCGGCCCACGTAGCCGACGTAGAGCTTCTCCGCGACGTAGCGACCGGCTTCGAGCTGCGTGCCGGTCAGTCCCTCGCCGCCCCCCGCGTCGAGGGTGAGGACGTCGAGCGGCAGCTTCTTGGCCAGCGTCTTCTGGAGCTTGGCGGCCAGCACGCCGCCCAGGAACGAAGCCGCCTCCGCGGTGGGCGCCGAGCCCGAGGTCCCGCCGCCGAGCTGAAGGTGGCCGGTGATGATCAGCGTGTAGAGCTGAGACTCCGTGAGCTCGGGGCGGTTCGACGACGTCACGGCGATCTTCAGGTGATCGATCGGGCCCTTGGCGGTCAAGATCACCGTGATGTTCTCGGCCTGGTTTTGATACTGCGCGGTCATGTCCAGCTCGGGGCGATCGGTTGGGCCGCTCCATTGCAGCGTCGAGTCGGCCTTGAGGTCGAAGCGCCTTCCGAAGATGTCGATCCGGCCGCGCTTGACCACCACCTCGCCGACCACCCGCGTCCGGTCGGTCATCGAGACGCGAAACCCGGGACTGAGCCCAATTTCCAGGTAGGCGTCCTTGCCGGTGACCCAGATCTTTCGCGGCGCGTTCACGGTGATCCGCACGGCGCTCACCAGATCGCCCGCCGACGGCGCCACGGGGGCCTTGGCAGCGGCGGGGGCGCCCTTCGGTTGTGGGCGCGACGCGATGAGAGCGCGCAGCCGCTCGGCCTGCGCGCGGTTGAGCGGCTGGCCGCCGTCGACCAGCACGACGTCGGCCGGGCTGGCCAGGGTCTGCAGGTCCTTGCGTTTCGCGTCGGACAGCTCGATCCGCGCGTTGTGGATCTCGACGTCGGCCCGGGTATCGAACGGAGCGGCGTTTCCGGTCATCGTCGTGCTGACCGAGAGCTGCGCCAGCGGCTGCCCCTCCTGATAGACCGGGAAGCGGCTCACGTCGGCTCGGAGGGAAAAGTGATAGCCCCCCGGCGCGTGCGCCGCGTCCGCGGTGACCCGCGCGGTTCCGTTGCCACTCTTGGCCGTCAGCTCGTCGAGGATCAGCTTCTGATCGTCGCCGTTAACCGCGAGGTGAATGTCCTTGTACTCGCCGAGCCCGGTGATTGCCACCAGGCCGCCCGTCCACTCGAGCCGGCCGCTGACGCGCGGATCGGCGACGGTCCCGCGCACCTTCGCGGAGGCGGAGAAGAGACCCGCCACGGTGCGCAGCTCCTGCGTCGCCCCCGAGAGCCCCTGCAGGTCGAAGCGCTCGGCGTCGAGCTGCACGTCGAGCGGGAGGTGGCGAACGTCGAGCCCGCGGGTGACGGCGGGATAGCTGAGGTCGGCGGTGGTCGTCGCGACGGCGCGTAGCTGCCCTTGGTTCAGGGAGGTGAGACGCGCCTCCACCCGCGCTCGCCGATCCGCGTAGGTGCCCTCCAGGTGCGCCACGCCCACCAGCGATTTGTCGAGCCGGATGTCGTCGGCGTCGGCGTGCCAGAGCAGGCGCGGCGCGCGCAGCGATCCGTCGAGCGCCAGGTCCAGGTGCACGCGGCCCTTGAGGACGCGCGCTGGCTGGCGCTCGCTGGTCGGCGGCAGACCGAGGCGCTGGAGCTGCAGCGGACCGACCACGGCGCGCACGCGAAGGGGCGCGTCTGCCAGCAGCGCCGGGCTGCGCAGGGCGGGGATCCCGGCGCCCAGATGCGCCTCCAGCGCCAGCAGCGGATGCCGCTCGCGAAGCACCCGAACGTGCGCGTCGATCGCGTGGCGATCGAGCTGCAGCTCCAGGCGGGCGTCGGTCGGCGGGAAGCCCTGGCTGGTGGCGCCGACGACGTCGGCGGTGACGGTCCCCCGCGGATCGAGCGCCGTTCCCGAGATGGCGATGTGCGAGGTGAGCGTCCCGCCGACCGGCGGGGCATAGCGGCCGAGCTGCGCCAGGACGGTGAGCGGCAGCCGATCGACGTCGCCCCGCACCTCGATCGGCGTGCGGGCGAGCGTCTCGGGCGTGGGCGGGTGGCGCAGAGCGGCCCGCAACGACAGCGGCGTCTTGAGGTCGATGACGGTGTGTGCGCCGCCGGCGGTTACCTGCAGCCGCGCTTCGAGCGGACGATCGCCGTCGCCGTGAAACGCCAGCTGGACGTCGCCGACAGTCTGACCCTCGACGACCAGCGCGTTGGTGTCGATCGCGAACGCCAGGCGCGGATCTTGGAGCGTGCCGTCGAGGCGCGCGGTGAGGTGGGCGCGGCCGCGCAGGTGCGCGGGGAGCGGCTGGCCGGACGCCACCGCCACCGCCTTCATCGTGGCGCCGAGATCGGTCTCGGCCAGCGTCAGCTCCAGCAGCAGCGGCGCGTGGCGATCGCGGATCGGCCAGGCGGCCGGCAGATCGAAGCGCGTGGTGAGCGCGGTGCCGAGACCGCGCACATCTAGATGGCCGCGGGCGCGCGCTGCCGCGTAGTGCGCGTCGAGGGCCAATGAGAGATCGCGGTAACCTTTGAAACGTCCCCCCGCCAGCGAGAGCTTCGCGTCGAGCTGGGGATCGGCCGCGCTGCCGGCGAGGTGCGCGTCCAGGTCGACCACCCCGCCGACGCCGAGCGCGGCCGGCACGAAGACCCGCGGCAAGCGTCCGAGATCGACCTTCGCGACGATCAGCCGGCCACGGAGGCCGTGCGGCGTCTGCGCGAGGTCGGCCTCGATCCGCTCCGGGCCGGCGCGGAGCGCGAAGCCTTCGAGGGCGAAGCGGCCGTCGCCGAATTCGAGGCGCGCGGCCCGGGCCAGGGACCAGCGGGCCTCCGGGTAGTGGAGGTCGAGCGCGTCGATCGTTACGTTCGACGGAGACGATCCCCGGCGACCCCGTACGGCTAGCGTCAGGGGAAACGGGGCGGTGGTCCGCGCATCGACGCTCAGCCGGGGGCCGACGGCACGCACGGAGAGCGCCAGATCGCGGAGCGTCTGGCCGCCCAGAAAAGCGCGGGGGGCTTTGAGCTCGGCGTCCAGGGCCTCAGGAGATCGGAGGTCGGGCAGGGACGCCGTCAGGGTCAGGCTCTGCACGGAGCTTTCGCCGACCCGCAGGCGGGGCACGTCGCCGGTCACCCGCACCGAGGGGGCGTCGAGGCGCCCGCCCAGGACCAAGTCGAGGCTCCCGTGGCCCGCCAGCGCCGGTACCTCGATTCCCCAGGGCGCCAAGCTCTGCGCGATGGCGGCGAGATCGCTGGCGTCGATGCGCGCGCGAAGGTCCACCGCGGCCGCGGCCGCCGTGCCGTTCGCGATGATCTCGACGCCGGGCAAGACCGCGCGAAGATCCGCGACCGTGTAGAGGCCACGCGCCGCGCGAGCGCTGAAGCGAACTGGACCGACCGTGTGTCCGGCCACCCGCCCCGCGGGAAGGGCGAAATCCAGCGCGCCATCCAGCGACGGAAGGTCGTGTCCTCCGCCGCGGGCGGACAGATCGAACGCCAGCGAAGAGGTCGGCGCGCCCTCGACGAGCTGGGAGAAATCGAGATCGCGCGCGTGGATCGCCAACCCCGGCCCGAGCGCGCGCATCTGCAGGAGATCGACCTCGCCGCGCGCGTCGAGGTGACCGCCGCGCGCGTCGACGGACAGGTCGACGGCGACGCGCGATTGGCCCGCGTCGTAGTGCGCCGATCCCTCGACCGCCAGCGCCGCGACGTGCACCTGCCGCGCCGGCTCGGCCCCCGTCGATCGAAAGTCGATCGTCCCTTCGGTGATGGTCAGCTTGCGCAGATCGACGATCGGTCCGCGGCCCGTCGAGGCTTGCGGCGGCGGCTTGTCGGGTGCCGGCGCGCGTGGTGCCAGCGCGCGCGCCAGGTTCAGCCCGTCTTTGTCCTGCACCAACCACAGCTCCGGTCGCACCAGCGCGAGCTGCGTGATGTCGACGTGCCGGTGCAGCAGCGCCAGCCGCGCGAAGGCCAGATCGATCCGCGCGACGCGCGCGACGACCGCGCCCGATGGATCGCGCAGAGCCACCTCGGTCAGCGTCAGGTGATCGCCGCCGAACCTGAAGCGACCGAGCTCCAGCCGGCCCGCCAGCTGGGCGTTCACCCTCGGCAAGGCGAAATGTAGGACCGCCTGGCCGCCCCAGCGCGTCTGCAGGAAGGCCCAGCTGCCGCCGAGCAGCAGCGCGATCGCCGCGACGGCGACCAGGGCCACCTTGCCGGCGGTCCAGGCGATGCGCCTCAGAAGGCTTCGCCGATGGAGACTTGCAGCACGCATAGGTTGTCTGTGACCGGGGTGACCGGGTGCGATCCGAAGAGGCCGAAGCAGCTGTCGTCGACGGAGTAGCCGACGGGCATGCCGGGGGCGGTGGCATCGTAGAGCGGGGGCGGCCGCCCGAACGGCAGCCGGCGCGCCAGGTCCAAGCGGACCGGTCCGATCGGCGTCAGGTAGCGCAGACCCAGGCCGACCGCCCACAGCAGATGCGCGGCGTCGCTCGGATGAACTTGCGCGGTCGTCACCTGCCCGTAGTCGACGAAGGTGGCCAGCCGCAAGACCGGGGTCAGCGAGTAGCGCGCCTCGAAGCTGCCGTCGATCATCCCGTCGCCACCGATGGGGAGGGTGATCTGGACGCCGGCCGCGGCGCCGGGCGCGGCGCCGGGCGCCTGCACCAGCAGAAGCGGCGAGAGCCGCCGGTCGTTGAAGCCGCGCATCGACACCGCGCCGCCGCCGTAGAAGCGGGTCACCACAGCGCTGTCCTCGGGGTTGCCCGAGGTCGGCCAGAGCTCGCCCACGCGCAGCCGCGCCGACAGCGTGAGCACGTCGTCCTCGCCGAAGCTAAGGTAGCCGCGCAGATCGGGGAGCACCCGGAAATAGTTGAAGTCGCCGGCCAGCGGGCCGCCCCCCTCCTGCAACGACAGGCTGGCGTAGACCCCGTTGCGCGGCTCGAGCGCGTTATCGCGCCGGTCCCAGGTCACCACCTCCTCGAGGTACGAAAGCCAGACGAAGCAGTGGTCGCTGGTGGTGTGGCAGCCCAGCGTCAATGGCGCGGTGGCGGCGCTGCTCACCGGCGGTCCGTTCAGGTAGTCGGCCTCGAGGTGATACGACGGGAAGATCGAGATCCGCGAGCGCGGCTTCCAGATGACGCCGTTGGTGAGGCTAGTGCTGATGGCGTCGTAGGCCAGCTCGAGCGTGCGCTGGACCTCGATCTTGCTCTGCTCGCGTAACGACGGACGGCCGACAAAGCGCGGCTGCTCGAACTGCAGGCTCAGGTCGGCGATGGGGCCGTTGCGCGCGCCGCTGGCGGCGTCGCCGGTGGTGGCCGTATAGAAGTTGGGAAGGAACGCCCAGCCGGCCTCGGCGTGGGCGGTCAGCTTGCGGATGCCGCCCAGGAAGTCGCGGTTGGTCCATTCGGCGAAGAGACGAACCTCGTTCCGGATCTCGTCGATCTTGCCGCCGCCGCCGAGGCGCAGGGTTCGAAACGGCGCCTCGCGCACGTCGACCCGCACCGGCATGCGGGCGTTCGCGTCGTCCGCGTCGCCGGGCGTCACCTTCACCGTCGCGAAGACCCCCATCGAGAAGATCCGCCGTTGCGCCTCCTCGAGCGCGCCGTCGCTGGTGTGGTCCCCTTCGGGAATCGCCATCCGCGCCTGCTCCCACACCAAGAACGGCGCGATGCGCGCGTCGGGGGCGGTGGTGACCTCTATGGCGCCGAAGGTGTATCTGATCCCGGGGCGGACGAATAGGGTCAACGCCGCCAGGTGCGTCTTGACGTCGACCAGCGCCTGCGCGTCGACGGCTACCTTCGCGTAGCCGCGGTCGCGCAGGCTCGCGGCGACCTTCTCCTTGGCCGCCGTCCAGTCGTGCTCGACGAACACCGCGCCGACGCTGATCGGGAGCCGGCGGACCGCCACGTCCCGATCGGCCGGCGGTAGACCTTCCATGCCGATGACGTCGAGCTTGCCGATGTGTGTCTGCGGACCCTCGCTGACCTGAACCGCCAGCAGGACCGCATCCGGCGGTTTCGGCACCACCTCCTCCTTGAGGACTTCGGCCTGATAAAATCCTTTGGCGACGTAGAGGCGCTCGATCCGCTTGAGATCGGCTTGCCAGGCGACGGGATCGAAGGGCTGCTTGGTGGCGAACGGCCACCACCCGGTCTTGCTCGTCAGAATCCGGTTCTTGATCTCCCGGGAGGAGACTTCACGATTTCCCGAGATCTTCAGGTCCTTCACCGTCGGCTGGTCTTTCTTCTGTTGCGCAGCGCAGCCCACGACGGCCAATCCCCACACGACCCACAAGCCGGCCCGCCGACCGTCGAGGTATCGAGCGCCGGCGCCGCGCAGGTCCGCACGAGGCCGACTCATCTTTCAGGAATATGGGCATGACTGGCTCAACCGGAAGGTGCGGTGGCGCAGGAACCGCCCTGCACCGGGACCCGGAGCTTCTTAGTGCAGGCCGGCGCCATGGGCCCTTGCCGGGGCACGGAGGCTGGGCAGGGTCACCGCGCCATCCAGGTCGATCGGATCGATGGCGGCGTTCGCCGGGTCGCACTCGGGGGCGACGACGTCGTAGCTCTGCGCGAAGCCGAGCGCACGCGCCCGCCGCATCCCCCACAGCCCGATGGCGAGATGGACGATGCCCACCAGCAGCAGGCCCGCGCTCCATCCGATTCTGATCGCCAGGAGACGGACGGCGGCGGCCAGCGCGAAGGCGTAGCCGACCAGCAGGATCGGACCACAGAGGAGCAAGGCGCCTGCGCGGACCAGGAAGGGGTGATCCTGTCCGATGACCTCCAGCCTCACAAGCTTGAGCTGGGTGGTGAGGAGCCGCTTGATTCTCAGCGTGCCTCGGGCACGCGAGGCCTTCGAAAGAGGGTTTCCGTCGTTTGCCATGTCGATCATACCCATCAAGGGTCGTGCCACACGACGACGTCCAGTCTTACCGCTCGGCGTAGGGCTCGTTCGTTACGAAACCCGGACAGGTCGCGAACGGGCGTGCAGTGTCGTAACGGATTGATGGTCATTTCGGAGGGCGGGCGCTTGCTCCCACCGCCGCCCAATGATTACCGGTGTGGGATTGGAATCGCCTGCGCCACGACTGGAAGACCTCGGGCTGCGGCCCGATGGTCCGGGTCTGAACCGCACCGATGAAGAAAGACCGGGCCGATCGTGAGAGGTCGGACCCGGCCCCGATGATTTACTTTTCGGTCTTGGTTTCGGTCTTGGTCTCGGTCTTGGTCTCGCCGCTTCCATCGGCCTTCTTGCTCTTCTTGGTCTTCTTCGAGGTCTTGGTCTCGGTCTTGGTGTCGCCCTCATCGGCGGCCTTGGCAACGGTCCAGGCGGCGGGGAGCAAGATAGCCAACGCCATGGCGAAGGTACGTGCGAGCTTCATGGGATCTCCTTGATGGTTGTGTAGAACAGCTGAGCTACAGCGGGGAAGATAGAGCGCCATTTCCGCTGGATCAAGGGGAGACGCGCCGCCATCGACCGTCCCACCGTGCACCACCGACGGTCCCGCGGTGATTGTCGAGAAAAGCCGGAACGTTACGGTGGCTACCCGGCTCGAAGCCCAACCGGCCGGCGACCGTTACCTGGCGGTGACCGATCGCCAACCGATCTGGGTCTGGGGGCGCGTTTTCGGCGGCGCCGCCGGATGGCACGGAACTTGAGAAGGATTGGGGCACGATGCAGGTTCCGACGACGATACCGATCCGCGATGCGGAGGCTCCTTTGCCGGTCGCCAAGCCCCCGGTCGCGGAGCTGCCGCCCGGCACTCTGCTGGGCGAATCGTATCGGCTGATTCGCTGCCTCAGCCGCGGGGGCATGGGGGACATTCACCTCGCCTGCCGCGTGGACGTGCCCGGCCAAGTCGTGATCAAGGTGCTCAGCACAGACCTCATCGCCAAGCATGGGGCGATGGTTCAAGAAGCGACGGTTCGGTTTCGGCAGGAGGCGACGGTGATGGCCAGCCTTCACCATCCCAACGTCGTTCGTCTGCTGGACTTCGATCTCACCGAGGACGGCCGGCCCTACCTGATCATGGAGTATTTGCCGGGCCAAAATCTGAGCGATGTCCTGCTGACCCGGACGTTCTCGGTGGCGCAGGTATCGACGCTCGTTCACCAGGTGGCGTCCGCGCTGGATGCCGCACACCAGCTGGGGGTCGTTCACCGGGATCTGAAGCCCGAGAACATCATGGTCGTCCCCCGCAACGGACAGAGCGATCTGATCAAGCTCATCGACTTCGGGATCTGCAAGGCGCGTAGCCTCAATCACCTGACCAGCAAGGGCATCGTCATGGGGACGCCGGACTTCATGTCGCCCGAGCAGGCGCAAGGCCGACACGAGGACGTGGAAGCGCCGTCGGATCAGTTTGCGCTGGCGGTCATCACCTATCTTTTGCTCGCCGGTCGCATGCCCTGGGCGGCGACCACCCCCGCCGAGGCTCTCCTCTTCGCCTCCCACGGAGAGCCTCTGTCTCTGACGGACGACGGGAGCTATCGGACGGTCGAGGCCGTTCTGTTCCGCGCAATGGCCAAGAAGCCGAGCGAACGCTATCCGTCGATCCTGGCCTTTTCGGGTGCGCTGGACCGGGCCTTGACGGAAGCTGGGCTGCTACCGGTGACGGTCGCACCCAGCGCGACGCGCGCGCGGCGGTCGAAAGCGTCATCGGGAAAGCCGGACCTGCCGCGAAAGCGCGGGACGCAGATCGGCCGGGCCGCGATGTTCCTGATGGTCATGATGTTTGGCGGCTACCTGGCCTCGACCCCCACGATTCGCAGCCACGCGAGCCAGGGATGGAATTCGCTCCAAGGCTTCGCCGCCGGTCCCGTCACCAAGGGCGCGTTCGAAGGCCATCGCTGGATCTCGAAGGTGTCGAAGAACGCGCGCGTCTACCTCTCCCTGGCAGCGAGTCGATAGCGTGCCCAGAGGCAAAATCGGCAAGGGCCTCCGGATTCCGCTGGTGGCGGCCGGCATCTCGCTTCTGCTGGTGATCGTCGTCCGCCTGATCTTGGATCCGCTGGCGACGCACGAGACCCGCCAGGCGCTCAACCAGATGGAAGGCTTTCGGGGCGATTTCGAGCGCGTCCACGTGACACTCTTCAGTCCGGGCTACGACATCACCCGACTCAAGCTGATCGAGGTGCCGGCGGGTGCCGAGAAGAGCGAGGTCGCCGATCGCGAGCCGCTGGTCTACGTCGAGCACGCGCACCTCGGGATCAGCTGGCGCGAGCTCTTGCACCTCCGCGTGATGGCCAGCCTGCGTCTGGTCGAACCCAAGATCACCATTACCCAGAAGAAGTCGGCGGCGAGCGGCGAAAAGAAGGCGCCGGATCTGAGCGAGCAGCTGCAGAAGGTCACCGCGCTCAAGGTCGACCGGATCGAGATCCTGGGCGGTGAGATTCTCTTCCGCGAGGGCTCGGCGCCACACCGGCAGCAGCTCTGGGTGCATCACCTCGAGCTCGCCGCCCAGAATCTGGCCACCCGTCCCGGCCTCGCCAACGGAAGGCCGGCCACCGTGAGCGCCCACGGCGTGGTCGGGCACAGCGGAGATCTGGATCTGTTCGTTTCCGCCGATCCGTTCTCCAGTCCCCTGAGCTTCGCGGGCCAGCTGTCCGAAAAAGGGCTGAGGGCGGCGGAGCTCTACGAATTCATCGAACCGAAGACGCATCTGCAGGCCAGCAAGGGGACGATCGACGTCTTTGCCGAGTTCGTTTCCAAGGAAGGGATGCTGACGGGCGGCGTGAAGCCGGTCCTCAAGAACATCGAGGTAGGTCCCACCGAGGCGGGCATCTGGGATCGCATGAAGGCCTGGCTGGCCGACAAGGCGGTCAAGATCGCCTCCGATCGCGTGCCCGACCGAAATGCCGTCGCGACCACGGTTCCCCTCAAGGGAAAGCTGACCGATCCGGATATTCAACTCTGGCCGGCGGTCCTCGGGGTGATGCGAAACGCCTTTGTGGAAGGGCTGACGTCGGGCTTTGCGAACCTCCCGCCGCCTACGGCGGACAAGAAGGAAGGGGCGCTCGAGCAGGCGAAAAACGCCGTCAAGAAGGACCAGGGGCCGCCCAAGGCGCAGCCCCCCAAGTCATGACCTCATCGACGCTGATCGTGGGTCTCCTGCTCGGCGCCACGGCGCTCGGGTGCGCCCACACCCACACCGCGGGCGACCGCGGCGCGGGGACGACCGCGGAGGGGCGGCCCGAGTCGCCCGCCAAGGGCGGGAAGGGAAATTCCGCGGACCGGCCGGCTCACCACGCCGACGGCACCGTCACAGCCACGCGCACGGGTGCGCCCCCGCTCGCGACATCGCCGGCGGGGCTGTTGAAAGCCGATGCCGTCGAAGCCATTCAAGAAAAGCTGGCTTCGAGAGGCGACCTGTCCGACAAGCGCGAATCGGGCAAGCTCGATCCGCCGACCCGCGAGGCGCTGCGAGAATTTCAGCGCAAGAACAATCTACCGGCGACCGGGATGCCGGACGATCTGACCGTCCAGAAGCTGGGCCTCGATCCCGGGCGGGTCTTTCGAGCTACGACGAAGAACCAGAACCAGCCGACGCGTTGACCGACCGGCGGCGATCAGACGGAACGCTCGTGGCCCGCGATCAGGGTTTCCAGCAGCGCGATCTCGATCGGCTTGACCAGGTGGGCATTGAACCCCGCCGCGGCGCTCCCGTGTCGATCCGATAGCTGGCCATAGCCGGTGAGCGCCACCAGCCGCGTCTGCTGCAGCGACGGCATCTGGCGCAATCGGCGCGCCAGCTCGTAGCCGTCCATCACGGGCAGACCGATGTCGAGCACGGCGATGTCCGGCTGAAAGGTTCGAACGATCTCCAGCGCCGACGGTCCATCGAAGGCCACCCGGGTCTCGTGTCCCATGAGATCGAGCAGCTCTCCCAGGAGCTCCGCCGCGTCGGGGTTGTCGTCGACGATCAGGATGCGCCGCCGATCGGGGCTGGCGCTCGGCTGGGCGGGCGTCTGGGTGTGGCGCGGCCGCGCGTTCTCGGCGGCGGGCACCGCCGGGAGCCGAATCGTGAACTCGCTGCCCTGGCCCGGTCCGGCGCTGTCGACCGAGACCGCTCCGCCATGCGCCTTCACCAGCGTGCGGACGATGGCGAGGCCGAGGCCAAGGCCCCCGCGGGCGCGGTCGATGGTCTGGCGCTCTTGCGCGAACAGGTCGAACACCCGGGGCAGCATCTGCGGGGAGATTCCGAAGCCGTCGTCCTTCACCCGCAAGACGACGTCGCCGGCTTCGCGGGTGCCGCGCACCGCGATATGCCCGCCCGGCTCGGTGTACTTGGCCGCGTTGGTGAGCAGGTTCGAAACGATCTGGGTCAGACGAACCGGGTCGCCGTCGACGGCGAGGCCAGCGGGCGCGACCTCGATCTTCAGGTGGTGGCGGCGCTGCTCGAGGAGGGGGCTCGCGATCTCGATGGCGCTGGCGACCACGCTCGACAGATCCAGCCGCTGCATCCGGAGATCGATCTTGCCGCGGGTGATGCGGGAGACGTCGAGCAGATCGTCGACCAGCCGCATCAGGTGCTCGACCTGGCGCTCGATGACGGTGCGCTCCTTGGCGACCTCGTCGCTGGAGCGAAGCTTCATGAGCTGCAAAGCGGTGGTGATCGGCGCCAGCGGATTGCGCAGCTCGTGTCCGAGCATGGCCAGAAACTCGTCCTTGGAGCTGTTGGCCTCGGCAAGTGCCTCCTGGGTCTGCCGACGTTCCGTGACGTCGACACCCGTCGCCGCCATCCGAGAGATCTTGCCGCGCTCGTCGTAAAGGGGCGTCATGCTGAAGGCGACCCACCGGCGTGCCGAGACACCGTCCTGGACAGCGCAGTACTCGATGTCGAACTGCGCGGCACGGCCATCGGCGGCGTCCGCCACCGCCTGGCGGATTCGTGCCGCCGAGGCCGGAATGGGAGACCACCAGGGCTGCTCCCAGAAGAGCCGTCCGACGACCTGCTCGCGTGTCCTCTCGATCACCCGCACCGCGAGATCGTTCAGATCGATGATCACGCCCTCGGGCGATAGGATTCCGAAGAACGCGGGGGCGATGGCAATCAGGTCTTCCAGCGCCGCGACCGCGCTCTTCAAACGGGCGTTCTCGGCGCGCAGGCGATCGAGCTCGGGACCCGGCGGGGACTCGAGCGGTGTGGCCGGGGTGGAAATCTCCACGACGAGACTCCTACGATACAACTGCTCGGCGATCCATTCTATCCCGCATCTCGCCGAACCAATCGCGCGCGCTCAGGTCCTCAGCCTGGGTCGGGTGTTGCCCAGAAGGAAGCGGCGCACGCGCGCCCCCCAGGACCGTGGGTTCTTATATCGTTTGGTCGATTTCTCGTTCTCCGGCGGCTCTTTGGATCCCAGCGGCGCGCCGCCGAATCGAGCGGGCGCCGGACGCGTCCGCACTTCGCGGACGAAGGCGCACACCTCGTCCATTCGCATCTTCTGGCTGCCGACGAACTTGTTGAGATCGCCGGCCATCTCCCCCGCGGTTTGATAGCGGCGGTCGGGATCCCGCTCCAGCGCCTTCATCACGATCGCGTCCAGCTCGGGCGGCACCTCGGGCCGGAAGCTCGACGGAGATGGAATCGGCAGCTCCAGGATTTTGCGAAAGGTGAGCACCTGGCTGTCGGATTCGAACAGGCTCCTCAGCGTCAGGATCTCGTGCAGCACCACCCCCAGCGCGAAGATGTCGACGCGGTTGTCGATGCTCTTGGCCTCCAGCGCCTCGGGGGCCAGGTACGCCGGCTTGCCCTTGACGGTTCCTTCCACCGAGAGCGCCTGCGACGCCCGATATTTGGCCACCCCGAAATCCAGCAGCTTGATCCCGCCGGACTGGGTCAGAAGAATGTTCGAGGGGGTCACGTCGCGGTGGATGACGTTCAGCGCCTCGCCGTCGCTCCCCGTGAGGGTGTGAACATGGTCGAGCGCTCGGCAGACTTCGTAGGCGAAGTGCGCCGCCGCCACGATGGGCATCAGCTTGCCAGTCGACCGAAGCGTGCTCATGACCCGCGCCAGCGACGGCCCGTCGACATATTCCAGTACCAGGAACAGCGTACCCTCGAATTCGCCCAAGTCGTAGGCCTGCACGACGTTCGGGTGGTGGAGGAGGCCCAGGAGCTGCGCCTCGGCCACGAACATCCGCACGAACTCGGGATCGCGACCGTGGACCGGCAGGATCCGCTTGACGACCACCGTCCGTTCGAATCCCCCGGGGCTGGCGCAGCGGGCCTTGAACACCTCGGCCATCCCACCGACCCCCAGCAGCTGGATCAGTTTGTAGCGACCCAGCTGGCAGCTCGCTCCCGTTCCTTGGATGTTATTGCCCGGCGAATTCACGACACCCCCCGATGTCAGCTGCAGTACCGCTGAATTTTATTTAGAAGCTCCGCGACCTCGACGGGCTTGGCGATGTAGTCCGACGTGCCCAGATCGGCACAGGATGAGGCGATGTTGCCGCCAGCGGACATCAAAAGAACCGGAATGGACGAGAAGTCGGCGCTCTCTTTTTGTTTGCGGCGAAAGTCCCAGCCGTTCATGACCGGCATCATCAGGTCCAAGAGGATGATGTCGCAGGGTCCGGCGTGATTCTGGAGCATGCTCCACGCGGCGGCGCCGTTCGCGGCGCTCAGAACCCGATAACTGGCCTCCTCCAGGATGGTGGCGAGGGCCTCGCGGGTCTCGTCGTCGTCTTCGACGAGCATGACGACCTTGCCGGGTCGTCGCCCTGGCTCTACGTCGCCGCCGGTCTTGGGTGTCGGAACCACGTCCGCAACGTAAGGACGCGCCCGCAAAACACAACGTAGTGTCGCGCAGATGCGAGCCCATCCGTTGGGGGGCGGCGCGGCGGGGCGATCGACGTTACGCCTCCGTGACTGGCGATCGGGCTTCGTAACCCCGAGGTAGCCGGCTGGCACAAAGTGGCCGGGTTTCCGCGAGGGTCTCAAATGGCACGAGCGCTGCACTCGGCCAACCCGGAGGTATTCCATGCGATCAGTTAATTTGGTTGTGGTCTCGGCGGTGATGTTGGTTGGGTCGAGCGCGTTCGCCAACACGGGCCGCGAGGTGGCGCCCGTGGTTCCCCTGCCCAAGGCGAGCCTGCTCGCGGATAGCGTGGTGGTGACGCCGCAGAACCAGGCAGCTCCGGCCCCTCAGCAGGTACAGGCCGCGCCGGCGCCCGTCGCCGCCGCGCCGGTGATGGTCGAGCCCGCCCGCCGCACGACCGTCGTTCATGAAGATTCGCCGCACAACTATATGACCACCATCGCCGTCAGCGCGATCATGGGGGCGGTCGCGGGCGCGCTGGTCGGTGGCGCCATCTACTATCTCGGCAACCAGGAGCACGCCGCTCGGATCGGCTACTGGGCGGGCGGCGGCGTGCTCGTCGGAACCGCCGTAGGCCTCACCCAGGTCATCGTGCAAGAAAATCGCGCCGATGTCGCGGTCGCCTCGCGTTTCTCTACCGACCCGGCGCCGACCTACCGGCTTGCGCTGATGAACCTGCACTTCTAGGAGGAGACACATGGCCACGCGAAAGAAGACCAGCAGCAGACGCTACGGAAAAGCGGCCGGCGAGAAGGTCGAACGCGCTCTGCACGAACGCAAGCGCGGGGCCCTGCGCTCCGGCGGGTCGGGCAAGAAGGTGACCAGCCGCAAGCAGGCCATCGCCATCGGGCTGTCGGAGGCCCGCAGGGCGGGCGCCAAGGTGCCCCGCAAGAGCCCCTGACCGACCGACCAAGAGCGCCTGACCCACCGACCCTGATCTTTCGACAACGTTCCCGATCGAGAACGCGCCCTGGGCCGACAGCCGGCCGAGGGCGCG
>CAYTTF010000010.1:0-30345 GCA_964440665.1 uncultured Myxococcales bacterium | reverse complement strand
AGATCCACCGCCGCGAACCCGACCCGCCCACCCGCCGGCGCGACGATCGTCTGCACCGAGGGGTCGAGGGCGAGCAGGAGCAGGAGCAGCATCGGGGGAAACGTATCACCGCACTCGAGTCTGGTCAGATCTCGACGTTGGACGGGCGGCCCGCGCGACGGTTCGGGTCTTGCGGGCTATCATCGAGGACGGGACGAGGGCGGAGAGCCTATGAGCCGGATATCGAGGACGGAAGCCAAGCTCCTGAAGGAGCGCTCCGAAGAGATGGATCGCAAAGGGGGCGGACTGCCGCTGGCCGACGTCGAGAACCGGATGCGCTCGGGGATGGTCGCGGAGTTGCACCGGATGGCCCGGGCCTACGACGGAAGCCCGCGGCGCGCGAAGGAACTGCTCGACGCGATCCTTACGGCGCAGGAAGAGGGGATTTCCGCCGAAGTGTTCGCGGAGGTTCGGCGAGAGGCCGCGGCGGCGCTCAAGCAGCGCGCGGCCTGAGGCGGATTTCCGTACCGTGCGAACGTGGCGATTGCTCACCCGCTGACGTATCGCCCACATTGGTGCTCCGGCTACGATTGTCCGAGAACCGGCACTGCACAATCAAGGGAGGAGAACGCCCCTCTCCTTGGGTCGACGCCGGGGCGTCGCTCCACAAATCCCACCTGCAAACCCGCGGCCCGTTTGTCAGGCTACGCGTCCACACCACGGACGGTAGGAGGATCGCCATGAAGATTGGAATCATTGGTTCGGGGGTCGTCGCGCAGACGTTGGGCAGCAAGCTGGTTGAGCAGGAGCACGACGTGGTCCTGGGGACCCGCGATCCGAAGAAGCTCGACGACAAGAAGATGTTCGCGTCGACGCTGCGGGAGTGGCAGGAGCAGAACAAGGGCCGCGCGAAGGTCGCGACCTTCGCCGACGCCGCCGCGCATGGCGAGATCCTGATCAACGCCACCTCGGGGCAGGTCTCGATCGACGCCCTCAAGCTGGCCGCCGCCGACGAGGTCGGCCCCAAGATCCTGATCGACGTCTCGAACGAGCTCGATCACAGCAAAGGGATGCCGCCCGCCGTCCTGGCCAGCCAGGAGCGCTGTGTCGCCGAAAAGATTCAGGCCACCTTCCCGAACCTGAAGGTCGTCAAGACGCTGAATACAATCGGCGCGCCGGTGATGGTCAATCCCAAGGCCGTCGGCGGGGGCGATCACACCGTCTTCTTGAGCGGCAACGATCCGGACGCCAAGGCGCAGGTCACCAAGCTGCTCAAGTCGTTCGGCTGGAGCGACGTGCTCGATCTGGGCGACATCGGCTCGGCGCGCGGGCCGGAGATGTACCTGGCGATGTGGATCCGCCTGTGGGGCGCGACCAAGACCGGGATGATCAACGTGAAGGTCGTGCGCTAGGCGCGCGGCGACGCGCCAGTCTCAGAAGATCTGCTGGAACCCCGCCGTCGCGCGGCCGGGGAATCCTGCGGGCGTCACGGTTCCGTTCTCGAAGGGGACTGCCCAGTCCACCCGAAGGACCGAAGAATTCAGCTGTGGAATGAGCCAGCGCAGCCCGATGCCCGCGTCCGAGCGAACGCTCATCGACCCGAACGTGGCCGCGGCGTCGCCGAGGTCGTAGAAAAGGAGCGCCCCGATTCGCTGGGAGCGAATTGCCAGCGGGGCGGACCTCAGCTCCGCGTGTGCGATCACCATGCTGGTCCCCTGCAGATCGCCGATCGCGTACCCGCGCAAGCCGGTGTCGCCGCCCAGGAAGAAGATGGTTCGCTGGGTGTCGGCCCGTGCCGCGTCGGCTTCGCCTGCCAGCACCAGGCGAAATAGGTGCCGCCAGAGCGGCGAGGCGATGTAGAGCTTGCCCTGGAACGTCTGATCGATCGCGGTTCCCCAGCGCAGCCGGGTCGATCCCGCGATGGATGCCCGGACGAAGGAACCTGCTGGCCCGGCGGCCCAACCGATCGTCCCGCTCATGGGATAGGTGAGAAAATCGGCCCCCAGTGCGGGCGCGCTGAAACCCGCGCCCAGCGAGACCGACGGTCCCAGCCGCTGGTTCTCCCGCAGATCGAAGGTGTCGAGATCGCGGTAGACGCCGTACCACGCCGTGAACATGTCGTATCGCAGGTAAGGCCCGGAGCGCCGTTCCGTGATCGGGGCGTACTCGGCCAGGAAGACCTGGAGCTGGGCGGGCGTGAGCGCGCCGTAGGGAAAGTTCTCGAGCAGCTCGGAGCGGCGGTCGTCGAACAGATAGCCCAGCGTCACGCGCTGGATCACGTTCAGACCGAAGGAGCGGGTCGCGTTGGCGTCCACAATCGCGTAGGCGCGCCGGAAGATGTACGGCACCGTCACGCCGGGCATCGCCATGAGCGGTTCGTCGGCCAGGTCGGTGCCCAGGAAGTGGCGGGTCACGGCGTTCGCGTGGGCGACGTCGACGCCGGCGCCCCAGCGGCTGGCCAGCGAATAGAGCGGGTAGTGGAGCGAGAAGGTCTCGCTGTTGCCCTCGTAGTCGTTGGTGCCGCGCGTGTAGTAGGCGAGCGCGTGCGCGTACAGCGTCAGTCGGGTGCCGGCGATGTTCGGGTCCAGGTACGCCGGGCCGATGGCGTACTTCCCGAGATCCAGCGAGAAGCCAAGGGCTAGGTACTTGCGCCAGCCAAAGAGGTTGTTCTCGGACAGCGATGTGTCGAGCTGCGACAGCGTGTTCTGCTGGAATTCGAAGTCGGTGTTGAAGCGCAGGCTCCAGATGTCGCGGGTCACCGCCAGCAGGTCGACCTTGCCCGGCTGCGGAGAGGCGACCGGCACGATGGCCACCACGCTGGAGAGCTCGGGGGGGATGACTTGCGTTCCCGCGGCCAGGACCAGCGGCGGGGGAGACTGGAGGTTTCGAGTGCTCTCCTCGATCAGCGCCTCGTCGTAGAGCTGACCCGGCTTGATCAGAAGCTCGCGGCTCAGGATCTGCGGACGGGTGGTGCGGTGAAAGAAGTTGAGCATCTGAAAACGCCAGTCGCGTCGGGAGAAGACCTCTCGGTTGACGACGTAGATCGTTCCCACCACCTTCCCCACGGGGTTGGGCTCGACCTTGAGGCCGAGCTCGGCCATCGACTCGTCGACGGACTCTTGCTCGAGGAGGCCGAGTGACCGCTCGGCCTGGGCTCGGGCCGACGCCCCACCCAGCGCAGCCGCCGCCGCCAGCGCCAGCGCGGCGAGAACAGAACCGCGCGCG
Source organism: uncultured Myxococcales bacterium (assembly GCA_964440665.1). Lineage (GTDB taxonomy): Bacteria > Myxococcota_A > Polyangia > Fen-1088 > Fen-1088 > JADGRB01. The sequence goes on along the minus strand of CAYTTF010000010.1, from coordinate 27,141 downwards.
CGTCGAGCCCGTCTGCGTCGGCGCCGGAACCGCTCGCCCGTGATCCTCTGACTCACCGGGGGCCAGCTTCTCTCAACTGGCCCACCAGTATACCGGGTCCCGCTGTAGAAAGACGCGCCCCGTCGGTGTACCCTGCCGAGCCATGAAGGTGGGCATCCCGAAGGAGATCTACCCGCACGAGCGCCGGGTCGCCGCCGTGCCCGAGACCGTCCACAAGATCCGGAAGCTCGGGTACGAGGTCATGATCGAAGCCGGCGCCGGCGATGCCGCGGCCTTCGCCGACGGCACCTACGCCGAAGCGGGCGCCACCATCGTCCCGAACGCGGCCGCGCTCTACGCCGCCGCCGACATCGTGCTCAAGGTGCGGCAGCCGATCGCGATCGCGGGCGGCGGGCACGAGGCCGATCTCCTCAAGGAAGGGGCCACGCTGATCAGCTTCATCTGGCCGGCCCAGAACAAGGAGCTCATCGAGCGCCTGACCGTGCGCAAGGTGACCGTGCTGGCGATGGACGCGATGCCCCGCATCACCCGTGCGCAGCGGATGGACGCGCTGTCGGCGATGGCGAACATCGCCGGCTACCGCGCCGTCATCGAGGCGGCCGAGAACTTCGGACGGTTCTTCCCGGGTCAGGTGACGGCCGCCGGGCGGGTCAAGCCGGCGCAGGTGTTCATCGTGGGCGCCGGCGTGGCGGGCCTGGCGGCGATCGCGGCGGCCAAGTCGCTGGGCGCGCAAGTCCGCGCCTTCGACACGCGGCCGGCGGTGCGCGAGCAGGTCGAGAGCCTGGGCGGCACCTTCGTCGAGTTCATTTTCAACGAGACCGGCGAAGGCGGGGGTGGCTACGCCAAGGAGATGAGCGAGGCCTATCTGGCGGCCGAGCAGGCGATGATCGCCCAGCACGCCAAGCAGTCGGACATCGTGATCTCGACGGCGCTGATTCCCGGGAAGGTGGCGCCGCCGCTCATCACCTCGGGCGCGGTGGTGGCGATGGCGCATGGGTCGGTGATCGTCGACATGGCCGCCGAGCAGGGGGGGAACTGCGCGCTCACCGAGCGCGACAAGGTGGTCGAGAAGTTCGGCGTCACCATCATCGGCCTCACCGATCTGCCGAGCCGAATGGCGCGCCAGTCGAGCGAGCTGTACGCGACGACGGTGTTCAACCTGCTCAAGGAGGTCTCGGCGCCCGAGCCGACGCCCGGGATAGCCATCAAGATGCAGGACGAGATCCACCGCGGCGTGCTGGTGCTCAAAGGCGGCGAGCTGATGTGGCCGCCGCCGAAGCCGCCGGCGCCGCGCGCGGGCGGCCCGACTGGCGCGCACAAGGTGCTGGAGGCGAAACCGGCGCACCCGCCGCCGCCCGCGGCGAACGGAGGCGGTCGCCTCATCGGTCTCCTGGTGGCGATCACGCTGGTCGCGGCGGTCATCGCCGGCCCGCCCCACCTGATTCAGCACCTGACGGTCTTCTTGCTGGCTTGCGTGGTCGGATATCACGTCATCTGGAACGTCACGCCGGCGTTGCACACGCCGCTCATGAGCGTCACCAACGCGATCAGCGGCATCATCGTGATCGGCGGCATGCTGGCGCTGTTCGGCGGCGGGTCGGGTTCGCTGGCGCTCGGTGGCGTGGCGATCCTGGTCGCGTCGATCAACGTCGCCGGGGGATTCTTGGTCACGCAGCGGATGCTGCGGATGTTCCGGAAGTAGACGCGCGATGATCGTCAGCATTCGCTCGCTCGCGTATCTGGCCGCCAGCCTGCTGTTCATCCTCAGCTTGCGCGGCCTGTCGACGCAGCAGACCGCGCGGCACGGCAACCGGTACGGCATCATCGGCATGCTGGTCGCGGTGCTGGTGACTGCGGTGGCGCTGCTCATCCCAGGCGACGGCGTCGCGGCGGGAGCCGGCGCCCCGAATTCGACGGTGGTGGGTGTTCTGGGCGCGGCCCTGGGCCTCGGCTGCCTGATCGGCGCGCTGCTCGCGTCGCGGGTGGCGATGACGTCGATGCCGGAGCTGGTGGCGATCCTTCACAGCTTCGTCGGAGCCGCGGCCGTGCTGGTTGGCATCGCGACGTACCTGCAGCCCGCCGGCGCGGTCGATGCCGCCGACCGGAGCGCGCACATGGGGGAGATTTACGTCGGCATCCTGGTCGGCGCGGTCACCTTCAGCGGCTCGGTGATCGCCTTCGGCAAGCTGCGCGGCAAGATCGGCAGCAAACCGCTGCTCTTGCCCGGTCGGCACCTGCTGAACGTCGTCGCGCTCACCGCTTGCGTCGCGCTGGGGGTGATCTTCCTCCACGCCGAGGTCGCCTGGCCGGAGCCGGGGGGGAGCGTCTTGTCCGCCGGGATGCCGGCGCTGCTGGCGGCGACCGGGCTGGCGCTCTTGCTCGGCATGCATCTGGTGATGGCGATCGGCGGCGGCGACATGCCGGTGGTGGTGTCGCTGCTCAACAGCTACTCGGGATGGGCGGCGGCGGCGGCCGGGTTCATGCTGTCGAACGATCTGTTGATCATCACGGGCGCGCTGGTCGGCAGCTCGGGCGCCATTTTGAGCGTCATCATGTGCCGGGCGATGAACCGCTCGATCTGGAACGTGATCCTGGGCGGATTCGGTGCCGACAGCGGCGCCAAGCCCAAGGGGGGTGCCGGGGCCGGTGGCGAGGCGCCGGGCAAGGTCAACGAGACGACCGTCGATCAGGTCGCCGAGCTGTTGCTCGCCGCGCGCAGCGTGATCATCGTGCCCGGCTACGGGATGGCGGTCGCGCAGGCGCAGCATCAGGTCAAGGAGATCTCTTCGCTGCTCATCGGCAAGGGGATCAAGGTGCGCTACGCGATCCACCCGGTGGCGGGGCGACTCCCCGGGCACATGAACGTGCTGCTCGCGGAGGCGGACGTCTCGTACGACATCGTCAAGGAGATGGACGAGGTCAACGAGGATTTCCCGGCGACGGACGTGGTGATGGTGATCGGCGCCAACGACATCGTGAACCCGTCAGCCGAAGAGGATGCCGGCAGCCCGATCTACGGCATGCCGGTGCTCCAGGTCTGGAAGGCGGCGCGGATCGTGATGCTCAAGCGCGGCATGGCGGCCGGCTACGCCGGCGTCGACAATCCCCTTTGCTACAACGACAACACGCTCATGCTGTTCGGGGACGCCAAGCAGAGCGTCACCAAGCTGCTCACCGCGCTGCGCGCCGACGCCTGAGCGCCAGCGGTCGCTGGGTCTCCCGTCGGTGATCGACTGGTCCCGATCAACGGTTTGTCAGCCGTTCGATCTCGGCGCGCGCGCGGGCGGCGGCGGCGTGTCGTGGTGCGAGCGTCAGGAAGGCGCGGAACGCCGCGACGGCCTCCGGATCGCGCCGGAGCGCCTCGAACGCGAAGGCCTGCGCGAGGCGGGCCTCCGGCTGAGCGGGATCCACGGCGAGGGCCGCGCCAAGATCGATCTCCGCCTCGCGCGCGCGCCCCAGCGCCATGAGGGCGAGGCCGCGGTTTGCGCGGGCGCGCGGGTCGGGCAGGCCGGCGTAGGCCTCGACCGCGGCCGCGGCATCCCCGGTCTCGAGCGCCAGATCGCCGCGCGCGATCGCCGCGGCGGTTCGGGAGGTGGCGTCCAGGCAATCGGGTGATTTCGCGGCCGCGGCGTACGCCTCGCGCGCGGCGGCGTCGTCGCCGGTTTCGAAGAAGACGTCACCGAGCCGCTTCTGCCAGACGCAATCGCGCACCGGCGATCGGGCCGGCCTGTTGGCGAGCGGCCGCGCCGTGACGCCCTGGCCGCGCGCGTAGACGAAGGTGAGCGGGAGCTCTGCGCGCGCGATGAGCCCGTCGAATTCCGGGCGACGGGACGCAAACACCAGCGCGTCGTTGTCCCGGTAGACCAGCGCCCACCGCTCGGGGGCGAACAGCGCCGCGCGCGGGTTGAGATCGGGGTAGCTGACTAGGGCCGCGCTGACGCCAAAGCGGTCGAGAAAGCTTTGCCATTGGTCCCGTGACAGATCGTCGCGCCTCAGGATGGCGTGGAACGCTTCGGGATAGCCGTTGATGCGCGGATCTTGAAAGACCGGGTGATCCGGCCAGCCCCGCCAGGTCAGGTAAGAGCCGACCTCGAGATCGTTGTACATCCGCCCGCGCAGGCCGCTTTCGTCGACGAAGTGGATCGCGGCTTCGGGAACCAGCCCGGGCTCGAGACCGAGATCGGCGAAGCGCTCGCCGCGCCTCACGGCGGCGAGGCGCGGAACCAGTGTCAATCCTGCCAGCGCGGCGGCGATCGCGACGGTGGCGTAGGGGCCGCGGGGCGCGCGGCGGGCCGCGCGGTCGCCGAGATCGGTGAGCGCGACCGCGATGAGCGGACCCGCCAGCAGAGCGAACTCGGCGACGAAGCGGATCCGGCGCGCGCCGAGCAGGCCCAGCGCCAGCACGGGGAGCGCCCGACGCAGGCGCCGATTCGGAAGCGCGACGGCGAGGACCACGCCCGCGACGACAAAGAAGAATGGTCCGTCGAGCGGCCAGCTCGCCGCGCGGTATTCCTGCAGCGGCCGCAGCCAGGGCATCCGCCAATGGTTGGCGATGTACGTCAGTGCGCCCGCGCCCGACGGTGTGGCGAAGATGAGGGGAACCAGCGCCAGCGCCAGCAGCGCGGCCCGTCGGGCTTCAACGCGCCGGTGATCGAAGGACGCGCCCGTCGCGTAGAGCGCGAGCACCACGGGCGCCAGGAAGAAGCAGGAGTTCGCGTTCGCCCAGACGAGGCCCAGCGGGAGCAGGGCCGTGAGCGCGCGCGGCCGGCCGGCCTCGGCGCGTTCGAGCGCGAGCAGGAGATAGCCGAGACCGACGAAGGTGACCAGGTGCGGCCGCTCGACGAAGCGGGGCTCCGCCGCCCACGCCGCCAGCGCCAGCGCGACGGCGGCCGCCGCCGGATGCGCGCCCCGGCGCCGCGCGACGCGGTAAAGAAGCGCGAACGTCGCCAGCACGAACGTCGTCTTGAGCAGCACCGTCGCCGCGATCCCACCCGCGCGGTAGGCCAGCGCCAGCACGATCTGGAAGACCCAGCCGAGGTTGATGTCGCGCGCGTCCGGGAAGGTGAACGAGAGAAGATTCGTTCGCGGCACCGCGTGGCGCGCCAGGATGATCTCGCCCAGCCGGAGGTTGAAGAAGAGATCGGTCTCGTCCATCGGCATCAGGCAGCGCCCGGCGACGAACAGCAGCAGGACCGAGAGCGCCGCGATCTCGGTGGCGCGGGCGTTCCGCGGGGAGGTCCCGTCGCTCATGGGGGCTGCACCGCGTAGATCCGGGCGGCCGGCGAGGCGTAGCGCGGCGCGAACAGCGCCGGGTGCGCGTCGGCCCAGGCGCGCTCGATGGGGAATCCGTCTTCGTCGGCCGCGACGTTGCGCTTCACGATCGGATCCATCGCCGCGACGAACAGGAGGTCGGTGCGCACCGCCCGCAAGTTGCGAAGCCAGGTCTCGAACTGGGCGCCGTCCCGGTAGGGGGTCGGCTCCGGCGTGGTTGGCAGGCCCGTCGCGCGCGCCAGCGGCCGTCCAAAATCGTGGAGTCGATCATCCGGTCGCCCCGCCACGTTGACGTAAGTGACGCGATTGCCGAGATCCCGCCCCGCCAGCGGAAATGCCAGATTGGTCCCGGCATAGGCCACCCGGGTGCCGTGCACGTTGGCGCCGAACCAGGCCCACGCGCTCTCGATGTCGTCGCCGATGACGTAGCGCGGATCGCGCGCGCGATAGTGACCGAGGCCGACGGCGATCGCGACCACGCCGGCGACGGTGAGGCCGAGCGCGCCGGCTCTGGCGGCCGGCCGACGGGCCGGCGCTGGAATATGGCGCCAGAGCAGTGCGAGGGCCGCGCCGAGCAGGCCCGCGGGAATCAGCGCCAAGCGCTCGAGCGTGGGAAATTCGAGCAGCTCACCGCCGATCGCGATGGCCAGGGCGCCCCAGCCGAGCCAGGCGGGCGGGCGGGCGGCCGCGCGCCCGACAGCCACCGCCGCCACACCGAACGCGGCGAACAGGAACCGACTCTCCTGGTAAGGCACCGCGACCCAGAAGAGCGCGCAGATGGCGGCCCAGAGCGCGAGCTCGATCGGCGGACGGGCGCGGAGCAGACCGACCGCGGCGGCGACGGAGAAGCCGATGCCCCCCGCGGCCAGCATCACACCCAGCGAACCCAGATCGGCGACAGGGAGGTGATAGTCCCAGGCGCGCATCGCGGCTCGGCCGTAGAGACCCGGCAGGCCGAGCGCGCTCACCGGATAGAGCGGGTTGCCGGCGACGATCGCATTGCGCGCGAACCAGAATCCGCTCGTGCCGAGGCCGATCGCGCCGACCGCGACGAGGTCGCGCGGGCGCGGTGGCCTCCGTCTGGCGCCGGCGATCGCGCCGAGTGCGGCGAACGGAACGACCAGCACCACGGCAACGTACTTTGTGCCGAGCGCGAGGCCGAGCGCGGCGGCGCAGGCGAGCCCATCGCGCGTGGTGGGCGATCTCGACAACCGGACGACAAACGGCAACGACGCCAGCAGCAGCGCCGCCATCGCCAGATCCGTCATCGCCGTCGGCGCCTGTTGCCAGATCTCCGGCACCAGCAGGAAGGCGAGACCGGCGCCGAGCGCCGCGGCCCGTCGTCCGCCCGCCTCCCGCACCGTCGCCGCGACGGCCAGCACGGCCAGCGCCGCGAACGGAAGCTGACCCGCGCTGGCCAGGTAATCCGATCGAAGCGGCGCCATCAGAAACAGAAACCAGAGCTCGACGTTCGACGGCGCATAGGCGGGCGCGGGATCGCCGAACACCGCCGGGACGATCTCCAGCCGACGATCGTGCAACCAGGTGACCGGCGCGTGCAGGTGGTACGAAAGGGCGTCGTACAGGAAGACCGTCTTGTGAAGGCCCGCCTGCAGGCGCAAGGCCAAGGCGACCACAATTGCACAGGCCAGCGCGACGTCGGCGATGCTCCAGGCCTCTGCTGGGGCGGCCTCGGCGGTCTCGAATTGCCGGCGCGTCCACAGGGTGATCGCCACCGCGACGCCACAGAGACCGAGGAACGTGTTCGTGCTGTCGAGCCGCCCGCAGGCGCCAAGCGCCGCTTCGACCCCGATCAGAATCGCGAAGGATCCGAGCATCGCGCGGACGGCGCGGGAGGCGCGCGACCCGTCGGATGGGCCCCCGAGTCGGGCCAGGCCGACGCCCGCGACCCAGAGCGCGACCAAGCCGGCGGCGAGAACGATCATGCCGCCCCGGGTGCCTGGCGACGGCCCGTCGCGAGCGCCGCCGCGGCGGCCAGGGTGCAGAGCGCCGCGCCGGCTAGAGCCGGAAAGCCGGAAAACGGCGCCGGCAGCGCGACGGCGACCCAGGCGACGCCCAGAGCGATCGCCAGGCGCCGGGAAAGGCGCGCGTCGGCAACCAGCGCGCCCGCGTGCGGCGCGAGCGGGATCGCCACGACCAACCCCATCACCCATCCCGCCGGAGACGCCACCACGCAGGCGAGCGCCGCCGCGAACAGCAGCAGCGCTCCGGTGTGGTCCTTGGAATCACCGTCGGAATCAACATCGGTGCCACGCCCGCGAAGACATTTTGCCGCCCACCCCAGCCCCAGGATCGACAGCACGAAAGGGAAAACGCTGGTCGCGATCGACGGAGACTCCGGCGCCAGCAAGCGCGGAATGCTCGCCGCCGCCGGCGCGTCCCAGACGGAGGTCCGGTAGTCGCGTCCGTCGAGGTTGGTGATGCCGTCGTCGCGGGCGCTGGCGGGGAAGCTCGACGCGGGGAGCAGCATCTCGTCCGTGCCCCCCTCGCCGTAGAGGGCCGCGCGCGGGAGAACCGACCATAGGTACTCGCCCAAACGCGACGGTCCGGAGATCGCCAGCGTCAACCCGAAGATCGCGGCCCCGGTGCCGAGGGCGGCCAGCGCGGTGCGTGCGCGGCCAACCGCCCAGAGTACCGGCAGAACGCCGAGCAGCGCTGGTTTGAAGGCGGCGCCCAGCGCCAGCGCGGCGCCGGCGAGGAGAGGACGCGCGCGCGTCCGCCAGGCGACGACCAGGAAGAAGAGGACCAGCAGATCGATCTGACCCCGCTCGAAATGTCGGTAGAGAGGGAAGAAGAGCGCGCTGCCCATGAAGAACCAGGTTCGTCCCTTGTGGCCGCGCGAAGAAAGCAGCCCGGCGCCGATCCATGCGGCGAGCATACCCGCGGTGAAGATCATCTTGGCGGCGCGATAGGGCAGCGCGGCGAGCGGCCGGAACAGCTCCGCGACCAACGGGGGGTACAGGAATCGGCTGTGGCGAAACGTCGCGATGCCGTCCCAGAGCGTCGATGCCGCGTCGGAGCCGACCAGATTTAGGTACGGATCGAGACCTGCCCGTCGGGCTTTTCCCGCGACCCAGTAGGCCGCGAAATCCTGCTGGAGGGATCGCGCGACCAGCCAGGCGGCGATCGCGCCGACCGTCGCGATCGACAGGAAGGCGGCCGCTGCCGCAGGGGGCCGCCTCAGGAAAACCTCAGCGCGTGCGGCCGAAGGCGCCCAGCGCCGCCTCGTCGCCCCGTTCGAACGCCGCCTCGGCATCGAGGCTGGTCTGGTCGCGTCCGACGGTGGCGACCGCCAGGGTCTGCCCACCACGCCGGTAGGCGACCGTCGCGTCGCGCGCGCCCAGGCTCCCCGCCACGTCGATACGATCCCAGCTCTCGGCGTGGCCGACGTAGTTGACAGTGACGTCGTAGTGCGTGCTCCAGAAGAATGGCGGCGAGGTGAAGGCGATGTCGCGCCCCAAAATGTTCAGCGCCGCCGTGCGCCCCATCCGTTGCGCGACCGCCCAGTGCTCGATGCGCACCGACTCTCCGGTCGGCGCGTAGGGGAAACGGGCGACGTCGCCGGCGGCGAACACACCGGGCGCGCTGGTCCGCAGCCTGTCGTCGACGACGATGCCGCGGTCGACGGTCAAGCCGGCGGCTTGCGCGAGCTCGAACGACGGCCGGACACCGACGCCGAGGACCACCAGGTCGGCCGAGAGCCGCTCGCCGCCGGAGAGCACCACCGATTGGGCGTCGATGTTCTGGGCCGTTTGGCCGAGGTGAAAATGGACGTCGTGCTCGACGTGGACGCCGCGGATGAAATTCCCCAGCTCGGGGCCGAGCGTTTGCTCGAACGGGATCTTGTCCGGTGCCACGACGTGGACCTCGAGGCCGCGGGCGCGCAACGCCGCCGCCACCTCCAGGCCGATGAAGCTGGCGCCGATCACCACGGCGCGCTTGACCCGCGTGGCCCGCGCGATGATGTCACGGCTGTCGGCCAGCGTGCGCAACGTGTGAACATGCGCCAGCTCGGCGCCCGGCAGCTGCGGGCGCACCGGATCGGCGCCGGTGGCCAGCAGCAGCGCGTCCCAGGCGACCTCCCGGCCGTCGGCCAGCGTGAGGCGATGGGCGGCCGGATCGATCGCCGTGACCCGCGCCCCCAGCGAAAGCGCGATCTTCTGCTCGCCGAAGAACGACGGGGGCCGAAGCGGCAGCCAGTCCTCGGGGGCCGTCCCCGCCAGGTAGTCCTTCGACAGGTTGGGGCGATCGACGGGGAGGGCCTCGTCGGCGCCGAAGAGCAGGATCTCGCCGTCGTATCCTTCGCGGCGCAGGGCCTCGGCCGCCGATTCGCCGGCCGCCCCGGCACCCACGATCGCGATCGTTCGCAGGGACGACGCGCGCCGCAGCGAAATCGGATCGCCCCGGCGGGCGCCGACCCGGACCCGACCGTCCTGCCGCTCGACGTCGTAGCAGGGCAGCGGATTGAGCGCCGGCGCGCGCAGCGTGGCGCCGGTGCGGAGATCGAAGCAGGCGTGGTGCCACGGGCAACGGATGGTGTCGCCGACCACCCGACCCTCCGCGAGCGGGCCGCCGTAGTGCGTGCAGGTCGCGCTCACCGCGTGGAGCTCGTCGCCGTTGCGCACCAGCAGCACGGGCTCGCCGTGCGCATGACCGAGCAGCGACGCGCCGGCACGAACTTCGTCCTCTGCGACGCCGGCCTCCAAGTCGGGGCCCGAAAGCTTGGTCTCGCCACCCATGCTGGTAGGGCAATAGAGTTGCAGGCCCGGCCCGAGGTTACAAGGCCCCCACGATCGGCGCGCCCGCGCCAGCGCCGGAGAGTCCACAGGCAGGCCGCGACGGGCACTACCAACTCCGCCGGGCTTGTGTAAGATGCGCCCCATGGTGCAGCGTCGAAGAAGGACGTGCCGGTCGGCAGTCGTGCTGTCAGCCCTGGCCGCCGTCATGTTGGTCGTTGTCGCGGTCCCGTCGTCCCCGGCGCGTGCCGCCGATGACACCGAGATGCCGACGTCGAAGACGGACTACAAGCCCCAGGCGGAGGACCAGGATCGTCCCAAGGACAAGTCGCTTCTGGAGTAGATGCCGGCCGACGCCGCGGTGGCGAGCAAGGCGCAATCTGGCGACGGGCCCGCGTTCTATCAGCGGTGGCAGTTCTTGGCGATCACGGGCGGTATCGTGGTCGGGGCTGTCGCCGCCATCTGGGGCGGTGCGGTGCTGTACCACACGATCCGCGGCGGGGACATTCGCCCCTGCAGCGCGCCACCGGACCTCGCCTGCGCCGGACAGGGGGAGCCCCTGTGAGGAGCGTCCGCCGCCTGCTGGGCCGAAGGCTGTTCCACGCTTCTCTGACCCTGACCCTCGCCCTCGCGGTGACGGCGCTGGGCGCCTCGGGCTGCGAGACGTACCACTATTACGACATGAACCTAGTGTTCAGCTCGGACTGGGTTTGTGGCCTAAACAGCGCCGGCGGGGCCACGCTCTGCAAGGTCAACATTTCTGGAGCGGATTCGCACGAGTTCGACCTGCCCAACTGCGGGCTCACGAACGGCACGCACTATCCCGACGTCGGGACCTTCGAGTTCGCGACCTTCGCCGACTCCGGGACCCTGACGTTCACGATCAACGCCTACAATGGGTCGCCGCCGGGGCCTGCCTGTCTCTTCGGCACCGGGATGACCAACATGACCGCCAGCAGCACGGTCACCCAGATGGGCACGATCACCGTGGCGCCGAATGGGCAGCCCGGCTGTCCCAATAACCCGTAACAACGTTTGCCGGAAGACCGCCGGGTGGGGTGCGGCGGTGGTGCGGGCGTCAGGGGGCGTCGTCGTACCGCTCGGTGCGGCCGAAGATGTCGTCGTGGTACCGGATGAAGGTGTAGAGCGAGATGGCGCCGAAGACGACGCCCGCGCCGAACGAGATGTTGGCGTAGAGCGCGAAGTGGCGCTTCTGATCGAGATCGTCCATCGCCAGCTGTCGGGTGGTGCCGTTCGGCTGGAGCTGGGACAGCTCGCCGAGAAAGCCACCCGCGGCGAAGGAAGCCACCGCCAGCGCGGCCGATCCGTAGGCGGCGTAGGGTGGGAATGTCCGGCGGCGTGGCAGGTTGTCGGGCGTGAGCCGGATCTGCAGCTCTTGTCCCGGTAACACCTCCACCCGCGAGGCCCATGGGAAATGGCCGTCGGCATCCACCCGCACGTTGTGCTTGCCCGCCAGCAGCGTTCCGGAGATGAGCGGCGTGACGCCCAGGTACGCGTTGTCGATCGAGACGCGCGCCCCATCCGGCTGCGAGGCGACCTGGATCTTCCCCGGGTCGACGTGCGGGCGGAACAGCTCGGCGGAGGCTTCCTGGACGGCCTTGATCAGATCCTCGACGCCGCCTTCGACCAGCCGGAAGACGCGGCTCTCCACCTTGCCGTCTTCGATGTTGTCGAGGTTCAGGTTGAATCGGAACTGTTTGCCGCGCGTGCCGACGCTGCCGGCGACGATCCGGCGCACGCCCAGCGAGACCCCGGCGCGCCCCAGGCAGGAGATGTCGTCCAGGCAATCTTGCGCGCGCCGCTCGTTCTCGACGCCGAGCCGCGCGCGGAACTCTTCCTTGCCGGCGATCTCGAAGCCGCCGTGCTGCGCGACGTAGGCGATCAAGACCTCGGTGAGGTTGTCGGCCAGCTCGGCATCCTTTTCGGAGGTCCCGAGCACGAGGACGGCCATTTTTTCGCCGGCGCGCGCCGGGCGCGGCGATAGGGCGAGGGCCAGCGTCGCGGCCAACGCGCAGGCGACGGCTCGGTTGCGGGCGGTGCTCATGGTGTCGGGTCCGCGCAGGTCGACGAGGCTCCCGACATACTACCGGCGGCCGGTGGCTGGCAGATCTTCGATTGGCACTGTCCATCCGTCTGGCAGTCGATTCCGCCCGGCAGCAGCGGCGCGCAGACGGAGCCGGCACAGAACGACTGTCCCGCGGTCCATCGATCGGCCGCGCAATCGGCGTCGGTCTGGCACAGGGTGGTGCAACGGTTGGGGGTGATGCCCGGGATCTGCCGGCAGGTCATGTCGCCCACGCAGTTCGCGTCCGTCGCGCAGGGATAACCGAAGAGGCCCGGAAAACAGGCCGCGGTCGCGTTGCCCTGGTCGTCGAAGAAGGGGAGGCATGCCTCCCCGATGCCCGCGCGGGGAGCACACGATCCGGCCGCACACGGACGAAGGCAAGTGCCGAGATCGGTCGCCGCCGTGGTGGATGGGGTTTGAAAGAAGCAGGACGTGCCGACGTCGCGGGTGCAGTCGGCGTCCCTGTGGCAAGAGTTGCCGCGGTAGGAGTTGGGCGTGGCGCAGTGGCCGCCGTTTGCATCGGGCAGGCAGACGAACATCCCCTGATTGCTGTCGAAGATCGAGCAATCGGCGTCGCGGCTGCAGGGGATCGTGCACAGCTTGAGCCCCTCGGCGGCCGTGGGATCTCCGTCGCTCTGGCACTTGCCGACCAGACAATCGATGTCGGTCTCGCAGATGAACCCCAGCAGCCCGGGGATGCAGATCGCCGGATTGGCCGGTCCGGAGATCTTCTGGAAACAGAAATGGTTGGGCGGGCAGCGTCCCTGCGAGTCGCTGTTGGGGACGCAGATGTCGGGCGCGTTCGATCCCGGCGGGACCAGCAGCGGCAGGCAGGATTGGCCGGGCGAGCAGAACGACTCGCCGCTCTTGCAGTTCTTCTGCAGGCAGTAGAGATGGTCGGCTTCGAACGTGGTGTTCTGGGTGTAGAGGTCCTTGAGAAATGTCGCGACACAGGTCGAGCGCACCGGATCGGTGCAGTCGCTGTCGACCTCGCAGGTGGTCATGGTGGTACAGACGCCCTCCTGCGCCGTGACGTCGGTGCGCAGGCAATCGAGCCCTTGACCGCAGCCGGTCGGATCCGTCGCCTGCGACGGGTCGCAATACTTGAGCTTGGCGTTCCCCTGCACGCAGACCGCGTCCTCGTCGGGCAGCGACATGGGCATATCGCCGCAGCTGGCGGTGCAGAAATCGGTTCCGGCCAACAGGCTCGCCGGATAGCAGACCATCGGCTGGCCATTCTGATCGACGCCGCAGCCGGGATCTTTGGCCGACGTGTCGCAGGTGAAAATACGCGCCTCGAAAGCAGACTCCTCGACTCGACAACCGGTCGTCGCGATTGCGAGCGCGATGACGCCGACCGCGCCGCTCGTCGCTGCGCTCGACCTACACCGCGGGCGGCTCACTTGATCATGCTCTTGACGAACGGGGCGTCCGGCGCGTTCGGCGCCAGCTCGAGGTACTGCTTGTAGTTGTCGTTGGCGTCGTGCGCGCGTCCGGCGCGCATGTAGCATTTGCCCAGGAACTTGTAGACCGCCGGCAACCGTGGGCTCATCTTCTTGGCCTCTTCGCCGCGTCCACAGGCGTCGGCGACTTCTCCCTGGCCGAGCAGCTTGTCGGCCTCGGCCAGGACTTCGCGTGCCCCGCGCGGCGGCGTTTCGGCGGCAGCCACTGCGGGCGTCGCTGCGGCCGGGGCGCTCGGCGCGACAATCGCGGTGGCCGTCGGTTTCGTCGCCGAAGTGGAGCTGGGCGTCGCGTGATGGTTCTTGGCGCGATCGTGTGCCGGGATCTCGCGCGGCGCCGCCGCGCGCGCGGCGGGGGCCGCTTCCGGCGCGGCGGCCACCGGCGGCGGTGCCGCGATCGGTGGGGTCGGGGCTGCCGCCGTCGGCGCGGCCGGCGTCGCTGCCGCCATTCGGGCCACGGCGGCGTTGTTGGCGGCGGCCGCGACGACGCTGGCGCGCTGCATCTCGCGGCGGAGCCGGAGCGTATAGATCATGCCCGCAGCCGACATCGCCAGCAAGATGACGATTCCCGCGGTGACGGCCGATCGGGTCCGCCGTGGCCCCCCGCTCAGGTTCGCGGTGGTTCCGAAGCGGTCGGCCGCCGTCTGCGTGGGGAGCTTGCCGGTACCGAGCGGTGTCTGGCGGCCGAGCGGCGCCAGATCGTGGCCGGAGATATCTCGCGCCGTGGGCATGGAGGCCCGGAAGTTCGGCGGCAACGGCGTGGCCGGTCCGCTGGTCGCACCGAGCACGCCCTCCAGAACCTCCCGGAATGCGACCGCATTCGGGTAGCGCATGTCGCGCTCCTTCTCCAGACCACGCAGCACGATGTCGTCGATGATCTTGGGCAGGCGCAGATCGGGCCGGCGGCGGCTCGGCGGCATCGGCGCCTCGACCAAGTGCCGGCTCACGATCGCCATCGGCGAATCGGCGCGGAACGGAATATCGCCGGTGACCAGCTGATAGAGGATCACCGCCGTGGCATAGAGATCGGCCCGCCCGTCGAGCGGTTCGGCGCGCGCTTGCTCGGGGGCCATGTATTCCGGCGTTCCGCAGACCAGCCCTTGGATGGTCAGCATGGCGGCTCGGTCGTCGCCGTCGCCGAGCGTCGCCTTCGCGATCCCGTAGTCACAGACCTTCACGAAATCTCTTTCGCCGCGACGCTCGATGAGCATGATGTTGCTCGGCTTGAGATCGCGGTGGATGACCCCCTGCGCGTGCGCCTCCTCGAGCGCCGACAGAACCTGGGACATGATCCGGACCACCCGCGGCAGCGGCAGCGGGAAGTCATCGCGGATCGCTTGCGCCAGATCGCGCCCGGTCAGGAGCTCCATCGCGATGTACAGCGTCCCGTCGCGATCCTCGCCCGAGTCGATGATCTGGATCGAGTTCGGGTGGTTCAGCAGCGACGCGCTCTTGGCCTCGCGCTTGAAACGTCCGACCAGCTTGGCGTCACCCATGAGGTGCGGGTGCAGCACCTTGATCGCGACGGCCTTGGACAGGGAGAGTTGCTCGGCCTTGTAGACGTTCCCCATCGCGCCGCTTCCGATGAGCTGGTCAATCCGGAAATTGCCGGCCACGACCCGTCCCGGCAAGGGGTCGAGGCGCGAGAGAGCCGGGTCCTGCTCCTGCGGCGGGCTCATGGGATGGCTGTAGCGGGGCATGATACCCCAGCCCATGCATTTGTGAATAGACGCGCGGCGGCGCCAGGTGTGGCAGCCGTTACTTCAATCGCCCAGGCAAATACCGAGATCGCGCGCCGTTTGCACCGTGTCCGAATCGAGCGGCACGGTCTTCATGACCGCGATCGCCTCTTCCATCAGTACCGGCACCATGTGCGGTGGCTGGTAGGCCACGATGTGGCCGAACTTTCCCTGCTCGACCATCCGCACCGCGGCCGCCCCGAACCGGAGCGCCAGGAGACGATCGCGGTGGGTGGGGCTCCCCCCCCTCTGCAGGTGTCCGAGCACCAGCGAGCGGCTCTCGAAGCCGGTGCGCTCGCCCAGGTAGTGACCGATCTTTTCGGCCAGCCCGCCCAGGCGAACCTCGCGTCCGAGCTCGGTGCCGATGGTGCTGATGTCGCCGTCCTTCGGCATGGCACCCTCCGCCACCACCACGATGCAATAACGGCGTCCCGAGGCGTAGCGCTTCTTGATCCGGTCGACGACGCTGTCGATGTCGTAGGGAATCTCGGGGAACAGGATCACGTGCGCGTTGCCGGCGACGCCCGCGTGCATGGCGATCCACCCGGCGTAGCGCCCCATGACCTCGACGACCATGATCCGCTCGTGCGATTCGGCGGTGCTGTGCAGCCGGTCGATCGCCTCGGTCGCCACCGTCACGGCCGTGTCGAAGCCGAAGGTGGCCTGGGTACAGGAGAGGTCGTTGTCGATGGTTTTTGGCACGCCGACGATCGGCATGCCCATGGCGGTGAACCGCGTGGCGATCCGGAACGCCCCGTCGCCGCCGATCGCGATCATGGCGTCCGCGCCGATCTCGCGGAACCGACGCATGATCTCCGCCGACACGTCGATGGTGGTCTTCTTGCCGTCGACCTCGGTGATGAACTCGAAGGGGTGTCCCTTGTTGACGGTCCCCAGGATCGTTCCGCCCAGGTGCGCGATGCCGCGGACCTTGTCGCGGGTCAGCTCGATGAGCCCCTCGGATGGTGGCTCGAGCAGGCCGTGGTAGCCGCGGCGGATGCCGGTGACCTTCCAGCCGCGGCGCAGCGCCGACAGGGTGACGGCGCGGATGACCGCGTTCAAGCCCGGGGCGTCGCCGCCGCCGGTGTTGACCAGGATATGCATTGCAGACAAGGCCATATCCCGGCTTGGGCCCGATCGCAACTCCGACGATGTCGGGGGGGGGTCAGTCGAGGCTGGACTTGCGGAGCGTCGCGCGGAGCTCTTCCAGCTCGGTCGCCAGCTCGACCGCGGCTGTGACGGCCGAAACCGTCTTGCCTTCGAGCT
Source organism: uncultured Myxococcales bacterium (assembly GCA_964440665.1). Taxonomy (GTDB): domain Bacteria; phylum Myxococcota_A; class Polyangia; order Fen-1088; family Fen-1088; genus JADGRB01. The sequence continues at coordinate 10,562 of CAYTTF010000010.1, read as the reverse complement.
GTCTCTGGGTCCGGTTGCCGACGCGGAGCTGGTGCAGCTGCCAATCGAGGCGCGCAGAGCTGTCGTCGGAGAGTGCCAGCGCGGGCCGCTCATAGAACGGGTTTTCGCAGGCTTCCCCCCGAACCATCGCCACGGGATGGGTTCGCAAGACGTCCCGCACCCGATCCGGCGGCACGACGGAGCGCGGGTAACGACAGAGACCCGCGAAAGGCTGGCGCGCAAAATGCTCGTTTAACTGTGCCTCGTACCAGACGATCTTTTGCCACTCGTCGGCCTTCGGGATGTACATCAGCTCGCCGGTGCCCCGCAGGCCGGTGAAGCCCTCGGCGAGCGCCTGGTCGATATCCTTGGCGATCCGCGCGAGCACCCGGCTGGGGTCGAAAACACCGTCGTGAAGGTAGGCCTGCTCCGGCGTGAGAAAGACAAGCGCACCCCGCGCCTGCGCGCGGACGGTGCAGATACCTTCGATCTCGAGGCGCCGTCCCAGATCCTCGAATTCGGCGGGCGTCCCGACGAACTGACAGCGGTTCCCGTGCGACAGACCCTCGTGCAAAAACGACACGACGGCGGCTTGCTTTTCGTCGTCGGTCTCGAAGGGGAGGCAGAGGTGTTGACCGCGATGAACCGAAGCGTTTACAGACAAACTCATTTTCTCACAGGTTCCTGTTCATCAAGTCTATTTCCCCCGCCCAATACCGTTTTCATCGAACAGTCTACACCGCTGGCGCAAATTGCTGCGCAAGTTTTGATGAACCCCGGTAGTCCAGCGCTATGGCATGGACGGGGGCAGTGGCGCGTCGCTCAGTGGCGCGCTTCCGGCGGGTGGGGACGAAGGCGGAGAATCGGGCTTGGGCGTGGGGACCAGATCGCGTGCCGGCACATCCGCCAATGTGGTCGGCGGCTCGATCGGAAATCCCTCGGGCATCGTCGGTGGCGTGGGGTCCGCTGGACCCGGCGGGGCGAGCTCGATGCTCCCCGGATGTCCGCGGAACCTGGATCTGGAACCGGTGGCGGCCGGCTGGTGTTGGCGCGGGGCCACGACGGACACCGCCGCCGGCGCACTCGGTTCTAACGGCGCCGCCTGCTGGGCTACGGGCTCGGCCGATGGCGGGCTCTGGGCGGCGACGACGGACGGTTCCGGCTCCGCGACCGGCTGGGGCGGCTTTGCGGGATCGGGGAGGGTGACCGGCGTGGGTTGCGTCGGCGGCTTGGGCGGCAGCCAGGCCGCCAGGCTCTGGCGGACCCGCGGCAGCGCCCCGGGAATCTTGCGGTACCACCCGGTGGCAATCAGCAGTCCAGCGGCCATCAGAAAGATGGTGCCCACGGCGGCGGCTCGGTGGTGGTTGACCGGGATCCGGTCGTCGAGCATGTCGGACAGATCGAGATCGTCGGGAATCGGGGCTCGCAGTGGCGGCGCGCTCTCGAGCGCGATTGGGGCGGATGACGACAACGTCCTTTCGGCGGCCGCTTCGAATGCGCGCGCCAGCTCCATCATCCCACCCCAGCGATCGGCCGGATCCTTGGCGAGAGCCCGATCGAAGACCGCTTGCAGCGGGCGGGCATCCCAGGAGACCGGCAGGTGATGGGCCAGCGGCTGGGGTTCCTCGTTGACGATCTGGTGCAGCAACGACGAGACGTCGGTGCCCGTGAATGCGTCGTGGCCGGTCAACATCCGGTACGCGATCGCGCCGAGCGCGAACTGGTCGGTGCGCCCGTCGATCTGGTCGGTCGCGCCACGCGCCTGCTCCGGGGACATGTAGGGCGGCGATCCGAGGACCTCGGGCGGCGCCGAGCCTGCGGTGGTCGTCGCGCGGATCTTCGAGATTCCGAAGTCGAGGACCTTGACCAGCTCGTCGGGCTGGCCATCCACGGCGCAGAGGAAGATATTCGCGGGCTTCAGATCGCGGTGCACGATGCCGTGCGCGTGCGCGGCCGCGAGCGCCGAGGCGACGGCCTCCACCACGCGGACCGCGGCCGGCAGGGAGAGCTGTCCCGAATCGGCGAGACGGGTCTCGAGATCGCGCCCCTCCAGGTATTCCATCACGAAGTAAGGCCGCTCGTCGGGGGCGGTGTTGAAGTCGAAGATCTGGACCACGTTCGGGTGGCGCAGCTCCGACAGGATCTCCGCCTCACGGCAGAAACGCGCGAAGGCTTCTCGGTTGCCGGCCAGATCGGGTGCGAGGATCTTGACCGCGAAGCGACCGGGCAAGCGCGCGTGGGTCGCCTCGAAGGTCTCACTCGTCCCGCCGCGGCTGAGGCGCCGACCGAGAAGGTAGGTGTCGGCCAGCAATACGCTGCCGGCCCAGGCGGGGGCGCTGTCGTGCGAGAGCATGCTCGTTGTCTCCTTGGTCCGCACAGGCGGACAGGGATAAATCTAAGACCGGCGCGCGGTTGGGGAAGATCCAGGCCTGTCAATTGGCGCGTGGGCGGGCGGGTCGCTAGGCCGCCTGGCCGAAAACGATCACCGGCTTGACGTCGCCGGGGTTTCGGACGAGCGCCTGCTGCCAGCTGCCGAGCGGGACGCGCCGCGAGACGAGGCCTTCGAGCCAGGGCCGATCGGCGCGCGCCAACGCGTCCACGGCGGTTCGGTAGTGCCTGAGGTTGGCGTTCACGGCGCCAAAGACCACGTTGTTCTCGAGCACCATCTGCTTGTTGAGCGCGGTCATGTTCACCGGGATCTCCCGGGTCCCCGACGAGACGCCGGTGAGGCAGACGATCCCGTCGGGGGCGGCGATCTCGAGGACGTCGAACACCAGCTCGCCGACGCCGGTACACTCGAGCACGATGTCGGGCGCGGGGATGTCGCGGGCCCGACCGCTGTGATAGACGGCGCCCAGGGCCGCGACCAGCGCGGGCTTCGGCCCGTCGGTGACGCGGTCGAGCACGTGGACCTGGAGGCCGCGCTGCCGACCGAGGAGCGCCGCCAGCAGACCGATCGGGCCGGCGCCCGTGACGAGGACGCGCGTCGGTTTCCACACCGCACGCGCGCCGATTCGCTCGATCTGCTCCCAGGCCTTGGCGACGATGGTGGTCGGCTCGACCAGCACGCCCAAATCGCCGAGGGCGGCCGGCACCGCCACCGCGAAGGCCGGCTCCAGCCGGTATCGCTCCGCCGCATAGCCGTCGAGCCCGCTGATGCCGCGCTCGGTGTAAAGGCCGTTTCCGCACATGTCCCATTCGCCGGCGGCGCAGCTCGCGCAGGGGACGGGATCGGGGCGGCGCACGACGCCGACGACCAGGTCGCCCGGCGCGAAGTGGCTGCCGGCCGGCGCGCTTGCCACGCGGCCGAGGTTCTCGTGGCCGATGATGAGGCGCTCGCGGCCCGGCGGCGCCTTGCCGTACGCGCCGCTCAGGATCTCGCCGTCGGTGCCACAGACGCCGATGCTGACGCCGTCGACCAGCAGCGTCCCCGGCTCATCGGGCGGTTCGGGGAGGTCGTCGAGGCGGGCGCTGTCGGCGACGCCCGGTATCGTGGTGATCGCGCGCATGGCCGACTACTCTTACACGGAGGCAAAGGGTTGCGCTCGTCATCGGCAGGTCGCTAAATAACGCCATGGGCCGGATCGCCGCGCGTCGCCGCTGGATCTCTGCACGCGCGGCCGCGATGGGCTCAACCGCCCCCGCCGCCGCCGTTGTCGTTGTCGTTGTCCTCGCCGTTGCCGTCCTCGCGCCGGCCGGTTGCCAGCGTCTCGCCTCCCGCGTCTCGGAGGGCGAGACGGCCCCTCCGCCCGCGCCGCCCGTCGAACCGGGCGCGGCTCCCGCTCGGCAGCCGGGCGCATCGGTGACCCCCAAGACCCAGGCGCCCAATGAAGCGCGCGTGCTCTCGTCGGCGTTCTCGGCGGCGGCGCGCGCGCTCGGCCCATCGGTGGTGCGCATCGACGTCGAGATTCCGGCACGCCTGGCCGCCGGCGAAGGACAGGGCCAAGGAGACGACGGTGAGGACCCGGAGATGGCGCCGTTTTTTCGTCACTTCTTCGGGCAGGGGATGCCGGAGCCGTCGGCCGGTTCGCAGCGCGGCACCGGCTCGGGCGTCGTGATGGATGGGCGCGGCGACATCGTCACCAACCGGCACGTCGTCTCGGGCGCGACGAGCGTCAAGGTCACCTTCAGCGACGGGCGCGAGTTCGTAGCCAAGAAGCTGGGGATGGACTCCGAGACCGACGTGGCGGTCATCCGCCTCGAAAAGCCGCCGCGGGATCTGGTGGCCGCGCGCCTGGGCGACTCCGACGCGCTGGAGGTCGGCGAGTGGGTGCTGGCCATCGGCAGCCCGCTGGGCCTCGACCAGACGGTCACCGCCGGCATCGTGAGCGGCAAAGGAAAGGTCGGGCGCCACGTGCAAATGTCGGGCGGTCGCGTGCGCCGCTATATCCAGACCGACGCCAAGATCAACCCGGGCAATTCCGGCGGCCCGCTGGTGAACCTCTCTGCGGAGGTGGTCGGCATCAACACGCTCATCAACACCGGACCGGGCGGCGCCTACGGTTTCGCGATTCCGATCAACCAGGTGCGGATGGTGGCCGAGTCGCTGCTCAAGGATGGGCACGTCCGCTACGCCTACCTCGGCGTGGTGGTCGGGGATCTGAGCGAGGTTCCCACCGGCCCCGGGAATCGGCTCGGCGCACCCCCGCCGGGCGGCGGCGCCTTCGTGAGCGAGGTGACGCCGGGCGGGCCCGCGGCCAACAGTGGTCTGCGCGCGGGCGACGTAATCACCGATATCGACGGACGAAAGATGGAAGGCGCCGGCGACGTGATCGACTACGTGTCGACCCGGGCGATCGGCGCGCGTGTGGCGGTCGGCGTCTGGCGCGATGGTCGGTCCCAGACGATGGCGGTCGGGCTCGGCGAGCTGCCGTCTGCCGACGGACGGCCGTCGACGCCGCCCACGAAGCTGGGCCTGGCGCTGCAGACTTTGACGCCCGGTCTGGCGCAGTCGATGGGGCTCGATCCGGCAACGCGCGCGGCGGTGGTGGCCGAGATCGCGCCCGGTGGCCAGGCGGCGGCGGCCGGCCTGCACGAAGGGGATCTGATCCTGGAAATCGATCGGCAGCGCGTGGCGACGGCCGAAGGCGCGGCGGGCCTGCTGGCCGCGCCGCGCGCGGGGGGCCATCTGGTGCGGGTACATGGCGCGAACGGCATGCGCTTCATTACGCTCGGAGGCGATTGACGATCGCCGTCGGTTTCTGCGCGGCGTTCGTCGCGCTCGCACATCCACCCTGGTTTCCGCCTCCGGGCACGCCGCCGGTGGCGGAGTCTTTCCCGTCGGTCGCCGCGGCCGTCACGACGTTCCTGGGCGACGCCACCGGCGTGGTCGCCTTCGGCGAGCTGCACCAGACCGCCAAGACCGCCGGCGTCCGATCGACGCTGGCCTGGTTCACCGACGAGATCCTTCCGGCGATCGCGCCGCGCGCCGCGCACCTGATCGTCGAGACTTGGGTGTCGAGCGGCAGTTGCGGCGAGCCGGAAAAGCACGTCACCGGGGAGGTCGCGCGCACCACCGAGCGTCCGGCCGAGACCGAGAACGAGATCGTGCGCCTCCTGCGGCGCGCCAAGGAGCTGGGCGTGGCGCCCCACGTCCTGGACGTCGGCTGCCGGGAATACCAGTCGCTGGTCGGTGCGGGCGGCGGCGTCGACTACGATCGCTTGCTCACGATCACCGGCCAGCATCTGGGGCGCGCGATCGAGCAGGCGCTCGCGTTGCCGCGGGCCGCCGATCGGCCGCTCGTGATCGTCTACGGCGGCGCGCTGCACAACGATCTGCGGCCCGACCCGGCGCTCGCGCGCTACAGCTTCGGCCCCGCGATCGACGCGCTCACGAACGGCGCGTATCGGGAGATCGACGTTTACGTTCCCGAGCTGGTACGGACGCTGCCGTCTTTGCGCCAGGAGCCTTGGTACCGGATCTGGCAACGGGCGCGCGTGGCTCGGGGGGTGGTGATGATCCGCCGCGGACCGCGCTCTGCGATCGTTCTGACTCCGCCTGGGCGATGACCGCGGCCGGCGGCGGCGCCGCGGCCGCTTCGGCATAGACGATCTTCGCAATGGTCAGCTCCCGGAAGCCGTTCTGCCAGCGGGCGACGACCGTGTCGCCGGTGGTCTTGCCCAGCAGCGAGCGCCCCACCGGCGATTTCCAGGAGATGTCGCCGTTGGCGCCGTCGCTCTCGTCCACGCCGACGATCCGGTAGGTGGCCGTTTCGCCGTCCTGGTCCTCGACCGTCACCTGTGCGCCGAAGAAGACCCGGTCGCGCCGCGGCTGCTTGGCGGGATCGACGATCTGCACGTCGTCGAGGCGCTTGGACAGAAAGCGCAGCCGCCGGTCGATGTCGCGCAGCTGGCGCTTCCGGTAGATGTATTCTGCGTTCTCGGATCGATCGCCCTCGGCGGCCGCGTCGGAGAGCGCCCCCACCACCTCGGGACGCTTCTTGGTGTGCAGATATGTCAGCTCGTCGGCCAGCCGCCGGAAGCCCACCGGCGTGATGTAGTTCGTCTCGCTCGGCTTGGGGGGCGGCTTGGCGGCCATCGCGCCAGCCTACCAGCCTCCCGTGGTATACGATTTGCCTCGATGGTCCCGAGGAAAATCGCGGTCCTGACCAGCGGTGGCGACGCCCCCGGCATGAACGCCGCCATTCGCGCGGTGGTGCGCACCGGGATCGACAAGGGCTGGGAAGTTTTCGGCATTCGCAACGGATACGCCGGTCTGTGCGAGGGGCACATGGAACCGCTCGGCGCGCGCGAGGTGGGGAATATCCTGCAGCGGGGCGGAACCTTCCTGGGGAGCGCGCGTCTGCCCGAGTTCAAAGATCCGGCGGCGCGCGCGCGGGGCCTGGCCCAGCTCGAGGCGAAGGGGATCGACGGGCTGGTGGTGATCGGCGGCAACGGGTCTCAGTCCGGTGCGCTGGCGCTTTCGCGGATGGGCCTGGCGGTCGTCGGCGTGGCCTCGACCATCGACAACGATCTGGCCGGCTCCGAGATGACCATCGGGGTCGACACCGCGCTCAACATCGCGCTCGAGGCCATCGATCGCCTGCGGGTGACCGCGTCGTCGCACAAGCGCGCCTTCCTGGTCGAGGTGATGGGCCGCAACTGCGGCTATCTGGCGCTGATGGCGGGCATCGCCGGGGGCGCCGATTCGGTCGTGGTGCCGGAGGTCGAGGTGGCACCGGAGGACATCGCGCGCGATCTGCAAGGCGCCTGGGAGCGCGGCAAGGCGCACGCGCTGGTGGTGGTCGCCGAGGGGGCTCGGCACAACGCCGTTCGTCTGGCGCAGCACTTCGAGCAGGAGAAGGGGCGTCTCGGGTTCGACCTTCGCGTCACCACGCTCGGCCACGTGCAACGGGGCGGCGCGCCGGGCGCCTTCGACCGCCTCCTGGCCACCCGCCTGGCGGCGGCGGCGACCGACCAGCTGGCGCGTGGCGAGCACGGGCGCCTGCTCGGCCTCATGCGCGGCGAGATTCGCGCGACACCGCTCGACGAGGTGGTGGGCGTTCCCAAGGGAATCGATCTCGGTCTGCTGCAGCTTCAGAAGGTCCTCGCGCAGTGACGTCGTGACGGCGCTCGAGCGCCTGAGCGAGCGCCAGATGGCGCTGCTCGTGATCCTGTTCGGGTTGCTGCTCTACCTGCCCCTCGCCGGCAGCTACGGGATGTGGGATCCCTGGGAGACGCACTACTCCGAGGTCGCGCGCCAGATGACCCACCGGGGCGACTACATCAGCCTCTGGTGGCCGGGGTCGCCGCGCGATCCGGACGTGTTCTGGTCGAAGCCGGTGCTGTCGTTCTGGCTGATGAGCATCGCCATGCACGTCGCCGGGATCGGGTTGCCGGGAAATCCGGCGGGCGAGATGGCGCTCGGTCACCGCGCCGAATGGGCGGCGCGCGTGCCGTTCTGTCTGACGGGCGTTCTCGGGATCTACGCGGTCTATCTGGTGACGGCGCGGTTCGTTTCGCGGCGGGCCGGCCTCCTCGCGGCGGTCATCGTGGCGACGGCCCCGATGTACAGCTTGGTCGCGCGCCAAGCCATGACCGACATGGCGTTCGTCGGACCGATGGCGATGGCGCTGGCGCTGGCCGGCCTGGCGCTGTTCGGCGACGACGACGATCGGGAGCTGCCGCGCAGGGGTCGGGGCTGGCGGAGCTGGCCCGATCACGGCCTCTTCTACGGCACGCTGGCGCTGTTCGCGGTCACCACGATCCCACAGCTCATCGTCAATTCCGTCCAGCTCAAGGTCGAGATCCCCTGGGGCGATCGAACGATCGTGATGTACGGGGCCATCGCGATGATTCCGTACTATCTAGGATTCGCGCTGTTCGTTCTGCTGGCGGCGCGCACTCGCTACAAAGCGCCGCTCTTCCTCTACCTGTCGGCGATTCTGTGCGGGCTGGCGGTGCTGGCCAAGGGGCTGGCCGGTTTGGGCCTGCCGCTCATCGTGCTCGTCTGCACTCTGAGCTTCACCTGGAGCTGGCGGCGGTTGCGACGCGCACAGCTCGGCTTCGGCCTCTTCGTGTCGGTGATCGCGTTCGCGATCGTCGCCGTGCCCTGGCACCACGCGATGCTGATCCGGCACGGCCTGCCGTTCTGGAACGAGCTGTTCGGCGACAACCACTGGCGCCGGATGGTGATCGGGCGCCACGGCGACCGGGGATCGTTCGAGTATTTTCTGCGCGAGCTCGGCTACGGCATGTGGCCCTGGGTCGCGCTGGCACCCGCCGCGCTCGGCTGGGCGGTCCTGCGGCGCCCCGCGACGGGATCGGACGCGCGCAAGCAGGGGGTGATCTCGCTGGGGGCGATCTGGTTCGTCTCCGCCTACGCGATCGTTTCGTTGTCGATGACCAAGTTCCACCACTATGTGCTGCCCGCGATCCCCGGGCTCGCGATCGTGGTGGCCTGCTTCGTCGACGATCTGATGGAGCGCCGCGCCTGGCGAACGGCGGCGGCCACGCTGGTGATCGGGCTGCCGCTGCTGCTGCTGGTCTCGGCGGATCTGGTGGGCGGCCAGAATGCCGCGCAACGTTTCCTCTGGCTGTTCTCGTACGACTACGTGCAGAGCCCGACCGGCCGTCCCTGGCCCGATGCGCTCGACTTTTCTGGGACGCTGATCGCGTTCGCGGTGGCCTTCGCGCTCGGAACGGCGGTGCTGTTCATCCCACGGGCGCGGCGGTTCGGGGTCTACGTGCTGCCGGCGGCCGCGATCGCGTTCACCTTCTTCATTCTCGATGACTTCATGCCCAAGGTCGCGCCCTATTGGTCGCAGAAGGGTCCGATCGCCGCCTACTACGAGCACCGCCGCTCGCCCGACGAGCGCCTGATCGCCTACATGCTCTACTGGCGCGGCGAGACCTTCTACACGTCCAACGAGATCTACGAAGGACCGACCGAAGAGCGAACCGTGTTCGACCAGGAGGGCGCGGACGATCGGCTCAAAGACTGGATCGCGCACCACCGGGGCCGGCGTGCGTTCTTCCTCTACGAACGCCACCAGCAGGGGCACATTCGAGACGATCTGCCGGTCGAGACCCGAGCGTCGTTCCAGGTCGTCGACGAGCGGAACAACAAGTTCTCCCTCGCGCAAGCCGATTTGTGATGGGCGACGACAGCGCCGCCCGCCGCCAGCGATTCATCGAGCGGGGGGGGGAGCTGCCGGCCGACGCCGAGGGTCGCGCGCTCTACGAGGCGATCATGGCCAGCGGCGACTTTCTGCCGGAGCTCTTGCTGGCCGACGTCGAGGCGCTGGCGCGGCTGGCCGCCGATCATTGGCTGAAATGGATGAAGCCGGCGGAGGCCATCGCGAAGGAGGTGCGCGCGGCCACCGAGGGCGCGCGCGACTTTGCCGATCTGTGCCGGCGGCTCCGGCTGGTGCGCCGCTACGAGATGTTGCGTCTGGGCGCGCTGGAGCTGGGGTGGGGGACCACCGAAGAGGTAGCCAAGGAGCTGTCTGCCTTCGCGGACGTTTGCCTGGAGGTCGCGGTCGCGTTCTGCGACGCCGAGCTCTCGCGCGAGCTCGGCGCGCCGCGCGGCGATCGCGGAGAGCCGGTCCGCTTCGTGGTGATGGCCATGGGGAAGCTCGGGGGCGAAGAGCTGAACTTCTCGTCCGACATCGACGTCTGCTACTTCTATTCCACCGACGCCGGCGCTGCCGGCGAGGTCAGCCTTCACCACTACTACGCCGAGCTCTCGAGGCGGGTCACCTCGGCTATCGAGACCGCGACCGCCGAGGGGATGATCTTTCGCGTCGACCTGCGCTTGCGGCCCGAGGGGCGCAACGGGCCCATCTGCAACTCGCTCGCGGCCGCGGAGCGTTACTACGAGACCTTCGGCCGCACCTGGGAGCGGCAGGCCTGGCTGCGCGCGCGCCCGGCCGCCGGCGATCGTGCGCTCGGCGACGAGCTGCTGGCGACGCTCGACGCGTTCATCTACCCGCGCCACGTCGAGCCGCGGATGGTCGAGGAGGTGCGCGGCCTGCGGGCCCTCTTCCGGGATCCAGCGGACGGGCCAGGCCAGCTCGGTGAGACGGGGTTCGACGTCAAGCTCGGCTCGGGCGGCATCCGAGACGTCGAGATGGTGGTTCAGG
>CAYTTF010000009.1:0-30816 GCA_964440665.1 uncultured Myxococcales bacterium | reverse complement strand
GCTCGCGCCAGGTCGACGGGATCACCAGCGTGTCGACGTCGGGGCGGTCGACGCCATTGAAGGTCGGCGGCTCGTGATAGACGTTGATGATCCCGACCGGCATGATGAGGAGGCCGGCGCGCAGGTTGAAGTGGCCGCTGAAAAGGCCGTCCAGGTAGGCCTGCTCGACCTCGAACTCGCCCCGGTCGTCGGACGACGCGACGGCGTGCTCCACCTCGAGCTCGGAGTAAAACCGGATCCGGTCGCTGAAGTTGTGGCCCACGAACAGCACCAGCCGCCGCAGGTCGATGACCGCGGCGCTGTTCGAGGGCGCGTTCAAGGTCAGCTCGCCGTAACCGCCGATGGCGGTGGGGCTGGCGGCGGCCTCGCGGCGGAGCGGATTTTCGATCGCCGATTCGCGCGGCAGTGACATCTGCGGCATGTCCTGCTCGGGCGGCAGGTCGACCGCGGGGGCGGCGGGAGGCGGCGCCATCGGCGCTTCGGTGCCCGGCAGAACGAGTGGCGGCGGGGTGGGCGGGATCTGCGCGAAAGCGGTGCGCCCGGACAGAACGACGGCGACAAGGCCGCCCAGCGCGACGCAAAGGAGATCGGTCCGGGCGACATTGATTTTGAAAGCGATTCTCAATTTCATTATATCCTGATATCAGCCGCGGGAAGGGCAAGTCAATCCCTATCGCAGCCTGGCCTCGCCGAAGGCCGCCGTCAGGTCGCCCCGTGCGGCGCCAAGCTTGCCGCGTGCGAGATCGAGAGCGGCTACGCCCGCCACGCCGGCTAGAGGACCGGCGCTATGTGAACGGCATTGCGGCTAAGAGGACGCCTAGAGGCCGTACTTCTTCAGCTTCTCGTACAGCGTCGAGGGGGCGATCCCCAGCGTGCGGGCGGCGTGAACCTTGTTTCCGCGAGCGGCGATGAGCGTCTGCCGGATGGCCGCCCGTTCGAGTTGGCCGAGCGCGTGGCCGCCGAGCGGCAAGCGGTCCAGGACCGCCTCGTCGTTGGGCGGGTCGATGAAACGCAGGTGGCGCGGCTCCAGCACGCCCGCGCCCGGCTCGACGAAGGCCAGCGCGCAGGCCAGGACGTTCTTGAGCTCGCGAACGTTACCCGGCCAGCTGCGGTTGTGGAGCGCAGCCAGGGTCGCCTCGGCCACGACCACCTCCCCGCGGCCGAGATCTTCGAGCAGCCGCGGCACCAGGATTGGGACGTCGTCGAGCCGCTCACGCAACGGCGGCAAGTTCACGATCGCGGCGGCCAGCCGGAAATAGAGATCCTGCCGGAACTGCTTCCCCGCCACCAGCGCGCCCAGGTCGCGGTTGGTCGCGGCCACGATGCGCACGTCGATCTTCCGGTCCTTGGTTCCGCCGACCCGCCGCACCGAACGGTTGTCGAGCGCCCGCAGCAAGCGCGGCTGCAGCTCGAGCGGGAGCTCGCCGATCTCGTCGAGGAACAGCGTCCCGCCCTCAGCGCGCTCGAAGGCGCCCACGTGCTCGGCGTGCGCGCCGGTGAACGCGCCGCGCTCGTGGCCGAACAGCTCGCTCTCGACCAGGTTGCCCGGCACGGCGCCGCAGTCGAACACCACGAACGCTTCGTCGGCGCGCGGCCCCGTGTCGTGGATCAGGTGCGCGAAGACGTCCTTGCCGGTGCCGGTCTCGCCGGTCAGCGTCACGGTGACGTCCGTGGACGCCAGGCGCGACACGACCGCGAAGAGATCGTGCATGGCTCGCGAGGTCGCGAATGTTTGGCCGAGGCTTCGCATCGATGAATGCGCCGGCGCGCGCACCGGCCGCATCGGGCTTACCGGGCGGAGCAAGATCCTCATCGTGGTGCTGGCGAGTTCCATGGTTTTTGCCGCTCCCGGTACGAGGTTGGGTGCCGCTGCGAGACGATCAACGCCCCGACATATACCGGAGCCGCACAACGGCCGATGTGACGATTCGGGAGCTAATCTGTTTCGATCCTATTCGTAAATCGGTCTCCGAAAATCGGTCACCGAAAGTCGGAGACCAACGGCAGTCACGACAGACGGGCGCTCCAGAGGCGCCCTACAAACAGGCGCTACAGAAAGTAGTGAACCTGGAAGAACAGCGTCGAGGCGACGCTTCCGCCGGTCGGAAATTGCAGGCGCTCCATCAGCTGCAGCTCGAAGTGCGCATAGGGGAGCCAGTTGACGAGCGCGGTGGCCGCGGTCCAGGCGTCCGGGACCTGGACGTCGACCTGATTGCGCTCGCCCAGCAACGTCACCGCGACCCCGGTGACCGGAAGCACGGCGAAGCCCGCCGCGCCCACGATCTGCGTGCGGGTGGTCTCATCGAGATCGGTGAAGATCTGGTTCACCAGATCGACCTCGCCGAAGAGCTGCGTCCGCACGCGCTCGAGATAGGCTTTCCCGACGACGCCGGTCATCACCTTGGTGATGCCGGGCGCGAGCGCGACGCGCATCTGACCGGCGACCGCGACGGTGTCGTCGCGCAGGCGCGTCTCCAGATAGGCCGCGAAGCCCTTCTCGTCGCTGCCGATGTGACGAACGAAGTCCGGCGCGAACAACGTCAGGTGGAGCTCCGCCTCCGGCAGCACGAACCCGCCCGAGACGTTGTAGGTCTCTTCCAGCTCGTCGAAGCCGAGATCGCGGTTGATGTACAGGATGTGCTCGGCCATGCGCAGGCCGTAGGGCGCGTAGAAACGTCCGACGCGCAGGTAGGGACCGACCGCTTCGGGCTCCCACATCAGATAGTGCTCGCGCGAGATGAGCTGGGAAGTCGAGACCGGTTGAAAGTTCTGGATCGGGACCAGCAGATCGGGATTCCGCACCTGTCCGCGCAAGCCGCCGGTCGCCGAGATGGAGAAGCCTCCGGGCAGCGCAATCCGCGCGCTCAGATCGGCTTGCATCGGGAACACCGCCACCGTCGCGCCGGCGGGATCCTGCACGTCGTTGTCGACGAACGCGCCGCTCAGATCGGCGCCCAGCGCCAACCAGGCCGGCAGGCTCACCGCGCCGTGCGCGAAGGCGCCGTTGCCGCCGAACGTCGAGAGCTGATCGCCGACGGCGTCGCGGCCGTAGCTGTTGATGAGGCCGCCGCCGGCCGGCGCGTAGTGGCACTGGTTGCAGCGCGCGGCGCCCGACGAGAGTTGATACCTCGGGTAGGCGCTGGCCGATCGTTGGGCGAGCAGCAGAGTGCCCGCCGCGGCCGCGAGCAGGAAGATCGGGAGGCGGATCCGTGGAAGACGGAGCATCACGGGTGCGGCGCGTATATCCTGCGTGTGTCGGCGCGCGGGTGACGACCTTGCAACATGCTGGCGTCGGCCGCGCGGCAGGGCCGACGGAGCCGGCGGGTTGACGTCCTCAGACCGCCAGCCGTCGACGGACGGACAGGCGTCGAAATCCGAGCGCCAGCAGCGCCGCCACCAGGGCCGCTCCGAGCAGCATGAGCGCGAGTCGTGCTAGATATCGCCGGCTCATCTGACGGGTGGCCTCTTCCATCTTGGCCACGCCCTCCTTGCTCATGCCCACCCCGCGGGCCCGATCGACGAGCTGCAGGGCCGCGGATCGGTCGTGTCGCTGAAGCGCCAGCGCCCACTCGAAGGAGACGGTCTTCGGATCGTTGGGTGCGATCTGGCGCAGGATATCCGTGCACGCGCCGAGCGCCTTAGTGTCGGCAAAGCGAAGCGCCACCTCGCAGCGAAGCACGATCGGGACGGCGCCCAGCTTGGCCTCCTTGCCGAGGTGGGTGATCACCGCGTCGAGCTCGGCCCGCTCGCCGGAAGAGAGTGGACCAGGCGTCGCGAGCACCACGCGCACGAAGTGCAGGTAGTCACCCGCGGTAGATCCCTCCCGCGTCAGTGTGGTGCGACAGGCGACGACCGCACCGGGGATGTCTCCGGCCGTCTCCAGTACCTGGCACAGCTTGCGGGGACCGAAGCTGGCCGTCGGGGCGGCCTTGCTCAGAGCTTTGTAGTAGCGCGCCTCCGCGGCATGATCGCCGGTTTTCGCCGCGCTCTCGGCCTTGGCCGCGAGATCCTGGAGGTAGTAGCCAAACTCCAGCGGCTTTCGGTTCTGGATTTCGACGCTGGGAATGCTGGCCTCTGGATTCGCGTCGTCGATTTTGAACTCGCTGAGCTGATCTCGGCCCGGGGTCGGCTCCGCACGCGCGGTGCTGGCCGCCAATGCGGATAGCGCGACAATTCCCGCCAGCAACGCCGTGGCGAGCGGCGCCGGCAGGCGACGGGTCGCTCTTCGTCGACGTGCTAGGGCGTGCGCGAGGGTCCCGAGCAGGCCCAACGCCAGCAGGGCCCGAAGTATCCAGGTTGCCAGCGGCGCGCGTTCGCCCGCGTAGGTGAGCGCCTGCTTCGTCGCCGCGTGAGCGGGAGCGACGCGGCGCAGATCCGCGAGGCAAGCCTCCAGCAGATCGGCGCTGCCGAGTCGTCGCGCGATGTCGCAGCGGGCGAGATAGCCCCAGGGCTGATCGGGGGCCTTCCGCACCGCTGCGTCGGAGATGAGCGACCCGATGACCAGATCGTCCAGCGAAGGGTGGGCGGCGGGTGACATCAGGGACGCGACCTCGTTGCGCATGTCCTGGGGCGCGCCGTCGACGATGAAGGCGCTGTGACAGGGCGCGCGACTCGCGGCTTTTCCGGGGTCGTTCGCTTCCAGCGCCAACGCGGCCTCGCAGGCTCCACGCGCAGAGATCCCGACGGGCGCGGCGAGGGCAGAGCCCGCCATCACACCGCTGCCGGCCAAGAAAATCACCAGCCTGGCGAGAAAGACCGGCACGTCACGCCCAGTAAGTCCCATGACGGACAGCCTTATAGACAGAGGGGCCCGGCTACCATGTGACGATTGAGCAAACAACCGTCCCACGACCTTCACAGTTCGCTTTCGAAAATCGAACACAAATGTCGAAAACCGGTCACCTCTGCCGATTGCACGGTGTGATAGCTATGCGGCGCAATGCCCGCTTGGCCCCCGCTGTGCCCGAAGCACGATTTTTGCTGGCTGGTCTGTGCCGGAATGGCCATTGCGCTCGCATCTTGCGGCGGCGGAGCGGACGATCCCGTTCCCGGGACACAGGGCGGCGTCGGTCAGGTTGTCTCGCTGAACGGTGACGGCGCACCGAACAGCGCAGACGGGGGGCGCGATGGCCGAGGTAGCGTCGGGGGATCGGGCGGCGCTGCCGCCACAGGCGGCTCAGGCGGTAGGAGCGTCGGAGCTGGCGGTGCGACCGGTGGCGCCTCGGGAGCCGGAGGCCGTGGGGGCGGCGTCGGAGGCGGCGGGGGAACGGGCGGGGCCGGCGGAAGTGGACCAACGGACGATCCGTGCACCGCCTGCGAGAAGGCGAAGTGCAGCCACCCGGATTTGTCAGCCGACGTTCCGGCCGGTGGCTATACCCCCCACGCTAGCCTCCTCGGGGCATACGAGGTCTGCTTTCTCGGAACGGGCTGGCCCTCGGCTCAGGCAGATCCCGCGGCTTTCTGCGGCGGCCTCCAGGGAGAGCTGAGCGTCGTCGCGGTGAATGGACCCGAGATGGGGACCGCGAAAACGAAACTCTGCCAGGCCCTTCTCAAGTGCGTTCACCAGACGAACTGCACGGACGGTCCCGAGACGGACGATCAACTCCAGTGCTACTGCGGCAAGGGCGTGACCGTTCAGACTTGCAGCAGCTCCACCTTCACGCCGACTGGCGCCTGCGCGGATGAAATCGCAGCTGCCCTGGAATCCACAGTGTTTTCGAACAGCGAGGGTTACTTCGGCGACCTGTGTCTTGCGAATGGCGCGGCCTTCTCTCTCTACGACTTCTGCGACCAAAATTGTTGTGAGGCCGAGTGCGGCCTTCCTCCTTCGGGCATCGAAGATCCGACGTTCTGTAAGGCGCCGGGCTCGGCCGGCACGTCCGGTTCGGGCGGGACCACGGGCGCCGGTGGGACCACGGGAACGGCCGGCAGCACGGGTGCCGCTGGAAGCTCGGGGACCAGCGGCTCGACCCACGGCGGCGGCACCTCCGGTTCCGGGGGCATCTCCGGCGCGGGCGGACGCCAGGGCGCGGCGGGTGCGGGCGGATCGTCGGGAGGCGCCGCCGGAAGCTCGGGGGGCAGCGCCAATGCTGTCCTCCAGAACGTCCACTTCGATACCAACGTGGTCTCGTGGATGCCGGGGCTGGGCGTCACGCTCACCCGCAGCCCGAATGACGCCGCCGGCAGCGCCCAGTCTGGATCGCTCGATCTCTTCTTGAGTGGAGGCGATCTGACCATCGCCACGCAGGCCTCCGCGGCGCAATGTCTCTCCGTGACGGCCGGAGCGACGTACAACCTCGGCGTGACGATCCTGATCCCCGGCCAGACGGCCAGCCAGGGTGGGCTCGGCCTCTGGTACTACCCGTCGAGGGACTGCTCGGGCGCCATCGCCGGCGTATTTTCTTCGCCCTCATCCACGACCGCGGCCTGGCAGCGCGTCTCCGCCACCGCGCAGATCCCGGCGGGTGTCCAATCGGCAGCGGTTCGGTTGGTGGTGCTGAAGCCCTACGGCCAGCAGACGGCCGAGGCCCTCTTCGACGACGTGTTGGTCCAGCATCAATGACCGATCGCGGGAGAAATAGGACCCGTTCGGGGCTCGGGATGGCCGTCGTGTCGGCGCTCGCGTTCGCTGCCTGTTCGCGCCCGGGCGGGCCCAACGCCTTTTCGCAGAGCGAGTTCCCGATCCCCGACGCCGGTTCGCCCGGCGTCATGACGGTGATGGGGTCGTTGAAATGCACGCCCGCGAAGTCGTCCCAGGTGCTTCCGCCGCGATCCACGGTGGTGGGCGCTGGCGCGCAAGACGCCGGGGCCGCGCAGGACACCTACTTCACGTCCGACCTCTACGGTCTTTTCAAATCGGTCTGCGGCGGTTGCCACGTCGAGAGCCCGCTGGGCAACTTTTTGGTCACCGCGACGACCTTTCCGAAGGTCGTCACCGAGGCCGTGTACGGCGTCATGACCTCCGATGATCCGTTGGTGTACATGCCGCCCCCGGGTGGCCCCAATAGCATGCCCTTTAGCTCCCGTCCCTCCTCCGACGCCCAGGTACAACTAGCCACCTTGATGAGGCTCTGGTTGGATCAGGGCAGTCCCCCGGACGCCTTCGACCTACCCGCGCAGGCCGGTGCCTCGAGCGCGGGCTACACGATGTCGACCAGCCTCGCGGCGCAGCTCACCAACATTGGCAGCTGCATCCCCGACAAGGGGATGGTCGGGGTCGACACCAGCGCGATGAATCAGCTGGACACCATGTTCGCGAACGCAATGGTCCTTCCCCCGACGCTGGACCTGACCGATCTCACGACGCTCGACAGCGCGGCGCTGGCGAAAAGTGGCGTCATCTCCTTCGCGCCGACCTATCCGCTGTGGAGCGACGACGCCGAAAAGATGCGCTACGTCCGGGTCCCGCAGGGTAGATCGATCGTCTTCGACCCAGCGACGCAGAAGTTCAACATTCCCGCCAACACCCGCTTCTACAAGACCTTCCTGAAATCCGTCGTCGACAAGAACGGCAATGCCAGCTATCGGAAGATCGAGACCCGGGTCATCCTTTCGCGCCCCGATACCAATCTGCCCGACGGAACCGCGCAACCAAACGCGCTCTTCGGGACGTACGTCTGGAACCTCGACGAAACTCAGGCGTCGCTGCTGAACGATCCGTTGCGCGACGGCAAGCCGTTCGCCGATCGAATCTTCAGCTACGTCACCGACGAGCAAAAGGCGCAGCCCATCATCGACAAGAAGCCCGCCAATTTGCAGGCCGCGCTGGACAGCGCGGGGGTCACCCGGCACTACGCGCTCCCCGGTTCCGAGCGGTGCATCCAGTGCCACGAGGGCAGCCCCAGCCAGAGCTTCATTCTCGGGTTCGAACCCCTTCAAATAGCCCGCCGCGCGACGGGGTCGGGTGGCGTCTACGAGCCGGCGACCGGCGACGAGCTGACGCAGCTCCAGCGTCTCATCGACTACGGCGTGATCACCGGGATCACGTCGCCCAGCGACGTGTTGCCGCTGGAGCGCGCCGAGGGGAAGCGAGCCCCGCGCAACGACCAGGAGCTCGCGGCGCAGGCCTATATGGTGGGCAACTGCGCCCACTGCCACAACCCGCGTGGCTATCCCTCGATCCGACAGCCGGCGGTCAAGGACGTCCTCATCTTCTTGCCCGGGACGGGTCCCAACGAGGGCATCTTCCAGTTTCCACTCGAAACGACCAGCCCGATCCGGAAACGTGGCCTCAATCAGAATGTCCCCATCCCTTACATAACCCCGTCCCTCTATGACCAGCCGTACGACGGCGGCGGAAAATTTTTCTGCCCGGACCAGCCCGGGGGAATTTGCGCGCCCAACGAGGTGGCGTCGTGGGTCCTCGCCCCCTGGCGCAGCCTCATCTACCGCAACGTCGACACGCCCTACGATTACTTCGACGACTACGCGCCGTTCCCGCACATGCCGCTCAACACCTCCGGATACGACTGCCGCGTGTCGAAGCTCATGGGCGACTGGATGGTCAGCATCCCTTCGAAGCTCAAGAACCCGAGCCTGTCCCAGAGCGCATTTCCCGTCGCCGGATCATTCGTCGGCACGAACGCCAACACCGATATTCAGCCCTACCAGGAGGTTCTCCCAGGCGACAGCGACTACGCGGCCGCGCTCGGCGCGGCGACGGCGCGCCTGAGCTATTATCACAATCAAGGGTTCCGGTATGGCTTCTGTCCAGGCACCTATACCGCGGACATCGTCGACCCGGTCATTCAGGACCTGGCCAATCAGAACCTGCCGATAACCTCCGACGTGGGCGAGTTCTACAGCTCGACGACCCCGGCCACGATGCTGATGCCGATACTCGCGCCTATCCGGCCCCATTACGTCCCCTTCGACAACACCGACAACCCCGGTGACTGGTTCCCACGGCGCCCAGACTGGGCGACCGCCCTGGTCAACCCGGACATCCCGACGTTCGTCGCGCAGGACACCATCAGCGATCAACTCACGCCCGACGCGGCCGAAGACCTGACCAACGTCATGGAGGCGCTCGAGAACGTCAGTCTGACGGCCGATACGCGAGCGGCCCTCTTGCAAGAGGTTCCATTCGGCCTGTGGGACACCACGGTGCCGGGTTGCAATTTCAGCGGCGTTCCAACCGCCAGCAGCTTCACCGGCGCCAGTCAGCCGCAATGGATGAGCGTGGCCCCACCTCCGCCGAACGCCCCGGTCCTGGTGGAGTCCGCGGGGGCGGCCGTGTTCACCACGGTTTGTTTCAATTGCCACGGTATCCAGGCCGACTCGAACGGGTTGCTGGCCGACGAGATCACGAACCTCACCGGAGGCGACGCGCGCGTGGCGAACCTGCGGGATGGCCTCCTCGGCCCGCTGACCCAGCCCGGGACCAACCGCGATCGGGTGTTCGGCCCGGATGCGTCGACCCTGGGTCTGACCAGCGACGATCTGGCGGCCCGCTACATGGCCTGGATGACCCTGGGGGGGACCGAGAAGCACCTTCCACAAGACGTTCTCACGGAGGTCTCGCAATCGCCGGTGGTCGGCCGAACCAGATCCAACATCGATCTGGAAGGGACGCCCGACATGCTGCGCCTCGGACTCTCGCTCTGCGAGCAGCTGGCCAGCTCCGACCCGTCCGGAACGCAATTCCCCCTCGACAAGCTCATCGCCACCGGTCGCATGGGATGGAGCACCAATACGGGACTCATCGATAGCAATGGGGACGCCGAGATGTGGCTCCGGCTCTGCAACCTCGGCAATCGCCCGATCGTCCGCGTTCCGAACGTAGACAAAGGGACCTGGACGGCGACGACCAGCGCGAGGGACTTGGTCGTCACCGGCTACGGTCTCTATTGGGCGGCCGGCCCGAACGGTGAGGATGTCTATGGCCGCAATCCGGTGATGGACGAGCGAGGGAATGTCGAACAGGGCGTCACCTCGCAAAATCTGTTCCCGATCTGCGTCCAAAAGCCATCGGATCCCACGCAGCTCCAATTTGCGGTGCAGGCGCTCCAGGCGAGCCCGGTGCAGGGAAACGTGATCCCCTTCTGCCCGGATGGATTCGTGCGGGCGAGCAACCAATTGGTCGTTACCACCACCCCGGCTGATTTTCAGGATGGCCGCAAGTGGGCCGCCCGCGGCGCGATCAACGCCGCTCTGGCCGTCTTCCTGTACCTGGATCAAATCGAGCGTGATCCGAGCAAGCGGCAGCCGCTCTACACCCAGTGCAACTTGCTCGGAGCGTCGAAGTGACGGCGCCCGCCGCCGGCTCTGGGTTCGTCTTCGGTTCCTGGCGCGCGCCGGGCCGACGATTGCTTGGCGTGGCCGCCTCGCTCGCGCTGCCGGCGCTGGCGGCGCTGCTCGCGTTGCGCTACCTGGTGCCGTCGCGCCTGGAAGGCGCGCGGGGCGGCGTGGCGGGCGTCTGGGCTTGGCTGGGCGACCATCAGCCTCTGTTCGTAGGCCTGGCGCTGTTCGTGGGGATCTCGGAGGCCGGTCGATACTGGATGAATCATTTCCGGGGCGACGTCCGCGATCGGGCCGCGGTCGCCCGCGCGAACACGTTCCGTTCGGCGCGGAGGCTCCTGGTTGGTCTCGCGGTGGTGGCGGTGCTGGCGTTCGCCGTGCGCGGGTCGGTGGTCGCGACCTATCGAGTCGTGGGTCCCTCCATGCTTCCGACGCTGGAGATCGGCGATCGGGTTTTGGTGAACCGTCTCGCTTACGGCTTGGCGGCTCCATTTTCGAAAACGCGTCTCGGCCAGAAAACGCCGCGGCGGGGCGACCTGGTCGTATTTCGCGCGGGCGGTCTCACGGGAGCCGACGGACCCCAGTCGGTCGTCAAGCGCGTCATCGGCATTCCGGGGGACCATGTGGCTTTCGAACAGGGGAGCCTGCTCATCAACAACTGGCGGGTTCCCACCTGTGATGCCGGCCCGTATGTCGACATGACGGGCCAGTTGACGGTTCGCGGTCGCCTCACCGTCGAGTATCTGGGCGACCAGACTTATCTCACGGTGCGCAAGCCGGTCGAGCAGCCGTTCCCCGGCTACACGGTCGCGCCGGGCGAGGTCTTCGTCGTCGGCGACGATCGCGGTCTCAGCAGCGATTCGCGCCTCTGGAACGAGGGACGGGGGGCGGGCGTCCCGTTCGACATCCTGGAGGGCAGAGTCTCGCGGGTTCTGTTCGGCGCGCGCCCCGACGGGCGCCTGGATTTTTCGCGCCTGCTGGCGCGACCCCTCGATCTGAAAGTCCGCCTCCCCGGGATCGACATGCAAAAGACCGAGGAGCGCATCGGCAAATGCCTCGCGAAGCGCCCGGCCGTAACGGCGCCGCCGGCGGCCGGCGGCGCCTAGACGTCAGCGCATCGATCGGACGGATATCTGACCGCTGGCGAACTTCTGAAAGAAGTCGAGCGTGTGATCCGCCCAGGAGCTTACGACAACTGGCCAGATAGGGGTCACCACCCAATTCCTCCCGAGGTTTCCGATCGTCCAGGGCGTCGCCGTTCCGGCCGTCCCATCGTAGTTCAGCCGCCAAAGCATATCCGACTTGACCGCGTCGTAGAAAAAGACATCCAGCTTTCCGACGCCCGTGCTGATGGCGCTCGGGGCTGATCCTACGTGCGCGTCAAAGCCGCTACAGGCCGGGTAGGGGTTCCCGGGAGGGGGCGGGATATCCTTGTCGATGCATTGGGAACTTGCGATATCGTCAGTCCATCCCGAGAACGTGTCGGCGGCGTTGACGCCGCACCAGCTGTTTGTGGTTCCGCACCAGGTGTTTCTCAAGAGGCGGTGGTCCGGCGTCATCGCAAAAGATATCGACGCGGTTCAGGTAGGAAGAAGCGGCCGTCAGATTGCCGATCACGTTCCCTCCCAGGTTTCGCCACCCGGCCCATGCTCCGTTTGTGTTCCGGTTGTACCAGACTTGTCCCGCTCCATCGCGCACGAATAGGTGAAACATGCCGTCGCCAGAGGCGGCCAACGCCGGCGTCTGATTGGAGGGGAAGAATATTCCTCCCATCGGCGTCGGCGCCTGCCACGCACCTCCGGCGAACCTGCCGACCTGAACCGATCCGTTCAAACTCATCCAGGCGACCATCGCGCTGGTTGGGCTCGCAGCGACCGCGGCGGGCGTGCTGGCCGCGCCGGAGCCCGTAGCCTCGACGCCGTACTGAGCGAAGTGCCAGACCGAGCCATCCCACGACAAGCGAACGAGGTCGTGTGCCGTCGTCGCACCAAATACGTCCATCGGCACGCGATCCCTGGCAATTGCCGCGAGCTGGCCGGCGAGGGGGTAACCGGCAGCGGTCGAGTTGAAGATGAGCGTGCCGTTCGATCCGCTGGGCCATACCCCTGTCGTGCCCTGGTTGATAGTGTAGAGACCTCCGTCGGTCCCCACGTAGAACAGGTCGTACGTGTTGGTATTCCGGGTCACCACCGCGGGAGGTCCGGCAACGACCGAGGGACCTATCGTCCTCGTAGCGCTGTCAATCACCGTTGGCCCCGGGCAGTCGTTGGGGTCTTGTGGGTTTCCCAGACACGCCTTCACCGCGTTTCCGGTAATCCTGATGCGCATGGAGGTCACGTTGTCATACAGGCGCCCGTCAATCGGGCTGGCCAAGAGACGAGGGGCGTTCTCCTCGACAAGCAGATCGTAGGTGCCGTCGACCAAGCCGTCTATCCGAATATATTGACAGAGGTTTTCGGTCCCGATGTCGTAATCGTCGTACCAACCTTTTGAGACGAACTCGGGAGCTACGTAGCTGCCGATGGGCGACGAGCTAGCAGCATCGGTCCGATAGAAAGGAATTAGCTTGTCGGCTTCTAGTGAAAAGTAGGTCTTGAGTCCGGCAGCCGCGACCTGTTGTCCCCCGACAGCGCGAGTTGCGTTGGCCTTCGTCGTCGTGTCGATGAGGACGAACGGCGCGAAGCCTGTCAGCACCCACAGGTTATCTTGTAGCGTGTAGGCTCCCCCCTGACTGTTCTTGTCGAAGAAAATATCGAGGTAGCCGTCATTGTTGGTGTAGAGGCTAAATCTCAATAACCTGACGTTTTGATTCGCCGGAATGCAGCCGAGCGCGACGTCTCTACTGTTGCTCGGGTCGTTTGGGTCGTTTGGATTGGAGAAGAAAGACTCCGACGTGATCTCGACGCCGTCGCTCAGGCTCCCATCTTGCTGCACCACTCCCCCGAGCGCTGGCGTGAGAATCGGTGTGAAGTCGCCATACGTTTGCGCGGCGGCGCTCCCACTCGCGGCCGCTACCGCAAAGCAGGCGACCCAAACAACTGATCTCACTCTCGCATCAACCATCTACATCCCTCCCACCAAAGGTGCCTGCGCTGGCGCCCAACCGAGAGCCGCCACATGAGTGACCACTCTAGCCGCCAACGACTCTTAGGCGGCGCAACAATCAGGCGACATGACCGGTGCAACCAACCACCGTTCCGATGTTGAGAAAGCCAAAAAAAAGCCCCTCCGTCCCGCGATGGGGAGAGAGGGGCTCGACGCGCCCTGGGCGCGCTTGCTAGCCGACGTCTCTAGTTCGTGATGGACGGCGGCGAGACGGAGCAGGCGTTCGAGTCGGTCGCGAGGGCGCAACCGCCAAGCGCGACGTTACCGGCGCCCTGAACGTTCGGAGCGGGCGTGCCCGTGCCGGCCGTCTCCGGGTAGTCGAGGCACTGCACGCCGCCCGGAATGGCGACGAAGCCCTTAGCCGTGATCGCCGGACCCACGATGTTGTTGTTCCCGTAGCAGGCGGCCAGCTCGCTCTCGCCGCCCAGGAGGTTCGAGAACCCGTAGATCGTCGCCAGGTACAGGCGGCGCGACAGCGGATAGAGCGGCAGCGTGCCCGCGGGCTGCAGCAGGTTCTTGAGGGCCAGATCCGGATCGCCGCCGGGCGTGAACGGCGGGGTGCCGTTGACGGCTAGGGCCTTGAGCGGCTCCGAAACCGCGGTGTTCGCCGTGACGTTGCCCGCAAAGGCCTGGGCCGCGCCGCGTCCCGCGTATCCGACGCTGCAGGGATCGGAGTCGGTCAGACAGCCAATCTGCGAGGTGTCGTCGTTCTGCTGGCAGATGCCCGTTGTGTTCGCATCGCCGCCGTAGCTCTGACCGGCCGTGTTCGAGTGGATGCGGTAGAAGCCACCGGCGCTCAGGATGCGCGCGTTGGCATCGAGCGCGAACTGAAACGGGGTGCTGCCTCGTGAGGCCGCGGGGATCTGGCTCGATGCGACAATGGTCGCCAGGTTGTACGCGCGACCGTCAGGCCTACCGCTGAGGTCGACGCACTTGGTGGCGTTCCCCGTGACGCAGCGAGGATCGGGCGAGGCCGCGCTCCCCGCGAACGGGACGAAGCAGTTGCCCGCGATCGGGGCCGAGCCGCCCGGACAGGTGTAGCCCGGGTAGCTCGCCAGGCGATTGCCTCGGATCGGAGCGACCAGGGTGCAGGCCGTGCTGCATGCGGTCGCGGGGTAGAGGTCGGCCGGCAGCGTGCTAGCCGAGTCGGGGAGGAGGATCGGCAGGACCACGCCGAGATCGCCCGCGAACGAGCCGCCAGTCGTCGCGAAGTTCTTGAAGCCGGCGCAGACGCCGTCCTTGCCAGCCACGCAGTTGGTGCGCACCGGATCCAGGTCCTGGAAGTCCCCGCCGCCGCCGAAGCTGGTCGTCGCTACGGCCGCTGTGGCGTCGGACGTGTTGCAGAACGGGTTCGACTTGGCCGACTTGCCGACCGGAACGGTCGAGAGCGTTCCGATTCCGACGGTCACCGCGGCTCCCTTGCCGTTGGTGAGGGTACCGTTCGGCGGGTTGAGGACGCTGACGAAAGCGTCCGTGGTGCCGGAGAGATCGCTGCGGCGCCAGGCGTGGGTGAGGCCGGCGGAGCAGGTCGTGTCTCCCGCGGCGCAATCCGACGAGAAGAGGTTCTTCCAGTTCCTGATCAGCGACTTACGCACCGGGCTCGAGCAGCTGTAGGTGTTGTCGTGGGTCAGGCCGAAGTAGAGAACCTTGAGGGCGTCGAACGAATCGGCGAAGGTGTAGTTGGTCCCGACGCAGCCCGGGCAGGTCGCGGGCGCGCCGCCCGTTGCCGTGCCGTCATTCGTGACGGCGAAAGCAGCGGCCGATCCGAAACCGTTCGCGGCGCTGCTGGAGCAGCTGTTGGTCGGGTTGGCGGCGATCGACACGCCGTCGATGCCCACGAGCAGATCCTCCGCGAGGGTGGAGCTGGCCGGCGCCGCGATGGAACAGTACTCCGTGTTCTTCAGGGCACGGGACATCGGGCTTAGCTGCTGGGTGTTGAGGCCCATGGCCCCGGCTCCGACGCCCGACCCGCCGCCCTGGTACGTGATGCCGTGGCTGGCGAAATCAGAAAACTGCCCGGGGCACGAGGCAATGACCGCGTTCGTGACGTCGAACAGCGTGTCCGAGCCGTTGAGCGCGATGGTATTGCCGGTCGTATCAACCGCTGCGACTGTGGCGGCCCCTGCTCCTGCGAGCAGGAATGCGGCGCCTACTATCGAAGTTCTCATATCGAGCCTCCCTATCCTTTGTTCTGGTTTTCGGTGTGGCTCTCGACCGATGCTGGCCGAAGACGCCTGGCCATCGCCCTAACAAAGATCGGGCCAAGCTCCCGCCAGGCTCCGTGAGGCCGCTAACCGTTTGCTCTCGTGGTGTTTTCCCGAGAACTGGCCTCGAACCCCGTCCCGCGCGAAGCGTCGGGTTTTCCGATTATCAAACAGTGCAGCCCGATTTTCGGAGTGAGAGGAGCCCGTACATCCGGGTGAGAGGAGCCCATACATTGATGCCCGGCGCATGTTTCCGAAATCCGTAGGAGGATCTTCGATTATCGGAGAGTCACGATTAAATAGTTCGTACGGGCGATTGCTATTTCACGGTCCCGCATGACGAAAGCACGGCGGATTTCCGGCTTCCCGCAGCAGGCGCCGAGGCGGCTTGGAAGTTGCTTAGGGGACGGACAGCGATTGCTCCGCCCTTTTGCGGAGCAAGCCGTTGAAGTCAACCAATCGCAAAAATTTGGGAGGATACCGTGATGATTCGAAATTCGGCGAAACTGACCGCTCTCGCGGCCGTCGCGCTACTGGGCGGCGCTGTGGTTACGAGCTGTTCCAAGACCACCAACCCTACTGACGTTGGCACCGCGAAGCTGGCCCTGATCATCGATGGCGCCACGGTGAGCTCGGTTGCTTACACCGTGCTGTCGTCGACCAACGCCACGTTGGCTTCCGGCACCATCAACGTCAGTGATCCGAACGCGACCCTCTCACTCGACATCAGCTTGCCTCCCGGCACCGGTGACGTGGTCAAGCTGACCGCGACCACCAGCACCGGCCTGCCCTGCACGGGCACCAGCCCGCCGTTCAACGTCGTGTCCGGCCAGGCCACCAACGTGACCCTGACGCTGACCTGCGGCGGCGGCGGTCAGTCTACTGCCCCCGGCTCGGTTGGCATCACGGCGACCGTCGTCCAGGGCGACAACTGCCCGAGCATCGTCGCGTCGTCGGCGTCGCCGGCCCAGACCTCGGTCGGTGGCACGATCAGCGTGAGCGGTCTCGCGACCGATCCCGACACCAGCCTGACCCCGCCCGACGTCCTCACCTACGCGTGGGCCCCGGCCGCCAACTTCGACGCGCCGACCTCGCCGAGCACCAACTACCACTGCACGGCGGCCGGCACCCAGACGCTGACCCTGTCGGTCAACGACAACCACGTACCGGCCAGCTGCCCCTTGACGACAATCACGATGACCGTCCACTGTATCAACGTGGCGGTCTGCGGCAACGGCGTAATCGAGCCGGGCGAGACCTGCGATCCGCCGAACGGCACCACCTGCAGCACGCTCTGCCAGACGCAGACGCCGCCGCCGGTTTGTGGCAACGGCATCATCGAGACGGGTGAGACCTGCGACCCGCCGAACGGTACGACCTGCGATGCCAACTGCCACACCATCGTCGTGGCGCCGGTCTGCGGCAACGGCAAGGTCGAGACGGGCGAGACCTGCGACCCGCCGAACGGCACCACCTGCGATGCCACCTGCCACACGATCGTCCAGGACAACTGCGCGATCTGCGAGCAGACCGGCACCAACGCGGGCGTCTGCTTCAACACCTCGCCCACCGGCCTGGGAAGCACCCTCGCGACCTTCGGTTGCAACGGCTTCACCTCTGCCAGCGACAAGGCCAACTGCGTCGCGCTGCTCGGCTGCCTCCAGGGGGCTTCTTGCCAGGCGTCCATCCACGCAGCCACGGCCGACTACGGCGAGACCGGCAGCAACTTCGATGACCCGACGCCTTGCCTCTGCAATGGCGCCACGGTTGCCAAAGCGGCCTGCCTCGCGGCTTCGACCTGGACGGGCGCTTGCGCCCCCCAGTACGTCGCCGCGGCGGCTGGCGGCAGCGTGTTGTCGTTGTTCTTCTCGACCGATTCTCCGATCGGCGTGGCGAACAACCTGATGACCTGCGACATCGACCAGCCCTGCACCTCGGCGGCGACCTGCAACGTCGGCCACTAAGAGCAGAGCAGTCTGAGCCTCGCCGGCAGGCGCAAACAGCCGGCTAGAAGAGGGGCGCGTTCGAGCAATCGAATGTGCCCCTTTTTAATTGCGCGGAAATTGTAACCTTCAAATGAGGGCTTTTCTGCCGCAGAGTGTTGTGCCACGGCACTTCGTCTGCCACTCTACGGGGGCGGCGGTGACAATGAGACTCAACGGGGAATGTTTGTCTTTCGCGAGACATGCAATGTTGCTCGCAACCGTTGCGCTCGGTGTGGGCGCCGCGGGGGGCTGCTCGAATGTTGCCGATTCCGGCGGCGCAAGCTCCGACGCCTTTACGAGCCGTCTCGCTCTGGTGTTGCCGGCCGGGTCGAATATCAGCTCGGTCAGTTATCTGGTTCTGTCATCCGCGGACGTCACACTGGCCCGGGGAACGATTGACGTGAGCCGTCCGGGCGCCACGTTGTCGTTGGACCTCGTGCTCGCGCCCGAAATCGGCGACGTCGTCGAGCTGGAGGCGACAACGAGCACCGGCGCCTCCTGCACGGGCACCAGCGCGCCATTCGATGTGACGCCCGGCCAGCCGACCTTCATCGGTCTGACGCTGGTGTGTGGCGGCGACCAGCCCAGCTCCGCCAATTGCCCGAACATTCAATCTTGGACGGTGACACCGGTGCAGGCATCGGTGCCAGCTGGCGCGATCACCGTCGGGGTCACCGCCACCGCGCCCGACGCGACCGACCCGCTTTCCTACGCGTGGATCGCGACCTCCGGGGCGTTCGTCGATCCGTCCGCGGACGCAACCCTCTACACCTGCACGACTGCCGGCGCGCAGACGCTCACGCTCACCGTCCGCGACGGCGGGTCGTCGCAGCCCTGTGCGGCAACGGCCTCATTCCTGGTGAATTGTGCATCGGGAGGCGACGCCGGATCGCGGCCACCGACCGTCTTATCTACTCATTGACCTCGAGCACCGATGGTTCTCTTGAGCTCCGTGAGCGTGGGGTTTCCCGGAAACCGCGGGAGGGCTTCCTCGATCAGAAATCGGCGCGCGTCGTCGAACGCGCCCGATTGGGCCAGAATCCGTGCGTAGTTCTCGTAAGCGAACGCGTACGCTCCATTCGCCATCGATCGCTCGAGCGATCTCTTGGCTTCGTCCGTCTGGCCCAGCTGCTCCTGCACGGCGCCCAGGTTGCTCCAGTTGATGTTCCAGTGCGGGGCCGCCTCCGCCGAGCGCCGAAAGTAAGGCTCTGCCTCCGCCACCCTGTCTGCGCGCACCAGCTCCACGCCGTAATCGTTCAGGAGAACGAACGAATCGGGGAGCAGCTCCAGATCGTGGGCATACAGCGTCGCGCCGTCGCGCCAGTCGCGGCTGCGCCAATGGGCCCGCGGCCCCAGAGCCGCGAGCACCAGAAGGAGCGGAACGAATGTGGCGGCCGCCGGCCAGCGCGTCGCCGCGTCGCTGCGTCGCTGGGCCAAGTCACGCGCCAAGACACCTATCATCCCCAGAACCCCGAGCTCCGTGAAATAGAACCAGCGGTCTGCCACCGTGCCGTCCAGCGGAAACAATTGAGAGTGAAGGCCGAGACCGGCGGCCGTCCACAGCGCGAAGAAGCAAAAGGCCCCATCTCGATGGGCGCGCCAGTACCACACGACCACGGCAGCGAAAGACCCAACACCGAAGAGCGGTAGCCAGAAGGAGACCAGACCTGGGCGCGTTACGACCCAATCCTGCGTGACGGTGAGCCGCGCGGGCCAGCAGAACGTGGCAATATAGTGCCAGAGGACCGCCGGCATGGTCAGGAGGCGGGCCGCGACCGACGCCCGTGCGATCTGCGCCGTGTCCGCTTTCAAGACATGCAGATGCGCGACGCCGAACCGCAGTCCGAGATAGGCGAGCAGCATCCCGCCTGCGGCCACGGCGAATGGCCTGAGGTGGTCTCTCTTGAAGAGATAGACGTAGGCCCCGCAGACCAAGACAAACAGGGCGCCGGTCTCCTTCGAAAGCATGCCCAGAAGCAGGAGCACGCCCGTTGCGAGGCCACGCCACCAACCGAATCGACCCTGGCGGCTGAACGTTCGCAACGCCAGGAGGCCAAAGGCCATGTACAGCGTGTCCTGAAGATTCGCCGCGTAGACGACGCACTCAGTGTTGATCGGATGAACGAGAAAGATGAGCGCGAGCGCCAGAGCTAGCCCGCGGGCGACGAACAACCGGAATGCCTCAAACGCGAGATAGGCAACCAAGATGTGCAGCAGCAGCTGGAAAGCGTGGAAGGCGGGTCCCGATTGTCCGGCCACGGCCCAGATCAGGGCGTAGCTCAACGTCATGACCGGCTTGTAGTAGATGCCGCCCAGACCGCCGCCGCCGGTGTCCATCGACGACCCGGTGAAATAGGAGCCGAGCATCGAAAGTGAGCGGATGCTCGGGTTGCCGGTGATCTGGGCCTCGTCGTCCAAGACGAAACCATCTGTGAGAGAGGTCGCGTAGATTAGACCTCCCAGCGCGAGCAGCAACAGAGGCGGGGCCCACCAGGTGGCGACGAGCTTGCCGATCGGACCCGCCCGATCGGGCAGCGTGGGCGCCGGCTCCTTACGATTCGCCGCTGGTCGACGGTTGACACGCGTTTGGCGTTTGCGCGGCGCGGACACCATCACCTCTCGAACAGCCGCGCAAAGTTGGGCGGCGCAGGTCGGCAACCCCCCTGCCGACGTAGCAGAGTCCATTCGCGAATGCTGTCGAGCGGCGTGTAGCCGGGCGGCGCAGGAAACATCGAGGGCATGATCACGTAGTTCGCGAACGGCACGAGCTCGCTTGCCGCCACGTCCGTCGCGAGGAAGGGGACATCTCGATGCAGGTATGTGTATCCCCCCGTCCAGACGACCGAAGGTCCGGCCAGCAACACGCCGCACAGGTCGGGCTCTTCACCCGCCTTGCGAAGCGAGAGGTTGACGCCTTCGCCGTGATGCCACACCGATTGCCTTCCCTCATCGGGGTCGGCAGGTTGCCGGATGCCGGACAGCGTGGCGCTCGACGCGCTCTCCAGCATGAGCACACTGGCGCAGAGTCCAGCCGCCAAGACGAGGGGTTGAAGCCCCATATGGCGCAGCCTCCTGGCGACACCTCCGGCAGCGGGCCTGCCCTCTGCCTTTCTGGTCCTGCTCGCCTTGCTCGTCGGTTTGGCCTCGCGGGCTCGGGGGCCTGTGCGCGGCGATAGCCGCTCGCTCAAGTCCACCAGACCCACGCTCGCGAGCGCGAGAAGCAGCGGGACCACCGGCATGAGGAAGCGGAATTCTTTGTGACCGACCAGCGAATGAGCGACGACGAAGATGGCGACCACGAGAAGAAGACCGGGGGCGCGTCGCCAGGAGGCCATGGTCCCGACCACGATCGCGACGAGCGCGATGCCGGTCGAGGTCCAGGCTGTCTCGGCGTAGTAGGAGAACGGGCCGTTCCATAGTCGGCCGACTTGCCCTCGACGACATTGAAGCGGAGGTAGGCGAAGAAAGAATGGAACGGTCGTCCCCAGGTGAGCCAATCGAGAGCCCCTCCGGCCAGACCAGCGAGCATTGCCCCAGCGGCATATGGAATGGCATCTCGCCGCCGGGGGCTCACCAACAACACCACCAGCAGCCCTGCTGTCACCAGTCCGTTTTGATAGCGCAGGAAGACGCCGACGGAAGCGAGGACGCCCGCCGCGAACAGCCGTCGGCGATCGCTGCTCAAGCAGAGCAGCGCCGCCACCGCCAGAATCGGCGCACTCGCCATTTCGCTCATGCAGCGGTGCCCATAGATGATGGATCCCGGGAAGGTCGCACCCAGAAACCCGGCCAGGAGCGCCGCAATGGGACCGGCGAATGCCTCGGCGATTCGCATCGATGCATAGATCCCCAGCAGAGCCAACCCAACCATCGCGAACCTCGTGAGGAGCAGAAGGACTGGCTCAGACCCGATCCCGACGAGCATCCCCAGTTTCCAGAGCAGACCCAAGGCGCCTGGAAACAGCCAGGAACGCGCGCCGTCCTGGAACTCCCAGGGAACGAAACCGTACCCGAACGCCAGACGGTGGGCCTGCTCGACGGACTGATAGATCTCGTCCGGCCACAACATGCCTTGGTCGCTCATGGCGGCCCAGACCCGGGGAATCGCCGCGAGCAGCAATACGACCGCGACGATCGGCCGCGCCAACCGAGGAGTGCCATTCAACTCCTGTCCTCGAGTGCGACCTCCGATGCTGTCCATCGCCCGTCGCACGTCGTTCCCACCGAGAGGTCTCAGTGTTTTATCTGGATCGCGCCGAGATCATAGTTTGCGCGGGCCCAGCCGTCGCAGAGCACGGCGCTGACCGATTGTGCTCCGGCCGGCCAAGCCGACGAGTCGAACCGCACGTCGAACGATCCGGGCCGGTTCATCAGAAAGCCCAACCCGTTCACCTCGATGACGCCGATCGTGGAGTCGCCGTCCGGATCGTCGACGATGGCCGTGAAGGCGAGCTCCTTGCCGGCGACCGCGGGATAGTCGCTGACCAGGATGGTGGGTGAGCGGTTGCCGGGCGGTGGTGGACCTTTGACAGGTTGCCCGGCCCACCGCTCGATCGCGCCGCGCTCCCAGTCGGGGAGCGCCGGGCTGGGTTGCGGCGGCATACGCGGCCATTTGGCGCCAGCGGCGGCAACCACGTCCGTCTCGATCTGCAGCGCCGCCAGCGACGACCCAGCCAGGAGCACGCCCGAGTTGAGGGCCAGGTAGGCATCGCCGCAGACGTCTTTGGTTACGTCGTAGAAATCGAAACGGTACCCGGCGCCCGTCGTCGGGGCGGTCCAACCGTGGCAGCTGTTGCATTCCCCGCGGAGAATCGGTGCGACGTCCGCCCAGGCGGGATTCTGAGGTTCTGCCGGCGTCGAGCTGCACCCCACCAGGCCGCCGACGAGACCCAGCTGGCCCAAGAGACCCAAGGAACCCCAGAGGCTCAAGCGAACGGAGTATGGAAGTCGAGTTGCCACGCTCTCCTTCCTAGTTCCCCGCGGTCCGGTCCGTGGCCGCGTCGGTTGGCTTATGTGCCGCATCCGATCCGTCCGCCCTCGCGTCGGCCGCAGCCGCATCGCGCGCAGCCGTGTCGCTCACCGCCGCGTCGCCCGGACAGCTGGCGCCCGACTGGCACGCCCCGTTCAATATCCACCTTTCGATCAGGCGGATGTCGTCTTCGGGCAGCGGACGATCGGGCGGCATGCGCGGAGCGTCGCGCGCGCGCAGCATGTTGACCACCCGCGATCCCTCGGGATCGAAGGGCGTCACCAGCGGCCGCAACATTTCTTCGCACACGTGGGTGCCGTCGACCGTCGCGCAGGGCGTGCTCACGACTGTCGTCGCCGCGTCGGGTGCGGTGACCACCCAGACCCAGAGGCGGGTCAGGCTGGCGTATCCGTTGTCGGGTGTCGAAAAATCGAGACCAGACACCGCCGCGGCGGGGTTGTGGCAGCTGGTGGTGGCGCAGTTCGGCTGGAAGAGGGCCGGGGAGATGTAGGCCCATTCGGCGGGTCGATTGTCGGTCGCGCCACATCCGAAAGCGCCGACGGCGATCAGAAAGGCGGCGAGCGTGGTGCGAAGCGACGCGGTGTTCACGGGAGCCCCACCAGAGATCGCTCGCGTATATCAGCCACCCCCCGGCGGAAATGTGACGATCGGGTCACAGTTCCCGCTCAAGAAATCCATCGCTCCCGTCGAAAAGAACCGACAGGGGAGAATAGGAGCAGGTTGTGGCGAAAGCGACGACCAACGAGTGGAGCAAGTACTACGAGACGGCTGAAGAGCGGCGCCAACAGCTGGGGGGAGATCCGCTCAAGCGGTACCTCGACCGCTACGCTGCGCGCCAGCGGATCCTCTTCCTGGGATCCAGCTTCTGTCTGGCGGTCCTGGTGACCGTCTTCTGTGTCGTGTTGGCGCGCTGAACGCGGCGGTCTCGATTGCCGCTGCGCTGTTCGGTTGCCGCGGCGGCGCTCAGGCCGCCAGCGCCACCGCCGCGCTGGTCGCTTCCACGTCGATGCTGATCGACACTTTCTCGCCGAGCGCGAGCCCGCCGTGGTCGAGCGCCTGATTGAAGGTGAGGCCGAAGTCCTTGCGGTCGATGGTCGCGGTCACCGTGAACCCGGTGCGCTGAAATCCCCAGGGATCCCGGACGCTGCCACCGCGCTCGACGTCCAGGACGACGGGGCGGGTGACGCCGTGGAGGGTCAGATCGCCCGTCACGCGCAGCCGGTCGTCGCCGTTCTTCTCGACCGCCGTGCTCTTGAAGGTGAGGTGAGGGTACTTCTCGACGTCGAAGAAGTCCGCCGACCGGAGATGTTCGTCCCGCTTGGGCTCCGAGGTATCGACGCTGGCGGCGTCGATTTGGACTTCTACCGAGGAGGCGCCCAGATTGGCTTCGTCGATCAGCAGCGTCCCGTTCCATTTGTTGAAGCGTCCGCGGACCTTCGAGACCAGCAGGTGACGGACCGAAAAGTCGACGTTCGAATGCGTGAAATCAACATCCCATTTCGTGGTGGCCATTTCGTCTTTCTCCTTGTGGGTGCGCCGGGCGGTTGCGGCCCGCGGGGCGCGTTGAATTGATAGATTCAAATATTTCGATGTATCGAATGGAAAAGGGTTACATTCTTCATCCACATCGCCACATCCACATCGCCCGTTCGCCGAGCTTGGGCGGGCCTACGTCCGGGCCTTGACGGCAGCGAGCCGCTCGCGCGGCGCGGCAACCCGCTCGCGTGGTGCAACCCGCTCGCGCGGCGGCGGGCGCCGGGCCAGCGGCGCGAGACGCAGCGGCAGCAGCTCCCCCAGGCTGGCCAGGAGGGCGCGGTTCACGGCGGTGTAGTGGTGTTTCCCCTCGTTGCGGACAACCAGGACGCCCGCCTCGATCAGGATCTTGAGGTGGTGCGAGATCGTCGGTTGCGACACATCGAAGAGGTCGGCGACCTGGCCGCAGGAGAGCTCGCCGGCCGCCGCGATCTCCTGGGTCATGCGGAAGCGGGTCGCGTCGCCGAGCGCCTTGAGGGCGCGCACCAGCCCACCATCGTCCAGGCTTCGAGCGGCGCCGTTACCCATTGATATTAGTCTATACGTTGGAAGCCCGCACGCAACCCGATTCCCGGCAGAAATAACTGGCGGCGCCGCGGCGCGCGCTCGACCATCGTTCGACCGGCATGCCGCCACGCTCCAAACGCGCCCTGCTCTGGACCTCGACCACCTACTTTGGCGAGGGATTGCCCTGGAGCTTCCTGCACCAGATGGGGACGGAGTACCTCACGGCGATTGGCGCCTCGGCGACCCAGATTGGATCCACCTCGCTGTTGCATCTGGCTGTCACCTTCAAGTTCGTCTGGAGCCCGTTCCTGGATCTGTTCGGCCGGAAGCGGACCTGGCTCTGGGTGCTGCAGGTCGCCCTCGGCCTGGGGATGTTCGTGGTCGCCGGGCTCTCCCCCAGCCGGAACTTGACCGGCTTCTGGGTGGTTCTCTCGGCATTGGCCGTGGTGCACGCGACCCACGACATTGCCTGCGACGGTTTCTACCTGCAGGCGCTCGACACGAAAGGCCAGGCGCTTTACTCCGGCACCCGCCTCGGGGCCTATCGGCTGGCGATGATCGTCGGTTCGTCGGTCCTGGTCGTCCTGGCCGGCCGGACCAGCTGGCTGCTCGGATTCGGGGCGGCCGGGGTGCTGATGATTCTGATCGCGATCGTCAACGCGATCGTCATGCCGCGCCCATTGGAGCAAAAGCCCCAGACGGTCGAAGGCCACGGCGGCAGCGAAAGCGACGGCGGCAGCGACGGCCCGTCGCTCATTAGCGTGCGCCTGGCGAAACCCCGGGCCTTCCTGGTCGCCTACCGATCTTTCGTGACCCAGCCGCAGGCCATGCTGGTTCTTTCGTTCCTCCTGTTCTACCGACTCGGCGACATCATGATGTTCGCGATGTCCAAGCCCCTGCTGCGCGATCTGGGCGTCGACACCGCCCACCGCGGTGTGCTCAACGGTTTCGGAACGGCGGCTTCCATCCTGGGCGTGGTGGTGGGCGGGGCCATCGTCGCGCGCCGCGGCCTCGGACGCAGCCTGATTCCCATGATCTACGCACAGAATCTGGCGATTCCTCTCTATATCGGGATGGCGGTCTGGAAGCCTTCCTTCGGCGGCATCCTGCCGATTGTCCTCTTCGAGCAGCTCGTCGCGTGGTTCGGCATGGCCGCCAGCACGGTCTTCCTGATGCAGCGGTGCCGGCGCGCGTTCTCGGCGTCGCACTTCGCGATGGCGACCTCGGTCGTGTCGCTGGCGAGCACCTTCTCCGGCTACGCATCCGGACCGCTCAATACCCGCCTCGGACATCCGCTGTTCTTCACCCTCGCGTTCGTCGCCAGCCTGCCCAGCCTGGTCCTGGTGCTGTTCGTCCCGAAGACGCCGATCGAGACGGAGCAGGTGGTCGCCTGAGCCCGCGCCCCTTCTTCCTGCTCGCCCCCGGCGCGGGCGCAGCGTCGTCGTCGGCCTGGATGGTGGCCTGGCGGGATCGGCTGGCCACCTTGGGCGATGTCCAGGCGTTCGACTATCCCTATATGCGGGCGGGGCGCAAGACGCCCGATCGCCTGCCGGCGCTGGTGGAGGCGCATCGAACCGTCCTCGTCGAGGCGCGTTTGCAGGCCAGCGGGCCGGTCTATCTGATCGGTAAATCGATGGGGGGCCGGGTAGGGTGCCACCTGGCGCTGGAGGAGGAGGTCGCGGGCGTCATCTGCCTCGGCTATCCGCTCCAGTCCGGGTCCACGGGCGCGTTGCGGGACCAGGTTCTCCTGGCGCTCAAGCGGCCCATCTTCTTCGTGCAGGGGACGCGCGATCCGCTCTGTCCCCTCGATCAACTGGCGAGCGTGCGCGCGCGAATGACCGCCCCCAGCACGCTGCTCGTCGTGGAAGGGGGCAATCATTCCCTCGAGATCTCCGCGCAGCAGCGAAAGGCGACCGGCGAGACGCAGCCGATTGTCGATGCGCGCGTGCTGGCAGCGATCGGGACGTTCGCCGAAGGCTAGCCCGGCATGTGGGCGTGGGTGGGAGTTTCCCCCAGCCAGCTCCCGAGGTCGCCGAGAGCCCAGGTCCAAACCGCTGCTCGAAAAAGGTGACCAAGTTTCGCGCGGAATGGATCACTATTGCCCCAGAGGGAATCGATGCGGCGGGCGTTTCCGCGAGGCGCGATCTTCCCCTCCCCGAGCCGTCGAATATCACCGGCTCCAGAACGGACGAACGACATGAAGACTATGGAAGCCCGAGAGCGTTTGGAATGGATGCGGGTTTCGCGCCCGCTGCTCGTGGCGGCGATGTGCGCGGGGCTCGGCTGTGCGTTCCGCCCGGCGAACCTGACCGGAAGCGCCGGCAGTGGCGGAACCGGCGGAACCGGCGCTCTCGGTGGCAGCGGCGGAACCGCTCCACCCGTTACCGGACTGACCGACCTGTCCATCTCCCCCGCGACGGCGACCCTGACCGTGAGCAGCGGTGCGCCCGCGCAGACGCAGCAGTACACGGTGACGGGAACCGTCAACGGCGCCCCCACCGATCTCACCAAGCAGGTCAGCTACACCACGAGCCCCAACGGCATTGTGACCATCGACAACAACGGCCTGGTCACCACGAACGGAACCAAGGGTGGCATCGTGATCATCACGGCCGTCAACAGCGCGCACACGGCCACCGCAACGTTGACGGTCAACTACTCCTTCAGCGGCCCCGATCCCGGGATGCCGACGGTTCCCACCGATGCCGCCACCCGGTTCACCAGCACCACCAACGACACGACCCGGTCGCCGCAGCTCGTCTACCCCAACGACGGCGTGCTGTTTCCGCCCAACATTTCGAACGTCGAGATCCATTTCATCCCCGGCGCCAACAACACCCTCTTCGAGGTCAGCTTCACGGGAGCGCTCTCCACCGTCACCAGCTACATCAAATGTGTAGCGCCGGCCGGAATCACCGGCTGCATCTATCTGCCCGATCCCGGATTGTGGGCGAGTGTGGCCAGCTCGAACGCGGGGCAGGGCGCCGTCCACCTGATGGTGCGGGGGACGGACGACACCGGCACCTCGGTTGGCGCCAGCGACACCTTCAACATGCAGTTCGCGCAGGACGCCGTCCATGGCGCCCTCTACTACTGGACCACCAGCAACAAGACCGCGATCATGCGCTACGACTTCGGCGGCAGCACCGCCACGCCCGCGCCCTACCTGACGCCGGCCGCCGCCGGCGCCTCGATCGCCTGCGTCGGTTGTCACGCGCTGTCGCCCGACGGGAGCAAGCTGGTCGCCAGCGCCAATGGACAGGGCGACGGCCGACTCCTGCTCTGGGACGTGACGAACAACGTGGCGCTCCAGCCGTTTGCGCTCGCCCAGCGAAGCCAGTTCGAATCCTGGAACAGGGACGGCACCCAGTTCGTCGGCGTCTTCGGCGACAACGCCAACACCGGCAGCTCAGCCAAGGTGGGGCCAGCCAATTTGATGATTTTCGACGGCACCAGCGGGCTGGTCACGCAGACGATCGATCTCGGGGGCCTGCGTGCCGATCACCCCGATTGGTCGAAGGCCGGCGACGAGACCATCGCGTTCACCTCGGTCGATGTCACGGCCAGCACGACCGACCAGCGTCCCTCGACCGGCGGCATCGACTTCATCCAGCTGACCGCCGGTGCCTGGGGTCCGCCACAGGTGCTGATTCCGCCGGTGCTGGGCCAGAACAACTATTACCCCGCCATCAGCCCGGACGGGACCATGGTGGCCTACGACCAATCGACCTGCACGGCTGGGACGCCGGCGTTGGGGAAGAAACCCGACATATCCTGCGACGCGGACACCGACGCGACGGCGACGATCTACCTCGCCCCGCTCGCGGCGAACGCGACGCCCGCCCTGCTGACCAACGCCAACGGCCCCGGTGTGGGCGATGCCGGGGCCACCGCTTTGACCAACTCCTTCCCCAAGTGGGCGCCCTTCACCGAACAGCTGGACGAGCTCGACAAGGTCATCTGGCTGACCTTCGCGTCGACCCGGCAGTACGGATTGCGCTCGCCGCCCGCGCCGACCGATACCGGTGAAACGAAGAAGGGGACGCTGATCTGGATGGTGGGGATCAAGCTGGGCGTCGGCGGCAACGATCCCAGCTACACCTCCTTCTGCCTGCCGTTTCAGGACATCACGACCTCCAACCACATCGCGCAGTGGGCCAAGAACTTCGTCATCGGGCCCCCCGGGTGACGCCGGGTCGGCGTCCCCTCTCACCAGACCAATCGGACGCTGGTCACCAAGCCATCGCTGGTGCCGTGGCCGATCCAGGCGTGGGTGTACCCGTAGCGGACCAGCCAGCGCGGGATCGGGTTTCGGCCGGCGTTGTAGATCGGGAACGGCGTGGCGGCGTTCCGGAGCGCGCCGATGTCCAGCTCCAGCCCGACTTCGGGCTCGACCGCGCCATAGACGATCGGTTGCACCACCGTGTCCGGCGGCGGCGGCGGCATGATCGCCGTCAGGAATTGCGTTTCGACGCCGGCGTAGAAACCGATTCGGCGGGGATCCAGCGGGGCGCCCCACTTCCAGACGGGCAGCGTCAGGTGGGCTTCGAGCCCCACGTCTGAAAAGGAGGAGGTGGGTGAGCGCAGCGCGCCCTGGCTCTGCACCAGCACGGTCTCGGTGAAGCCCAGGTCCCAGAGAAAAGGTCCGGCGCTCGCGATCCGCGCAATCCGCATCGAGGTGGTGCTTCCTCTCAGATAGCTCCCCACGAACGAATCGTTCTGGAAGCCGATCATCCAGGCGCTGCGCTTGGGCGCGACGTTCCAGCGGAGGGTGCCGCGCGCCGGATCGGCCAGCACCAGCTGCAAGGGATGACCCGCCGCGCCCGGCATGTTCAGCAGCACCCGGCGGGGGATGTCGCTGTCTGGAAATTGGTAACCGCGAAACAGGATCCAGAACGATCGCTTCTGTCCCGCGGGCACCTCCATCGGTTCCAGAAGCAGCGGCTCCGGCAGCTCGCCCGGGAACGCCCCTTCGCCGTCGACCGATGGCGGCAAGAGCCGCGTCTCACCGGGCCGCGTGGTGTCGACCTCCAGCAGACACCAGAGCGACGACGCCTTCACGCTGTACTTCTCTGGACCGGAATTCGCGATCGTCAGCTCCACGATCAACGCGGCGTTGTCACCTTCGCCGTCGTCGATCACCTCGTCGTTCAGGAAGACGCGCTGGACCTCGACCTGCAGGCCGCCGGCTGCCGCGATCGCCGGCTCGCTGAGACGGACCTCCCGGTAAGTGGTGCCACAGGCGGCAGCCGCCAGAACGAGGCAGACAACCAGAAGCGCCGACGCCCGGTCGTGAGCCGCGGCGCCTATTTGAGGAAGCTCTTCAGAGGAAGCGAGCCGGCTTTCAAAGACTGCGCCACAAGGTTCGCGATCTGGATCGCGCCGCTCTCGCTGAAGTGTGTCCCCTCGGAGGGTGTCGCGAACACCGACGACAGATTCGGCACCGTCTTGTAGTAGGCGATGGCCAGCATCGTCAGATCGACCAGCGCCACGTTCTGCGCCGCCGCCAGGTCCCGCGCCTGCTGATCCAACCCGGCGAAACCGGGATTGGCGGTGCTCGCGCCCTTGCGGGCGACCGGCGTGAACAACACCGGCGTCACGTTCTTGGCCCGCGCGTCGGTGATGTACTTCATCAGATTGGACTGATAGTTGGCGATGTCGGCGGCGGACTTCTGATCGTTGTGTCCGAACTGAATGAACAGGTAGTCGCCGGACTTCATCGCGGCTTTGGCGGGCGGGAAGAACTTGCCGTAGAAGCTGCCCGCCGTCTCGCCCGAGTCGGCATAGTTGGCGACGGCGATTCCCGAATTGAAATACTGGGACAGCTCCTGCGCCCAACCGCGCTGGAGAGGATCCAGAATGTTGGAGGCGGTGGGATCCCAGTCGCATACCGTCGAGTCGCCGGCCACGAAGATGGTCGGAATATTCGGCTCGGAGGCGAATCCGACCCCGTGCAGACCTGGCGCCGGACCGTCGATCAAGAGATCGAGCACCATGCCCGGCGCCGAGTAGCCGTCGTGCTTCTCGGCCCGGACGTTGACGCTGAAGGTCTGCTGAGAAAACGATCCGGCCGCGACGGACACCTGCGGAACGACAATTCGATAGAGCTCGGCCTGGACGCGGGACATCGAGGCCGCCGCCGCGTTGCCGAGCTCGACGGTCACGTTGTAGTCGCCGTTGGCAGGAACCGGGATCGTGCACTTGATCGGGTTGGTGCCGCTGCAGTCCGAGAGCAGCGCCGGGTTGAGGGGCA